>JABFXX010000527.1 GCA_013368795.1 Kofleriaceae bacterium
CCGCCACGAGATCCGCTGTGGTGTCTACCCGGACCTCGCGACCTGCATGGCGCTGGATCGATTTCCGCTCGACCCGGACCTCGTCGGCGCGGTGAACGCCGCTGTCGCGGCACGTGCGAGGGCGACGAGAGGCCGCCCGTCGCGCACCTCGGCGAGCGTTGCCGCTTCGCGCCGTGCGCCGAGGGCTACTGCGACCCGTGCGAAGTATCAGCTTCGTGTGTTTAGTTGGTGCTCTCGAACGTCGGGGGTGGCTCGGGCAGCGTCTGCGTCCTCGACGGAGCGGGCGAACGCACGCGATGCGATGCCTCCCACGCGCGGACCTTCACGCGTGCGTTGTCGAAGATGCGCTCGTAGTTCCGCTTGCGCACTTGATCGGCCACGTCGGTCGGCAGGCGGTCCCAGAGCGGGTTGTACATGGCGAGCACCTTCAGATACTCGCCCTGGGACTTCGGCGCGACCTCGTCGGTACCGAACAGGAACCGGTCCGGGTGCTTCTCGATGATGCTCGCGACGAGCTCCGGCGTCTGCGGCGTCGCGGTCAGGTACTTCGCCACCTCGGTCCACGAGATGTCGACGTTGACGTGCCGCAGCGTCGGGTCGTCGAGCATCTTCTCGATCAGCTTGCCCATGTCGGGGAATGGCCGGATCACGCGGCCCAGGCCGATGTGCGCCCAGATGAACGTCGTCTTCGGGTGCCTGCGGAACATCGCGAGGAGATCGTCGAAGTACGCGGGGTCGTTGCCCGCCTTGGGGAACGGCGTGTCGGCATCGCAATGGACGAGCACGACGAGGCCGACCTCGGCGCAGAACTCGAACAGCCGATCGAGCGCCGGGTCGCCGATGCTAGGCGCAGCGCCGGCGACCTTCGACGTGACGAACTCCTTGTGGATCGAGAACTCGCCGATGCCGACGAACACGCCGGGGTAGGTCTCGAGCACGCGCCTGACGTGATCGGCCGCGTACATGTCCGCCGGGTTGAAGCCGGTGATCATCGGATCGAATCGCGCCTGGTCGACCTTGCTCAGCGAGCGGTACTGGGTCGCGATGTACGCGTCGGTGAACGAGTAGTAATAGAGGTCTGCGTCGGTCTCGAGGTAGTAGGTCGGTGCGGCACTGCCGGACGAGCGATAGGACCACTCCTGCTGCAGCGGGATGCCGAAGATCGCGGCGCGGCCGATCTTGTCGCCCATGAGAGGGACGATGCTCGACATCGGCGGGCCTTCCTGGATGTAGTTCGTCAGATGAAGGTGCGAGTCGTTCGCGATGTACTTGAACGACGCGCCGGGCTTGCGCGGGCCATGCGTCACGGGACGGCCGACGCTCGTCGCGAGCAAGAGCGCGAGCGCGGCGGCGACGGTCACCGCGACGAGACCGATCCGCATTCGCATGCGCATCGTGCTACCTGCGCGCGGTCGCCTTGGGGTACGGCTGCACGGCGAACGGGTTGCCGCCGAGCGCGTTCGAGACGTCGGCGATCGTGCGCTGGCCGCGGACGCTGTTGCCGGCCTTGTCGAGCGGCGGCGAGATCACGGCGATGCCGAACTTGCCCGGCGACACCGCGATGAGACCACCGCCGACGCCGCTCTTGCCGGGCAGGCCGGTCCAGAAGAGCCACTTGCCGGAGTCGTCGTAGAGGCCGGCGGTCGCCATGACGGCGAGGATGCCGGGCATGTACTTGGCGTCGATCACCTGCGTGCCGGTCACCGGGTTCTTGCCACCGTTCGCGAGCGTCGCCGCCATGATGCCGAGGTCCTTCGCGTTGACCGAGATCGCGCACTGCTTCGTGTAGACGTCGACGGCGAGCTTCGGATCGGACTTGATGCGCTCGTACGCGAACATGAGCTGGCCGATCGCCTGATTGCGCTGGTTCGTCGCGGCCTCGGACTTCCAGACCTCGTTGTTGACGCCGAGCTTGCGTCCCGCGAACGCCTCGTGCGTCTCGAGGATGCGCTTGAACTTCTCGTCGAACGTCTTGCCCTTGACCATCGCGGTCGTCGCGATCGCGCCCGCGTTGACCATCGGGTTCATCTCCTGGCCCTTGTACTGCTCGATCGCGACGATCGAGTTGAACGCCTGGCCGGTCGCGTCGACGCCGATCGTCTCCTCGACGGTCTCCTCGCCCATGTCCTGGAACACGCGCGCGAGCGTGAACACCTTCGAGATCGACTGGATCGAGACCTCGGACTTGAGGTCGCCGATCGCGTGGACCTGGCCATCGACGGTGACGAGCACGACGCCGTAGATGTTCGGATCGACCTTCGCGAGGGCAGGGATGTAGTCCGCGTTCTTGCCCTCCTTGAGGTCCTTGTAGCGCGCGTACACGGTCTTCATCACGTCGTCGATCTGCGTGCCGTTGCCGTTCGTCGGCGCGCCGCGTTGCTGGCCGATCGCGACACCGGGGCCGTACGCCGCGCCGATCGCGACGGCGGCGGCGACGAGAGTCCACTTGATGCGAGACGTCACCATCATTTGCCTCCAAACGTTTTCGCCCACGAGTATCTGACCGAGAACTGGAGCTTGTAGTCGTTGACCTCGAAGTCGTCGCTGAAGTTTTCGCGCCGGCCGAACTGGAACTCGGCGCCGAGCATGAGGCGGTCGGTCGGATGGACGAGCAGGTTCGCGAGCGCGTAGTGGCCGATGTGGAACGCGTCGGGCAGCTGATCGTCCGAGTTGTCGATCCACACGAACGACCACCCGGCCGTGCTCGTGAGCTGCTTGACCGGCCACTGGATGTCGAGGAACGCGACGAGGCCGAGCACCGGAAGGCCGACGCCGTCGACAGGGGCATCGGGATTGCCGGTCGACTTCGGGCCGACGTCGGCGCCCGCGTCGTTCATGTAGTTCTCGATCGCCGAGCCGTAGACGGCCTGTAGCTTCGCGGTCGTCGGGCCGAGCTTGATGTTGCTGCTGACGTTCACGCCCCAGCCGAATGCGCTGCCGTCGAGGCGTGGCAACGCCGGATCGAGGTCGTCCCACGTGATCCAGCGCGCGATGCCGGCGACCTCGACATAGCCCCACTTGCCGCCGAGGCGTCCTTCCGCCGAGATATCGGGCGCGGGGAATCGCGACACGATGTTCTCGAGCTCGATGCGGCCGGTGTATTTGCCGGTGTCCGGGCTCGCGCCGGGTCGTTCGAGCGCGACGGTGACCCGCGAGTCTCCCTGCACGGGCATCCACGCGAGCTGGACGTTGCGGAAGAACACCATGCCGTTCGGTCCCCAGTACTCGAGCGAGTTCGGGAACACGTCGATGTCCATGAACGGGCTCCATGTCTGTCCCGCGCGGATCGTCTTCCAGTCGCCGTACGCGTGGCGCAGTCGGAATGTCGTCTGTCCCTCGTCGACGCCGACGCCGAACAGCTCGAACTCGAACTGTGCCTTCACCTCGCCGACTTCGGTCGGAAACTTCGCCTTCGTGCCGAACCGCGACTGGCGGACGGACATGTACGTGCGCGGACCTTTGCCGAACTCGTTCTTGAACGCCGGCAGCTTCGTCGGCCGCATCACGTCTTGCCAGTTCGGGTCGCCGATCTTGCCGAAGTCGAAGCCGGTATCGAGCATGTTGTAGCCGTAGATCTCGAGCTCGGTCGCCTCGTCGACCTCTTCCGGGAGAATCGGCTCCTCGGTCGTGGCGGCGCCGGAGCTCGTCGGCTCTTCGGCGGCCTTGATCTCCTGGGACGTCACCGGTGTTCCGGTACTGGTCGTCGGTGTTCCGGAGCTGGTCGTCGGCTCGGTGGCGGGTGGCGCCTCCTCGCGCGGCGGCGTCTGCGGCAGTGGCGGCGCCCAGTTCTCCGGCGGTCTCGGCGGAGGTGGCTCCGTCGGCGGCGCTGGCGATGGAGGCGGTGGCGCGGCGGGCTGCTGCGCAGACGCGAGCCGCGCGACCGCGAGTAGACCGAGCCCGAGCATTGACATTCCAACGCGAGCCATGTGCGCCCTCCAAAGGAGTCGGAGCGTCGACTCACCGAGCAAGAGCTGGACCGCCGTTGCCGTCGCGCGCGCTACGTAGAACGTCCGGCGAACCACGGAGGATCTGTGACGAGCTACCGCGCGCGACGTACGCTTCTCGGGGCGAGCGTGGGCGGCGAGTACAGCGGCCATCGCGCGACGTGATCCAGTGGCGCAGCGAATACGCGCGCACGCGGCGCGACTCGCACGCTTGTGTGCGCGGAACGCTCGTTGCTTCGCGCTGCGGGGATGCTCGGCCGTCGCGCTCCATGTGTGTGCTTGACGGCCTTCGTGATCGCCGGGCTGTTCGCGAACGCGCGCGCTCAATCACCGGACGTCGAGCCGCCGGCGAAACCTTCCAAGCGCGCCGAGGAGAAGGCAGCGGCCGAGCGCGCGACACAGCCGCCTGCGGCGAAGTCGTCCGACAAGGAGAAGGAGAACCCGGGCCTCGAGACATGGGGCGCGGTGACGCCGGGCGCCGGCATGCTGCTCCACCGCTCGAAGATCGGCGAGCTCGACATCAGCGCCTACGCGCTGATTCGCTATCTCAATCAGCTGCCCGCGGGGGAGGTATTCCTCGACCACCTCGGCCGCCCGCACCATGTCGATGCGCGCCACGACATCTGGGCCCACCGCATCATGGTCCACCTCAAGGGCTGGCTCGGCCTTCCCAAGCTCCGCTACCAGATCACGTTCTGGACGGTGAACACGACCGATCAAACCGCGATCTTCGCGGTCCTTGGCTATCAGTTTCATCGCGCGTTCAGCCTGTACGGCGGTCTCAACGCACTACCGGGCACGCGCACGCTGCAGGGCTCGCACCCATACTGGCTCGGGCACGATCGCGTGATGGCCGACGAGTACTTCCGCCCGTACTTCACGCACGGCATCTGGGCGAGCGGCGAGGTGTACCCCGGGCTCTGGTATCAGGGCATGGTCGGCAACAACCTCAGCGCGCTCGGCATCACCGCGACCCAGCTCACGCGTGACTTCGCGTATGCCGCGTCGATCTGGTGGATGCCGACGACGTACGAGTTCGGCCCGAACGGCAGCTTCGACGATTACGAGTGGCACGAGGAGCTGGCGACGCGGTTCGGGGTCTCCGGTGTGAACAGCCGCGAGGATAGCTTCGTCGAGCTGACGGCAAAGGCGCCGGAGAACACGACGATCCGCCTCGCCGACAGCCTCAACGTGTTCGAGCTCGGCGCGCTCGCGGATGGTGTCAGCGTCCGCAAGGTGCGCTACCGGCTGCTCTCGGCCGATGCAGGCCTCAAGTACAAGGGCATCTTCCTGCAGGGCAGCTACTTCCTGCGCTGGCTCGGTGACTTCGTGACCGACGGGCCGATTCCGGTGACGTCGATCGTCGACCAGGGGTTCTACCTCCAGGCCGCGTTCTATCCGGTCAAGCAGAAGCTCGAGGCCTACGGCGCGACGTCGTGGGTGTTCGGTGACAAGGACGCCGGATTCAAGACGGAGTACGAGTGGCTCGCCGGTGTGAACTGGTTCTTCGCGAACACGCGCGACATTCGCCTGAACGGCCAGATCATCCGCATGAATCGCTCGCCGGTCAGCAGCAGCTTCGGCTACTACGTCGGCGGCCTGAAGGGCGAGACCGTGTCGCTCGCGGTGTCGATCAACTTCTAGTATGGCCGGGCGACGAATCGCCTGCGCCGTGCTCGTCCTGGCCGGGCTCGCATCGGGAGAGCCGGAGTCAGCGCCGTCGACGAAGTCAGACGACACCGGTGACAAGTCCGAGACCGAACCACGCACGTGGGGCGCCGTCGATCCGGGCAAGGGCTTCAAGGTGGCCAAGACCGACCGCGGCGAGCTCTCGATCAGCATCTACGCGCTGTTTCGCTATCTGAACCAGCTGCCGGCCAACCAGACGTTCCTCGATCATCTCGGCCGCGAGCACGTCGTTCACGCGCGCAACGATCTGCAGTTCCATCGCGTGCAGGTCTTCTTCAAGGGCTGGGTCTACTCGAAGCAGATGCACTATCTGGTGAACGTCTGGACGGTGAACTCGTCCCAGCAGGTTGCCGTGGTCGGCAACATGAACTACCGATTCAGCCGCGCGTTCGTGCTGTTCGCCGGCGTCAACGCGATTCCGGGCACTCGATCGAACGGTGGCTCGCATCCCTACTGGCTCGCGCCGGACCGCGTGATGGCCGACGAGTACTTTCGTCCGGGCTACACGAGCGGCCTGTGGGCGCACGGCGAGCCGATCGATCGCCTCCACTACACGGTGATGGTCGGTACCAACTTGAGCGAGCTCGGAATCACCGCGTTCGAGGACACCCGAGACCTCGCGTATGGAGCGACGGTGTGGTGGTTGCCGACGACCGGTGAATTCGGGGAGCGCGGCGGGTTCGGCGACTACGAGGACCACGACGAGCTTGCAACGCGGTTCGGCGCGTCTGCCGCATACTCTCGCGCGGACCGAGCGAGCCAGATCTCGGAGCGCTCGCCCGACAACACACGGATCCGGATCTCGGATTCGCTCAACCTGTTCGAGACCGACACACTCGCGCCCGGTGTCACGGTCGCGAAGGCCAACTACCACCTCGTCGCGGTCGACGCGGGGCTCAAGTATCGCGGCTGGTTTCTCCAGGTCGAGCTCTACCGCCGCTGGCTCGATCGCTTCCTCGCAGACGGGCCGCTGCCGATGACGTCGATCACCGACAGCGGCTACTACGTCCAGGGGAGCTACATGGCGATTCCGAAGACGGTCGAGGTGTACGGCGCGCACTCGTTCGTATTCGGCGCGTTCAACAACGCATGGGAGGTGATCGGTGGAGGTAACTACTACCCGTTCGACACCCGGAACATGCGTCTCAACCTCAATGTGATCGGCATCGACTTTTCGCCGGTGAGCAGCGTGTTCGGCTACTACGTCGGCGGCCAGCGCGGCGTCACGGTCTCGCTTGCCTCGTCGATTCTGTTCTAGCGGTCGTCGGTGTCGCGGCCTTCCGACGCGCTGAACTGCGGGAAGCCGGTGACCATCGTGCCCGACAGCGCGAACCCGCGCGTGCTCGGCGCGAAGCGGGGCGCGAGCAGGGCGTCGTTGATCTCGCGCGTCACCGCGAAGCGCTGGTAGTCGCGGGGGATCAGGAACAGACACGAGTTGTCACCCGACGGACAGTTCGGGTTCGGCGTGTCGATATCGCCTTCCTCTGCCGAGATGATTCCGTTGCCGTTGGTGTCGGCGAGCGCGATCGCGGCCTTGTAGCCCTTCAGCAGGCGCTGGGTGAGGTCATGCTCGTTCGGCTCGAACGAGGCGAGCCGCTCGAACGTATTGAGGAAGACCTCGCGCGCGATGCCGCTCGGCACGAAGCGCTCGCGGAACTCGCGCTGCGCATCGATCTCGGCGTCGAACTTGTCCGGATCGCGCGGCAGGTCCGGGTTGTCGCCGAACATGACCGCGAGCTCCTTGCTCCGGTTGTTGTCGCCGGGCGAGTCACCCGGGACGATCGACTGGCGGAAGCTGATCAGGCCGTCCTGGTACGCGGTCGCGGGAGCCGTCGGGCTGTGGCTCGGGAATCCACCCGTGAACGGCAGCTCGTAGAGCGGATGGATCCAGTTCGTCTGGTAGTTGAACTCCCAGTAGTTGTGCGCGTCCGACTGCTGGAGTGCGTTGTACGCACCCATGCTCAGGTAGAGCGACACGACGTTCGTCACCTTGTCGGGGAAATGATCGCTCGGGCTCGGCAGGTGCGGCGCCTGGCCGTCGACGGTGAACAGGTTGCCGGGCACGTTGTTGGGGCCGATCGCGAGGAGGGCCTGTGCGTCCTCCGGCGTGATCGTGCCGACCGGTGATTTGCCGTTTGCACCGAGCGGTGCGACGGGCGCGACCTTCAGATCGTGGATCATCCAGCCCTCGTACCAACCACTCTCGTTGTTGATGACGAACAGGCTGCGGATGTCGGTGAAGATGTCGATGAACGCATGCGGATCATCCGGGTCCGTCGGCAGCCCGGGCTTCGGCTCGAGCGCGAGGCGCACCGAACCGATCGTCGGAAGATCGCAGTTCGCGCCCCACACGGTGCGCATCGCCGTGTCGTTCACGCCCGGAATGATCGTGGTGAACACGCTCGGCTGAAAGCCGGTGCTGTCGAGCAGGAAGTACGCGAACAGCTGACTGGCGACGTCCGCCTCCTTGAAGATCTGCACGGGCGCAACGCTGTGCGGGCTGCAGTCCATCGTGACGAGACGATCCTGGAGCGGCTGCGTCACGTCGTGATTGCCGAGCGGTGCGATATCGGAACGACTGCAGAACCCCGGCGTGCATGCGCTCGGGTGACACATCTCGCCGCTGATCGGATCGACCGCATTGAATACGGGAACCGGTGACGGGCACGACGTCGACATGGCACCTGGCGCGCTCGAGCCACTGCCGGCGTCGCTGCCCGAGCCGGTCGCCTGTCCGGCGTTCGAGCCCGCGTCGGACGAGTCGCAACCGCCGCTGAATACGACCGCTACGGTCGCGACCGTACCCGCGAGAGCACTTGAAACACTACGCATGGTCCTCTCCTGCGAAAAATCGCGAATGCCCTGATTGCAGCGGCCAGGCCACGCGATCGCAGGTGAATTGGAGCGACATCATGCGCGGCTAGCTACGAGCCGGGCGCCCGGCGCGCGCCGACCGCCGCGCGGCGATCGAATGCCCGCACGTGGTGAACGCCGATGCTCGACGACGACCGCGATCGTAGACCCGTCCGCGGGCTCGCGGCGTGTGCAGACCCTTCGGCGGTTCGCCGTGTGGCCCAGCGGCGCGCGCGAGGCCTACGTGCGTGGGTCGCGGTTCTGCCAGCCGACCATCCAGCCCGGGTACTCGAGCGGCAGTGCGCTCGCCGCGTCGAGGCTCGCGAGCTCCTCGGGCGTCAGCGTCACCTCGGTCGCCGCGATGTTGTCGGCGAGCTGCTTGTCGTTCTTCGCGCCGATGATCACGCTCGTCACGTGCGGCTGCGCGAGCAGCCACGCGAGCGCGATGCGCGCGACGCTGACGCCGCGCTTCTCTGCGATCGGCTTCATCGCGCGGATGCACGCCGCCGCGCGCGTGCGATCCACCGGCGGGAAGTCGAAGTCGGAGCGACGCGCGCCCTCGACCTTGGCGTCGGCCTCGAGATCGAACTTGCCGCTCAAGAGGCCGCCGGCGAGCGGGCTCCACGGCATGATGCCGAGTCCCTGATCGAGTGCGAGCGGCACGACCTCGCGCTCGATGTCGCGTCCCGCGATCGTGTAGTACATCTGCGCGCTGATGAAGCGCGACCAGCCGTTCGCGTCCTGCATCGCGAGCGCCTTCATCTGCTGCCACGCGGGCAGGTTCGAGAGTCCGAGGTAGCGGACCTTGCCGGCACGCACGACGTCGTCGAGCGCGCGCAGCGTCTCCTCCATCGGTGTCGTCGGGTCGACGCCGTGGATCTGGTAGAGGTCGATGTGGTCGAGGCCGAGCCGCTGGAGGCTCTCGTCGATCGACGTCATGATGTGGTAGCGCGACAGGCCGATCTGATTGACGTCCTTGCCCATGCGGCCGCGGACCTTCGTCGCGACGACGACCGAGTCGCGGCGCCGCTTGAGCCGCGCGAGCGCCTTGCCGAGCAGCGTCTCGGATTCGCCCTCCGAGTACACGTTCGCGGTGTCGATGAAGTTGATGCCGGCGTCGAGCGCGCTGCCGACGATGCGATCGACCTCGGTCTCGCCGAGGGTTCCGATGACCTTCCAGTACCCAGCGCCGCCGAATGTCATCGTGCCGAGGCAGAGCTCGGAGACGTAGAGACCACTACGACCGAGAGGCTTGCGTTTCATGCGCGCAATCTACCGGGCGCGATCGAATTGGCGAGCCATCCGCGCACGCGATCGTCACGGGAGCGCCACGCTCTCTCGGTTCAGAGTGCGGGCGGCGGATCGACGGCGACGATGAACACGTCGGTGTCGTATTCGCCGTGTGTTCCGGCCGGTCCGCCGGCGCCGAAGTCGACCTGGCCGCCGAACGCGCCGGTGTACGCGAGCGAGCCCGCCGCGCCGACGGCGGTGTCATACGAGAGCGTCTGCCCGACGAAGTGGGCAACGCGCTCGCCGAATGCATCCATACCGGACTGTCCAGCAGCGTCGTACGTGACGACCTCCATCGAGCCCTCGTCGGGTACGACCGGATTGTCAGTCCACGAGCTCGTGACGATGAGGCCATCGGGTGTGGTCGCGAGCGTGCGGATCTGCGGGCCGTAGCTGCCGCGATCGTCGATCGTCGAGCTCCACAGCTCGTGTCCGTCGTCGGCGAGGACCTGGACGATGTTCGGCCTCGGCTGGCGCGCTTGACTGTTGTCCTGCTCGACGCGCTGGATCACGATGTGGCCACTTGCATCGACGGCGATGCTCGCGCTCACCGCGGCGTAGGCGCCCATGCGGCCGAGTCGCTGCGATGCGAGGTAGAGGCCGTCGCGCCTGAAGCGAGTCAGGAACACGGCCGAGTCTGCCTGCGGATCGAGGACGGCGCCGCCAAGCGAGGCCGGTGCGGCGAGCCCGCCGGTGACAAGCAGGTCGCCGTTGCCCGCAATCGCGAGGCCGGTCGCCACCGGTCCACCGGTCGCCTGAAACGCGGTGCCCCATACGAGCGCGCCCTGCGGGTCGTATGCGGCGACGAACGAGTCCTGATCGCCGGCGCTCTCGGTGTAGATCGTGCCGCCGAGGTCGAGCGAGGTGCTTACGAAGACACCGGCGGCATAGATCCGGCCTTCTCGATCGGTCACGACGGTCAGCGGTTGTGTGTTCTCGAACCCGTTCAGCCAGAGGAGCTGCCCCTGCGACGAGTACGCGGCGACGAAGCCGCCTCCCGAATTGTCCGGGTCCGACAGCATCTGGCCGCCGAAGTCGACGGTCCCGGTGTACGCGCCGACGGCGATGACCGTGTCCTGCGCGCCGACCGCGACATCGGTGATCCACGAGGCCGACCGGACGCCCATGCTCGTGAACGTGCGCGTCCAGCGCTCGGCGCCGTCGCTCGCGACGCGCTTGGTGATGAATCCGCGGGCTAGCCACGCATTCGTTTCGCCCGGCGCGGCCATCGCATCGAGCGTGCCGCCGACGACGACGTCACCGAGCGAGTCCACCGCCGCCGCTCTGCCTTCGTCGTCGTTCGGCCCGCCGAACGTCACCGCCCAGCGCGGCGTGCCGACGGCACTGAAGCCGAGGTTCTCCTCGCTCGCGTGACAACCTGCAACCAAACACGCCAGTGCAACGATCCGCTTCATGGTTTCTCCTCGAGGGCGCGCTCGATGCGCGCACGGTGAACGCTGGTGGGGTAGCGCGATGTAAATGCCGTCGATGCGGCTCGGGCTTCGTCGTGACGGCCGAGCTTCGCGAGCGCGAGCACGTTGAGCGCAGCGCGCTCTTCGGTGAGCACACCGTCGGGATGGAGTCGAATGTCGTCGCGCACGAGCGCCAGGGCCTCCACGGCGGCGCCGGTGTTGAGCGCGGCCCACGCGCGGCGCAGCAGCTGCACTTGCGACTCGTCACTCGAAGGCGGCGTCGCGGCAACCGGCGACCCCTCGATGGTAGGAGCTGGCTTCCGTTCGACCGCGGGTCGTGACGCGATTGAAGTTGGCGGCTCGATCGGCGCGTGCTGCTCGATGGGCGGTGCCTGCGGCTCTGGAACGGGCTCGCTCGGCAGAGCCGGTGCTTCGATCGAGCGGGCCTCGTGCGCGCGCATCTCGGCAGGGGCGCCGGGCGCCGTGCGATCCGCATGCTTCACGAGCGCGACCGTCCCGGCGCCAACGCCGAGGGTGAGC
>JABFXX010000621.1 GCA_013368795.1 Kofleriaceae bacterium
GGTGCTCGCCGGTCCGTTCGCGCAGATCGCGCTCACGCCGGAGCTCGTCGCGAAGAAGCTGCCAAGGCGGTACTGCGAGAAGACGGCGACGATCGCCGCGTGGTGCGAGCTGCACGAGCCTGAGTTTCGCGACGTGATCTGGCGCGCGTTCCGGATGCCGCGCGACACCGAGGTGCGCGAATGGCCGATCGGCGCGCTGCGCATCACGCTGCCCGGCGCCGACCTGCGCGCACGTCTCGCGAAAGCATGGGGACCGCCGCGCGAGGTCGGCGAGCGAGCGCGGCGCAGGTGCGCGCGAGGTTCGGCGCGCGCGTCGATGGTGGCCGGATCGATCTGTGGCCCGTCGACACGGCGGCACGCGGCGCGCAGATCGTGCTCGGCGAGCCGCTCGACGACGAGATGCCAGATGTCGTGCGCTCGTACACCGTCGAGACAGCGCTCGATCACGACGTGCTCGCGCATGCGCTCGAGGCCAAGCTCGGTGCGCCGAAACAGGAAGACGGGGCGCTCGTGTTCGGCGGCGACGTCGTGCTCGACGGCACGAACATCGTCGTCGGGCAGCGGTGAGCCGTCGTCCTGTTGACCGACGTTAAGCGACGTTAAGCGGCGATATCACGGGCCCGGACGGGTGACGTTTGCCTCGAGGGCGGCTACACCCGGACGGATGAAGCTACGTACGTCGCTACTTGTTCTGTCTCTGTCGGTCGGCGCCTGCAAGAAGGAGGCGCCGAAGGCCGAGCCCGAGACGAAGACGCCGGCTCCGGCGGTCGCCGTGGCCGATGCGGGACCGACCGACGCCGAGAAGGTCGCGAAGAAGATCGCCGATGACCAGGCTGCGGCCGAGAAGGAGAAGGCGCGGTGGACGCCCGAGCTGGAGTCGGCGGCGATCGCGCTGCGAGACAAGGCGTCCAAGGACAACAAGGAGGCGCTGACGGCGATCCTCGCAAGCGATCACCGCACGCCGGGCGCCAAGGATCGCGATGCCGCGCGGCACCCGCTCGAGACGCTCGTGTTCTTCGGGGTGACGCCCGCATCGACGGTCGTGGAGCTCGGCGCCGGCGGCGGCTGGTACACGGAGATCCTGGCGCCGTTCGTCGGTGCGAAGGGCAAGCTGATCGTGGCGGGCCCGGACGCGAACGGCCCGGCGGACAAGATGACGACGGCGTATGGCAAGAGCCTCGACCTGTTCCTCGCGAAGTCAAAGCTGTTCGACAAGGTCGAGCGCGTGAACATCGGCCCGTCGATCAAGCTCGGCGAGGACGGCAAGGCCGACGTCGTCATCGCGATGCGCGAGATGCACAACTGGCAGCGGCGCGGTGAGCTCGACGCGTACCTCGCGGCGATCCACGCGGCGCTCAAGGACGGCGGCACGTTCGGCCTCGAGGCCCACCGCGCCAAGCCGGGCACCAAGGGCGAGGACACGGCGGAGTCGGGCTACCTCGCCGAGGACTGGGTGATCGCGAAGGTCGAGGCCGCCGGGTTCAAGCTCGCCGACAAGTCGGAGGTCAACGCGAACCCGAAAGACACGAAGGACTACGCGAAGGGCGTGTGGACGCTTCCGCCCAACTTCCGCGAGGGCGACAAGGACAAGGAGAAGTACGCGGCGATCGGCGAGAGCGATCGCATGACGCTGAAGTTCACGAAGATCGCGAAGCCCGCCACGCCCTGACGATCGGAGCGTCAGCGCCGGCGGGCATCATCTTGCCCGCGTCGCGCAGCGCGATGACCTTCGCGACGTTGATCGCGCTCCAGATGCTCGTCGGCTTCCGCGGCGTGAAGCGGATCGTGTGCGCCTCGTCGACCTTCTTGCGGACGCCGTCGATCCAGCCGAAGCACAGTGCCTCGTCGACGGACTCGGGCCACGTCAGCGTCGGCTTGCCGGTCGCGCGCTTGTGAAAGCCGACTCGCTCGCCGTCGCGTGGTTCTTCGCGAGCCACGCGCGGAATGCAGCGGGGGACGCGAAGAACCGCGGGTTCATTACATCTGATCGGGCGCGGCCATGCCGAGCAGCGACAGGCCCTCGCGGAGCGTCGCCTGGACCGCCGCGACGAGCGCGAGGCGGGCGCGCCGGACGTCGGCGTCGTCGACGAGCACGCGCAGCGTCGCGTCTGCGTTGCCGAGCGTGTACCAGCGCGAGAACTCGCCGGCGAGGTCGAGCAGGTAGTGCGCGATGACGTGCGGCTCGGCGTTGTCGGTCGAGCGGACGACGATCTCGGGGAACTCGAGCAGCTTCTTGGCGACCGCCCACTCGGCGTCATGCGAGAGCTTGGCGAAGTCGACGCCGTCGATCGAGGTCACGGTCTCGTTCGCCTTGCGGCCGATCGACGCGCAGCGCGCGTGGCTGTACTGGAGGTAAGGACCGGAGTCGCCGTCGAGCGAGACTGCCTTGTCGAGCTCGAAGTCGATGTCCTTGTCGCGCTGCGGGGCGAGGTTCGCGAAGATCACCGCGCCGATGCCGACCTGCGGCGCCACCTTGTCGACGACGTCGGGCGGCAGGTTCGGGTTGACCTCGGCGATGCGCGCGCGCACTTCCTGCTCGGCGATCGTGAACACCTCGCGCATGAGCACGACGTTGCCGAGCCGCGTGCCGGTCTTCTTGCCGCCGACGCGGACGAGACCGTACGGCACGTGCTGCAGACGAGACGCCCAGCCGTGGCCCGTCTTCGCGAGCAGCTTGAACAGCTGGCGGAAGTGCGTCGCCTGGCCGCGGTCGACGACGTACAGCGAACGCGTCGGGTGATACGTCTTCTCGCGGTACTCGGCCGCGGCGACGTCGCGCGTCGCGTACAGCGTCGTGCCGTCCTTCGTGAGCAGGAGGATCGGCGTCTTCTCGCCCTCGAGCTCGACGACCTTCGCGCCCTCGCTCTCGACGAGCAAGCCGCGCTTCTCGAGCTCGGCCGCGATGCGCTCGCCGTCCTTCCAGAAGAACGACTCGCCGTTGAGATCGTCGTACTCGATGTCGAGGACCTTGTAGACCTCCTCGAACTCCGCCCACGACACATCGCGGAACTTCTGCCAGAGCGCGGTGACCTCGGCGTCGCCGTCCTCGAGCATCTTCAGGTACGCGCGGCCGCGATCCTCGGCGACGGTCGTGTCCTTGTACTTCGCGCGGAACGCGACGTAGAGCTGGTTGAGCTGCTCGACCGTGACGCTCAGGTTCTGGATCTCGTCGACGGTCAGCTTCTTGCCGCTCAGCTGATCGTAGTACGCGGCGATCACCATGCCGTGCGTGGTGCCCCAGTCGCCGAGGAAGTTGATCCCGACGACGTTGTAGCCGAGCGCGCGGAAGCTCTGCGCGAGCGCGTGACCGATCGTCGTGCCGCGGATGTGGTGATAGGCGAGGTGCTTGCTGATGTTCGGCGAGCCGTAGTCGATCGTGATCGTCTTGCCGGCGCCGTGCTCGCGCGGCAGGAGCTTGCCCTGAAGCGTCGCGTCGACGACCCAGCGCAACGTGGCCTGCCGGTTCGCCTTGAAGTTGACGAACGGACCCGCGGCGGTCGCGCTCGCGAGGAGGTCGGTAGGCGCGAACTTCGCCGCGACCTCCTGGGCGACCTGGGCGGGGTTCTTGCCCTGGGCCTTGGCGATCGCGAAGCAGCCGACTGCGAGATCACCCATCTCCGCACGCGGCGGCGCCTCGACCTTGAGATCGGTCGCGAGGACTCCAGTGGCGGCGGCGACTGCCTCGGCCGCGGCCTGGTGCAATGGGGTGTGATGGCTCGGCATGGCGGTCGCGCAAGCTACCCCAAAAGCCCCACTGTTTCTAGGCAGTTGGTTTGACCGACGAACGAGGCCCCTGGTACTGTTGCTTCGAGCCTTTGGGAGGACCCACGTGAGCAAGATCGTTTTGTGCGTCGATGACAGCGCGACGATGCAGCAGGTCGCGGATATCACGTTCCGCGGCACTGACTTTCAGTACGTCGGCGCGCGCAACGTCGACGAAGCCCTGCAGAAGGCCAAGGCGCAGAAGCCTGCGGTCGTCCTCGCGGACTCGGCGATGCCGGGCAAGACGGGCTACGACCTCTGCCTCGCCCTCAAGTCCGACAGCGCGACCGCCGATGTTCCGGTCGTGATCCTCGTCGGCAACGGCGCTCCCTACGATGCCGCGAAGGGCACGCAGGTCGGCGCCGATGCGAATCTCCCCAAGCCGTGGGACACGCAGACGATGCTCGAGAAGGTCACCGAGATCGTCGGCAAGGCCGGCTCGGGCGTCGCGAAGCCGGGTCAGGCCGCCGCCGCTGCGCCTGCCGCTGCTGCTCCTGCGCCCGCTGCTGCCAAGGCACCCGCGACGACGCCGGCCGCTGCTGCCGCTGCTGCGGCCGCCGCCGCGAACATGCCGCCGCGCTCGGCGACGATCATGGGCATGCCGACGATCAAGATGCCCGCCGGCGTCGCGCCGACGGTGACGCCCACGGGAACGCCCGTTCCCGGCGGTGCGAAGACGACCGCGATGGCGGTGCCGCCGATGGCGCCGCAGGCTGCCAGCACGAGCCCGGGCGCTGCGCCTGGACTCCGTCCGCCCGCTCCGGCTGCCTCTGCAGCTGCCTCGTCCTCTGCCTCGTCCGCTCCCTCGGTCTCCCACGCAGGAATCGGTGGCATGAATCGCAGTCCCATGGTCTCCGGATCGCCCACGAAGCGCTCGGCACTCGTCGAGCGCACGCTTGCGAAGATGGCTGCGCGCCTGGCCGAGACCGCGGGTCTCGAGCCCGGATCGCCGGAGCTGCTCGCGCTGCTCAAGCTCTCGACCGAGGTCGTCGAGCGGGTGGTGTGGGAGGTTGTTCCCGAGCTCGCCGAGCAGATCATCCGCGAGAACCTCAGCGATCTCGCGAAGCGCAGCTGAGTCGGCTAACGCGCGAAGATCGCGCGACGATTCACGAGGTGGGGAGGCGCGGTACATCGGCGCCTTCTGCGACGCGTTGAAGTGCGCCTAGCATGAGACCCATGCGGAATCGCACCTATCTCATCGCTTCGTTGCTGCTGTCCGGCTGTCTGGTCGGGGGACGGTCGACCTCGCCGTCAGCACCTCCGCCTCCGCCGCCGTCGGGCGGAGCGACCGTTGTCGTGCCGCCGCCGTCGGAGCCCGCGACGATGCCGGCACCGCCGCCGCCGCCGCCCGAGGAGCACCGGAATCACGGCCAGGCGCGATCGGAAGAGGTCCACGAGCGCAACGAGCAGCGCAAGGCCGAGCACGACGCCGAGAAGGCGGAGAAGAAAGCCGAGAAGGCAGACAAGAAGGCCGAGAAGACCGAGATGAAGGCAGAGAAGATGGAGGCCAAGGCCGAGCGGACCGAGGCGAAGGCCGAGCGCGCGGAGGCCAAGGGGCAGGAGAAGAAGGCCGACAAGCTCGAGGCGAAGGCCGACAAGCAGGAGGCCAAGGCTGACAAGCAGGAGGCGAAGGCCGACAAGCAGGAAGCGAAGGCCGACAAGCTCGAGAAGAAGGCAGACAAGGCGGAACAGAAGGCCGAGAAGAAGAAGAAGTGACCTGCGCGTGACTCGCGACAGGGGCCTGGTCGACCGCCGGGCCCTTCGTCGTTTCGGCCCCCTTCGCCGGTTGAAGCCCGTTTGGGCAGCGTGATGTAGCGCGTCATGCGTGCTAGCGTCCGCCGCGCGCCATGACCACGTCGTCGGCACTCCCGAAGCAGTATGACCCGTCGGAAGTGGAGCCTCGCTGGCTCAGCTTCTGGCTCGAGAATGGTTTCTTTCACGCGGACGAGGCGGCACCGAAGATCCCGTACTCGATCACGCTGCCGCCGCCGAACGTAACGGGCTCGCTCCACATCGGCCACGCGCTCGGCTCGACGATGCAGGACATCCTGATCCGCTGGAAGCGGATGCAGGGCTCGAACGCGATGTGGATGCCCGGCATCGACCACGCATCGATCGCGGTCCACGTGCTCCTCGAGAAGGACATGAAGCGCCGCGAGAACAAGACGCGCTTCGAGCTCGGCCGCGACGAGTTCATGAAGCGCGCGTGGGCGTGGAAGGAGCGCAGCGGCAGTCGCATCGGCGAGCAGGAGAAGCTCATGGGCTTCTCGCTCGACTGGCCGCGCGAGCGCTTCACGATGGACGACAAGTCCAACCGCGCCGTGCGCGAGGCGTTCGTTCGTCTCTACGAAGAGGGCCTGATCTTCCGCGCGAAGCGGATGATCAACTGGGATCCCGCGAGCGAGACCGTCGTGTCGGATCTCGAGGTCGACACCGCCGAGGAGAACGGCAGCCTCTGGGAGATCAAGTATCCGATCGTCGGCGGTGGTGGCGAGATCATCGTCGCGACGACGCGTCCCGAGACGATGCTCGGCGACACCGCGGTCGCGGTGCACGCGAGCGACGAGCGCTACAAGGCGCTGCACGGCAAGATGGTCGAGCTGCCGCTCACCGGCCGGCAGATTCCGATCGTGCCGTTCGAGCTCGTGCGCGACGGCAAGCCGTGGCCCGATCCCGCATTCGGCTCCGGCGCCGTGAAGATCACGCCCGCGCACGATCCGAACGACTACGAGGCGAGCCTGATCGCGAGCCTCGCGGTCGTCCAGGTGATCGATGCGAAGGGCAAGATGTGCGCGCCCGCGCCGGAGAAGTACGTCGGCATGTCTGTCGACGACGCGCGCAAGGCGGTGGTCGCCGACCTCGAGGCCGGCGGCTTCCTCGGCGAGGTGAAACCGTACAAGGTGCCGCGCGGCCGCAGCCAGCGCTCGGGCGCGGTGATCGAGCCGATGCTGATGGATCAGTGGTGGGTGAAGGCCGCGCCGCTCGCCGAGAAGTGCATCGATGCCGTCGAGAGCGGCAAGACCAAGTTCGTCCCCGAGCTGTGGACGAAGACGTACATGCACTGGATGACCAACATCAAAGACTGGTGCATCTCGCGCCAGCTCTGGTGGGGCCATCGCATCCCGGCCTGGTACTGCGACAACGGCCACATCACGGTCGCGCGCGACGAGGTCACCGCGTGCAAGGAGTGCGGCGGCGCGGTGAGGCAGGACGAGGACATCCTCGACACCTGGTTCTCGTCGGCGCTGTGGCCGTTCTCGACGCTCGGCTGGCCGGAGAAGACGCGCGAGCTGTCGACGTTCTATCCGAACAACGTCCTCGTCACCGGACCCGACATCATCTTCTTCTGGGTCGCCCGCATGATGATGATGGGCCTGCACTTCATGGGGAAGGTGCCGTTCCGCACCGTGTACCTGACATCGATCGTCACCGACGAGAACGGCGACAAGATGTCCAAGACGAAGGGCAACGTGATCGATCCGCTCGACGTCGTGCATGGCGCGACGCTCGACACGCTGCTCGCACGCGTCGACGTCGAGAAGCCACCCGACCCCGAGAAGGTGAAGGGTGCGGTCAAGAAGCACTTCGGCAAGGGCATCCCCGCGATGGGCGCCGACGCGCTGCGCTTCGCGCTCGCCGCGCTCAACACGGGTAGCTCGCGCATCCGTCTGTCGATCGACCGCGTCGAGGGCTTCCGCAACTTCATCAACAAGCTGTGGAACGCGTCGCGGTTCGCGCTGATGAACCTCGACGGTTACGACCCCGAGCGCTTCGAGGCGCAGCTGTCGTCGCCGCAGGGCAGGGCGCAGCTCGGCATGCCCGAGAAGTGGATCCTGTCGCGCCTGCAGGCGACGGCCGCCGCGGTCGACACCGCGCTCGAGGCGTTCCGGTTCTCCGACGCGGCGAACGCGATCTATCACTTCGTGTGGGACGAGCTGTGCGACTGGTACATCGAGCTCGCCAAGCCGCACCTGCACAAGGTCGACGGCCTGCAGCCTGACTCGGCGAAGGCGGCGCGCCGCCACGTCGTGCAGGGCGTGCTCGCGACGGCGCTCGAGACGACGATGCGCCTGTTCCATCCGTTCGCGCCTTACGTCACCGAGGAGATCTGGCAGAAGCTGCCGAAGAAGCCGGAGCTGCCGCAGTCGCTGATGATCACGGTGTTCCCGCGCGCCGATCAGCAGTGGATCGATCCGGCCGCCGAGGCCGAGATGAAGATCCTGCAGGACGTCGTGACGACGGCCCGCATGCTGAAGGCGACGTACAACATTCCGCCCGCGCAATCGATCGCGGTCGAGCTGCGCGTGACGGCCGATGCGCCGCGCCAGATCCTCGAGCGCTTCAAGGAGATGGTCGAGAGCCGCGCGCGTGTGTCCGCGACGATCACGAGCGGCGGCGATCCGCTGCCCGGTGCGGCCAAGGCGCTCGTCGGCGCCGACATCCAGGTGATCATGCCGCTCGGCGGTCACATCGATGTGCCGACCGAGACTGCGCGCATCAAGAAGGAGATCGCCAAGACCGAGAAGGAGATCGGCGGGCTCGAGAAGAAGCTCGGCAACGCCGACTTCCTGTCGCGCGCGCCCGAGGAGGTCGTCGCCGAGATCCGCACGCGCCTCGCCGACGAGCAGGCGCGGCTCAAGACGCTGCACGAGGCGCTCGAGACGCTCGGAGTGGTCAAGTGACCGCACTCGAGGGGCTGTCGCGCAATCGCGCGGCGCTGCTCGTCGTCGACATCCAGGAGCGTCTCGCGCCCGCGATGCCCGAGGGTGTGCGCGAGCAGGTCGTGCGCAACACGAACGTGCTCATCGAGACCGCGAAGAAGCTCGGCCTGCCGATCGTCGTCAGCCAGCAGTATCCGAAGGGCCTCGGCCAGACCGTGCCGGCGATCGAGGAGGGCCTGCGCGACGCGCCGAACCTCCACCGCTTCGACAAGCTCGAGTTCTCCGCCGCGTCGTCGCCCGAGCTCGCCGCGCTCGCGCCGAAGCTCGGTCGCGATCAGTGGATCGTCACCGGCATGGAGGCGCACGTGTGCGTCTACCAGTCGGCGCGCGGCCTCGTCGAGCGCGGCTACCAGACGCACGTCGTCGCCGACGCGGTGTCGAGCCGCACGAAGGCGAACTGGCGCATCGGTCTCGATCTGGCCGCCAAGGCGGGCGCATTCGTCACGTCGACCGAGGTCTGCGTGTTCGATCTGCTCGGCCGCGCGGGCACCGACGAGTTCAAGGCACTCTCGAAGTTGATCAAATAATGGCCGGCTCCAAGGGCGAAGTCGTCAAGTCCCTCGTCGTCAACGCCGTGATCGCGTCGTCGAAGGGCGTCGCAGCGGCGATCACGGGCTCCGGCGCGATGCTCGCCGAGACGCTGCACTCGTTCGCCGACTGCGGCAACCAGCTGCTGCTCCTGCTCGGCATCCGGCAGAGCGGCAAGCCCGCGGACACGAAGCACCCGCTCGGCTACGGCCGCGCGATGTACTTCTACTCGTTCATCGTCGCGCTGCTGCTGTTCTCGGGCGGCGGCATGTTCTCGATCTACGAGGGCGTCCACAAGCTGAAGCATCCCGAGCCGGTCGGCGACATCACGATCGCGCTCGTCATCCTCGGCATCTCGATCTTGCTCGAGGGCTGGTCGACGCTCGGCAACATCAAGGTGATGAACCAGCGGCGCGGCAAGACGCCGTTCTTCAAGTACCTGAAGGACAGCAAGGACTCCGACCTCGTCGTCGTGTTCGGCGAGAACTCCGCGGCCGTCCTCGGCCTCATGCTCGCGGGCGCCGCACTCCTCGTCGCGAAGCAGACCAACGACGGCCGGTGGGACGCGATCGGCTCGCTCGCGATTGGCCTCGTCCTGATCGGTGTCGCGATCTTCCTCGCGCGCGAGATCATGAGCCTGCTCGTCGGCGAGTCCGCCGACGCCCAGTTGCAGAGGACCGTGGAGCAACTCGCGGTCGACGACCCGAATGTCGACCAGGTGCTGCGCCTGCTCACCGTGCAGCAGGGACCCGGCGAGATCGTCGTCGCGATGAAGCTCAAGTTCCGCCCCGGGCTCGAGACGACGCAGCTCGTCGACGCGATCAACTCGTTCGAGCGGCAGCTCAAGCAGCGCGTGCCCGAGGTGCGCTGGAGCTTCATCGAGCCCGACCACGCCGACTGACGAAAGGAAGCGCCGCAGCTGGCGCGCCACTGATCGTCGGTTACGCTAGCGGCCTTACATGGCTGGCGAAGGCACCGGATATATCCTGCGCGCACTCGGCGCGAACTTCATGATCGCCTGTGCGAAGGGCGTCGGCGCGTTCATCACGGGCTCGGCCTCGATGGTGGCGGAGACGATCCACTCGTTCTCCGACTGCGCGAACCAGCTCCTGCTGCTGCTCGGCCTGAAGAAGGCGCGCACGCCGCCGTCGGATCGCTATCCGCTCGGCCGCGGTCGCGAGCTGTACTTCTGGTCGTTCATGGTCGCGATGCTGCTGTTCCTCGGCGGCGGCGCGTACTCGATCTACGAGGGCGTCCACAAGCTGATGCACCCGCAGCCGGTCGAGAACCCGCTCGTCGCGATCTCGATCCTCGGGTTCGCGCTCGCGATCGAGGGCTGGGCACTCGCCGGCGCGTACAAGGCAGTGCGTGCGCGCAAGGGCAGCCGCTCGCTCGTCGCGTACCTGAAGGAGACGAAGGACTCCGACCTCGTCGTGATCTTCGGCGAGGACAGCGCCGCGGTGCTCGGCCTCGCATTCGCGCTGATCGCGGTCACGGTCGCGTGGATCACCGGCGAGCATCACTGGGATGCGCTCGGCACGCTGTGCATCGGCATCGTCCTCGTCGGAGTTGCCGTGTTCCTCGCGGTCGAGGTGAAGTCGCTACTGCTCGGCGAGTCGGCCGATCCGCTCATGTTGCGCGAGATCGAGAAGGTCGCGTCCGAAGATCCGCACGTCGAGAGAGTGCTTCGCGCGCTCACCGTGCAGCAGGGCCCGGGCGAAGTCATGGTCGCGCTCAAGCTGAAGTTCCGCGACGAGCTCACACTGACTACGTCTCAGCTCGTAGACGTCATCAACGCATTCGAGCAGAAACTGCAGACTCGCGTGCCCGACGTGAAGTGGTGTTTCGTCGAACCCGATCACAGTGACTGAGTGCGACCGAGCGTCAGCGCGCGGTCGATCGCAGTGAGCTGTCTTCGCGGAGATCGCAGTGAGATTCTCGATCACCTCCCGTCGATATCCAGTAGATTGACGCATGGTGTCGACCGCCTTTGCTTCCTCTGGTAACGACCTGTACGAGCTTGGCGATGTCCCCGAGCTCGGCGTAGTCCCGACGAAGATGCTGGCGCAGGTGATCCGCGCCGAGCGATTCGGCGAGCCGCTTGACGCCTTCAAAGAAGAGGCGGTGCCTGTGCCCGAGCTCGGGCCTCGCGACGTGCTCGTCTACGTGATGGCAGCGGGCGTGAACTACAACAACGTGTGGGCCGCGATGGGCGTACCCATCGACGTCATCAAGGCGCGCCAGAAGCGCTGGGGCGCGAAGGAAGACTTTCACATCGGCGGCTCCGATGCGTCGGGCGTCGTGTGGGCGGTCGGCAAGGACGTCAAGAACGTCAAGGTCGGCGACGACGTCGTCGTTCACTGCGGCATGTGGGAGCCCGACGATCCGTGGGTGATGTCGGGCAAGGATCCGATGTTCGCTCCGACCCAGCAGATCTGGGGCTACGAGTCGAACTGGGGCAGCTTCGCGCAATACACCAAGGTCCAGGACCACCAGTGCGTGCCGAAGCCCGAGCACCTGACGTGGGAAGAGGCCGCGGCGTACATGCTCGTCGGCGCGACCGCGTATCGCATGCTGCACGGCTGGCCGCCGAACGTCGTCCAGCCCGGCGAGCCTGTCCTGATCTGGGGCGGCGCCGGTGGCCTCGGCTCGATGGCGATCCAGATCGCGCGTGCCGCCGGTGCGCGTCCGGTCGCGGTGGTGTCGGGC
>JABFXX010000313.1 GCA_013368795.1 Kofleriaceae bacterium
ACCCCGAGCGACGGATTTTTGAGGCCCCTCACGGATCTCCGAGGCCAACTCGCGCAATTGCGAGGGCTTCCGCCGGGCATCGCGCTTGCTGGGTAGGCCGACATGAGCCGCCGCCCTACTGTCCTGGCCCTGTGCCTCGCAACGCTCCCCCTGTTTGCCGCGTGCTCGGACGACGACGGTAGCGGCGAGAAGCCACTGCCTCGCCTGTTGCCGCTCGCGAGCTGCGGCGAGGCGCAGAGCTACATCAAGCAGGTCGCGATCCGGAAGATGAACCAGCAGATCAACGACAACATCGCCGCGTACATCCGCGGCGAGGGTTGTTACCGCGGCGGCTACGGCGAGGACGACGGCGGCTCGCCGACCGCCGGCGGAGGCGCCGGAAGCGGCAGCGGTGGCGGCGGTCCGACGACGGGCACCGGCACGAACAACCAGGTCGCCGGCGTCGACGAGGCCGACTTCGTGAAGAACGACGGCCAGTACATCTACCTCGCGCAGAACGGCGCGCTGCGGATCGTCGACTCGTGGCCCGCGCCGGAGACGCACCTCGTGTCGAAGACACCGCTGCCGGGCGAGCCGAAGAAGCTGTTCGTCGTCGGCGATACGGCGCTCGTCTACGTCGCGATCGGAACGGACAGCGGCGGCGGCTACTGGAACCGCGAGTGCACGTACGGCTACGACTGCGACTTCTCCGGCGACGGCACGGCGACGACGATGCTCGTCTACGACATCTCGAACCGCGCCGCGCCTCACCTCGTGCGCCAGATCGCGCTGTCGGGCTCGCTGATCGCCGCCCGCCGGATCGGCTCGACGGTGCACACCGTCGTGTCACAAGCCGCGCAGCTATTCCCCGAGCTCCAGTACCAGCCCGCGGTCGAGGCCAATGACGACCTCTGCAGCTACGTGGGCGTGCGGCCGCCGCAGGCCAAGATCAATCGCGCGCGCCAGAAGTACGAGGCGGTGCGCGCCGCGAACCTCGAGCTGATCGAGAACACGAACCTCGACGCGGCCCTGCCGAGCTTCACCGACGACTCGGGCCTGACGCCGACCGGCGAGTCGGCGAGCTGCACGTCGCTGTACGCGAGCTCGTACGCCGACGGCGCCGCGTTCACGAGCCTCGTGTCCGTCGATGTCGAGCACCCGGGCCCGGTCCACAGCTCGACGATCATCTCGCGCGGCGGCGCGATCTACGCGTCGGCCGACGCGCTGTACATGGCGGTGCCGCACAACTGGTACCAAGACGATCTGTCGACGATCCACAAGTTCCAGATCTCCGAGAGCGCGGGCGACACGCACTACCTCGCGAGCGGCGAGGTCAACGGCCGTGCGCTCAACCAGTTCGCGATGGACGAGCAGAATGGCAAGCTCCGTATCGCGACCACCGACGGTCACGCGCCGTCGCCCGACGCGGTCAGCTACGTCACCGTGCTCGGCCAGCAGGGCGAGGACCTCGTGACGCTCGGCTCGATCGGCGGCATCGCGCCGAGCGAGGACATCCGCTCGGTGCGGTTCGACGGCAACCACGCGTTCGTCGTCACGTTCAAGAAGACCGACCCTCTGTTCGCGTTCGACCTGTCGAACCCGTACGCGCCGCGCAAGCTCGGCGAGCTCAAGATCCCCGGCTTCTCGACGTACATGCACCTGCTCGACGACAACCACCTGCTCACGATCGGCTACGACGCCGACGACCACGGTGACTTCGCGTTCTTCGACGGCGTGATGCTGCAGATCTTCGACGTCACGAACCCGATGGTGCCGAGGCTCGCGCACAAGCACATCATCGGCACGCGCGGCTCGAGCTCGGAGGCGCTGACGAACCACCTCGCGTTCACCTGGTACCCGGAGCGCAGCCTGCTCTCGATCCCGATGACGATCTGCGAGGGCGGCGACGACGGTCAGTACGGCCAGACGATGTCGTTCTCCGGTCTCATGGTGTTCGACGCGTCGGTCGCGTCGGGCTTCGCCGAGCACGGCCGCGTCGCGCACGCGGTCGACCCGAGCGTGAACTGCTACAACTGGTGGTCGAACGCGACAAGCGCGGTGAAGCGCTCGCTGTTCCTCGACCAGTACGTCTACTCGATCTCCGACGCCGAGCTGAAGGTGCGCGATGTCGGCGCGCTATCGACCGAGGTCGTCACCGTGCCGCTTGCGAACTAGCCGCTCGACGAGCTCGTAGAACGTCGGCAGCGCGAGGAGCGTGAACAGCGTCGACGTCACGAGGCCTCCGATCATCACGATCGCGAGCGGCCGCTCGATCTCGGTGCCGTGCAGGCGGAGTACGAGCAGCGGCAGGAGGCCCAGGATCGCGGTCGACGCGGTCATGATCTTGGGCCGGACGCGACCGAGGCTCGCCTCGCGCAGCGCCTGCCCGAATGGATATCCCTCGCGCACGAGCGCGCGCGTCTGCGTGACGAGCACAAGGCCGTTCTGGACCGCGATGCCGAACAGACCGATGAGGCCGACGAGCGACGACACGCTCCACGTCTCGCCCGCGATCCACAGCGCGACGATGCCGCCGACGAATGCATCGGGCAGCGTCGCGAGGATCACGAGCGTCTCCGCGACCGAGCCGAGCGCGAGGTAGAGCAGCACGAACACCGCGAGCACCGCGATCGCGATCGCCGCGTAGAGCGCGCGCTGCGCCCTCGCCTGCGTCTCGACCTTGCCGCCGACGACGACGAAGTAGCCCGCCGGCAGTTGCAGCCGCGCGTGGAGTGAGTCGCGCACGTCGGCCGCGGTCGAGCCGAGGTCGCGCCCGGCGACGGATGCGTCGACCGCGATCCGCCGCGTGTTCGCCTCGCGCTTGATCGCGCCGAGCCCGAATGTTTGCTCGACCGTCGCGAGCTTGCCGAGCGGAATGCGCGTGCCGTCGTGACCGTCGATGAGCAGCGCGGCAAGCGCGGCCGCATCGTTGCGGTGATCCGCGGCGAGCTTGACGACGAGGTCATATCTCGCGTTGCCGACCCAGATCTGCGAGATCGTGCGCCCCGCGACCCCGATCTCGAGCGCCTCGATCACGTCACCCGGCGTCAGGCCGACGCGCGCGGCGGCGCGGCGATCGACCTTCACGTGCAGCTGCGGCAAGCCGGTCAGGCGCTCGGGGCGGACATCCGCGATGCCGTCGACGCCTCGCACGATCTTCTCGGTCTCCGCGGCGAGGCGCGCGAGCACCGCCGGATCGGAACCGAACACCTTGACCGAGAGATCGGCCGGCGTGCCTCCGATACTCTCTGCGATGCGCATGCCGAGCGGGGTCGTGAAGGAAGCCGACACGCCGGGGACCTTCTCGACGGCCTCGCGCATCGCACGCGAGAGCTCGTCGGTCGAACGCTTGCGATCGGGCGACAGCACGATCAGCACGTCCGAGAGCGTGTGCGGCATCGGATCCTCGGTGCGCTCGGCGCGGCCCGTGCGGCGCACGACGTCCTCGACCTCGGGGAACGTGCGCAGCACGTCTTCGACGCGGTGGTTGAGCCGATCGACCTCGTCGAGTGCGGCCTCGGCGGGCAGGCTGGTCTGCATCAGGATCGCGCCCTCGTCGAGCTCGGGCATGAAGTCGGAGCCGAGGCGTGTCGCGAGCCACAGCGCGGGCAGCGTGATCGCGAGCGTCGCGATCCGGATCAGTGCGGCGTGGCGGAGCGAGGCCGAGAGCAGCGGGCGGTAAACGCGCTTGATCCCGCGGATGATCGCGCCGTCGATCGGCTTGCCCTCCGGCCGAGGCCTCAGCACGCCGGCCGCGACGACGGGCACGAGCAGCAGCGCGAGCACGAGCGCGGCGAGCACCGCGGCGATCACCGCGGCGGCCAGCGGCTCGTACATCCGGCCCTCGATGCCATGCATCGCGAACAGCGGCACGAACACCGCGCATACGATCGCCGTGGCGAACGCGATCGGCCGGCCGACCTCGACTGCTGCCGCCAGTGCCTCCGACCGCCGTTCGCCGCGGCGCTCGGAGATCCGATGGCTGATGTTCTCGACGACGATGATCGAGGAATCGACGAGCAGACCGACCGCGATCGCGAGGCCGCCGAGCGTCATCGTATTGATGCCGACGCCGGTGACGCGCAAGAGCAGGCCCGATAGCGCGATCGACAGGGGCAGCGTCAGCGTCACGAGGATGGCCGCGCGCACGTCGCCGAGCAGCACGAACAGGACGAGCGCGACGAGCACGGCGCCGATCAGCACGGCACGGCCGACACCACCGAGCGAGGCCTGGACGAGCTCCGCCTGGTCGTAGACGACACGGATCGTCACGCCGCGCGGCAGGCTCTGCCCGAGATCCGCGATCGCCGCGCGGAGGCCGCGAGACACCGCGACCGTATCGGCGCCGAACTGCTTCACGACGCGGCAGCTGACGACCTCGCCCGCGAGCCGATGGGCGAGCCCGCGCCTGACCGCCGGGGCCTGGCGGACGTCGGCGACATCGCCGAGCAGGACCGGCGTGCCACCGCGCATCGCGACGACGGTGTCGCGCAATTCCTCGACGGTGGCGGCGCGGCCATCCGCGCGCACGCTCCACTCCATCTGGCCCTGCGTGATGAACCCGGCGGCGGCGCTCGAGCTCGCGCCGTTGGCCGCATGGATCACCTCGTCGAGCGTGACGTCGCGGGCCGCCATCCGATCGGGATCGAGCTGGATCTGGTACTCGCGCAGATAGCCGCCGAGCCGCTCGACCGCGGCGACGCCTCGCACGGCGGAGAACCGGTTCTTGATCTCGTTCTCGGCGAGGTCGCGCAGCGTCATCAGGTCGGCGGTCCCGGGCGCGGCCTCGATCGTGATCTCGAAGATCTCGTTGAGCCGGCCCGTGAGGCTCGACAGCAGAGGCTGGCCGGTGCCCGGTGGCAGCTGGACCTGTGCGAGGCGCTCGGCGACGAGCTGGCGGCCGCGCGCGTAGTCGGCGTCGGGATCGAGCTCGATCGTGACCTGGGCGACGCCGGCGCTCGATACCGACCGCACGCGGACCACGTTCGGCACGCCGGCAAGCGCGTTCTCGATCGGGATCGCGACGCGCGTCTCGAGCTCCTCCGCACTCATCGCCGGGTTCTGCGCGATCACGTTGAACACCGGCGCGGACAGGTCGGGGAACACGTCGCGCGGCAGCTCGCGCAGCGACACGATGCCGACCGCGGAGCACGCGAGCACGACGAGGACCGCGACGAGCGGCTTGCCGAAGCTGCCGATCATGAGGCGCTGGATCACGCTAGTGCTCGTGGTCATGGCCGCCCTCCCCGCTTGCCTTGTCGAACTCGGCCTTCAGCAAGAACGCGCCGTCGACGACGACCTCCTCGCCGGCGGCGACACCCGACAGGATCTCGACGTCGCCGCCGAGCTCGCGGCCGCGCCCGACGGTGCGCACGTCGAACTCGCCGACGCCGCGCGGGATGAACACCGCCCAGCGATCGCCGACGCGCTGCACGGCTGCCATCGGAACCGCGATCACCGGCCCGCCCGGCTCGCCGACGGGAAGCGAGACCATCGCCGACATGCCGGGCCGCAACACACCACCCGGATTCGCGAGCTCGAGCCGGACCGGGATCGTGCGCGAAGGCGTCTCGACCTCGCGGCCGATCCAGACGACCGGCCCTTCGATCGTCCTGCCCGGCAGCGCCGCGAACGATGCGGCGCCGGTCGCGCCGAGCTGCACGCGCACCGCGTCGCGCTCGAACACGTGGGCGACGAGCCAGAGCTTCGACAGATCGCCGATCCGGAACAGCGTCTTCGACGGATCGGCGAGCTGACCGACGACGACGTCGCGTTCGATCACCGTGCCGCCAACCTGCGCGCGCAGGACGAGCACGCCGCCGGCGCCGGAGACCGCGAACGGTTGGAGTTGACCGGCCGCCGCCGTCCGCGCCGCCTCGGCCTCCTTGACCGCGGCGCGCGCCTCGATGACGTCGCGCTCCGGGATCAGACGATCGGCGTGCAGCGCCTGCTTGCGCGCGAGGTTCTGGTTCGCGATCGCGACGCGCTCTTCGGCAGCCTGGACCTCGCCGCGCGCCTTCGACACGTCGGCACTCGCGAGCTCGACGAGCGGCTGCCCGGCCTTCACCTCGTCGCCGGCCTTTGCGAGCACGCGGAGTACGCGCGCGGTCGTCGGCGATGCGACCTCGGCGTACGCGTCCTGGTTGACGCGGACATCGGCGAGCACCGAGACGCGCTCGCCGGCGGCGCGCGACTCGACCTTCGCGGTCGTGATCCGCAGGTCGCGGAGCATCTCGGGCGCGATCGAGACGTGGTCTCCCTGCTCGCGCGCGCGCTGGGTCCCACTTCCCGCCGGCAGGTGCTCGTCGACGTGACGCTCGTGCACCTTGTCGCCTCCGCACGCGGCGAGCACGACCACGACCATGACGCGGCCGATCACGGCGTCACCCCCGCGATGAACAGGACCTGCGCGACCGAATTGGCGAGATCGAGCTGCCGATCGATGTATTCGCGCCGCGCGGTCGTCACCTCCTGGCGGATCACGAGCAGGTCCGACACGCTGATCTGCCCGGCATCGATGCTCTTCTCGACGAGCTTCTGCGCGTCGGCGACCACGGGAAGGATCTCGCGCTCCATCGTGTCGAGCGACTCGCGCTGGTGCTGGTACGACGCGTACGCATCTTCGAGCTGCCGCGCGGCCGCGATGAAGAGTGCCGATCGCCGACGCATCGCCGTGTTCTCTTTCACGCGCGCCGCCGCGAGGTTGCCTTGCTCGCGGTTCCACACGGGCAGCGTCAGGCTGAGGCCACCGAGGAAGATGTCGTCCCCCTGGTCGCGGAGGTAGCCGAACCACAGCCCGAGCGCGGGCCACCGCTTCACGTGCGCGAGGTTTCCCTCGGCGCGTGCGACCCCGGCCTCGGCGTCGAGCGCGCGGATGTCCGGGCGGTTCGCGAGCGCGGCACGGAGCGCCTCGAGCGTTGGCGGCGGCGCGCCGAGGTCCCCGCGCAGCGTGATCGCATCGCCGGGCCTCGCGCCGATCAGCGCGGCGAGCTTGCCGATCGCCTCCGCGCGGTTGGAGCGTGTGGTGGCGAGCGTCGCGCGCGCCCGGCCGAGCGCGATCTTTGCGAGGTCGAAGTCGAGGTCGGACAGCTCGCCCGCCTGGTGGCGCTTGTCGGCGGCCGTCACCGAGCGCGTGGTCAGCGCCACCGAGAGCGTCGCAGCCTCGACGGCGAGGTCGGCGTGGCGCGCCTCGTTGAACGCGAGCGTCACGGCGAGGTCGAGCTCGCGCAGCGCGGCCTCGGTCTCGGCGCGTGCCTCGCGCTCGCCCGCATCCGCGACCGCGATCCGTGCCGAGCGGTGACCGATCTCGAGCGGCTGGGTGATGCGGACATCGGCGGCGACCGTCAGCGGATTGCTGTTGCGGACACCGGGGCCCATCGAGATGTTCGGGTTCTCCTCGAAGTGGATGCGCGCTCCGACGCCCGCGGCGCGCGCTTGCGCGACCTTGGCGTGCGCCGTGATCGCATCGGGCGCCTGCTCGCGCGCCCTGGCATGTGCGGCTGCCAGATCGATCGTCAGTGAGTCCGCGTACGCGGAGGCAGTCCAGGCCAGGATCAGCGCGGCGCAGACGAGCCGCGCGCGTGAGATGCGTGACATGACGTTCCTCGCAGCGGGCGGAGGTCCGCTGTGCTCGTCGGCGATTCGGTGCGCCTGATCGATTGCAGATCAGGCGCCGAGCCACGGAACGTACGTGTCGCTCGGTAGCTAGCGCGCGTTCGCGTCCGCGATCAGCTGCTTGATCTCGCGAAACGACATGCCCGCGGTCGCCGCTGCGATGTCGCCGCTCGCCAGCTGACGTGCGGCGTCGCGAAACGCGGTCATCGCGCGCGAGTAGAGCGCAACGCCCATGCTGATCCGGCGAACCCCGAGCGCGAGCAGCTCGGCGACCGGCACGATCTGCGTCGCCGCGCCGACGACGACGTTCACGGGCTTCGGTGCGACCGCCTTGACGATCGCGGAGACCGCGGCGAGATCCGTCGGGTACGGCGCGTAGAGCACGTCGGCTCCGACGTCGGCAAACGCGGTCAGGCGCCTGATCGTGTCGTCGAGATCGGGCCGACCCTGCAGGTAGTTGTCCGTGCGGCCGGTCAGCACGATCCGCCCCTTCGCGACCTTCGCCGCGGCGCGTACGCGTGCAACGGCGTCATCGAAGTCGCGGATCGGCGCAGCTGGATCGGCGCTCGTGTCCTCGATGCCGATCCCCGCGAGCCCGGCGTCGATCGCCATCTGCACGGTCCGTGCGACGTCCTCGGGTGATTCGCCGTAGCCATCCTCGAAGTCGCCGTTGATCGGAAGGTCGGTCAGCCGCTGCATCAGGACCGCGTTCGCGAGGTGCTCTTCGCGCGTCAGTGCATGCCGGCCGTCGAGCCGGCCGAGCGCCGACGCGAGCGCCGCGGACGACGAGCCGATCGCCTGGAACCCGGCCTGTGCGAGGAGCAGCGCCGACGTGCCGTCCCACGCATTCGGCATCACGAAACCAGCGGCGTGGAGCTCGAGAAACCGTTCGTAGTGGTTCATGCCCGAAGTCGTACCAACGGGCGACGAGGACGGCTACGGGAGGACGGGCGCCAGCTCGAGATCGAGCTTCTTGCGGTCGGCTCGCTTCAGGTCGAGCTCGATGTAGCGCGAGAAGTAGTCCTCGTGGCGCAGCTCGATGCGGTGGTGGCCCGGGACGACCGCGATGCCGCCCTTCAGCACGCCGATGGGGCCGACGAAGCGGCCGTCGACGAACACGTTCGCGTCCGCGACGTTGGTCTTCACGTAGAAGATCGCGTCGTCGGCGGTGACACCGGAGCTCGGCTGCTGGCGGGCGCCGCAACCGACGGCGAGTACGAGTACGAGCGCGATTCTCATGGCGTCCCCGAGAGCGTCACCTCGACGAGGTCGCCGACGATCTTCACCGCGACACTCGTATCGGTGGCGGGCGCTTTCTTCGCGATGCGCGCGACCTGCTCGACGGGCTCGCTCGTCGCGACGCCGATCACCCAGCCATTCGGCGACAGCCGGCGCAGCGTCGCGGCGCGCACGCCCTTGGCGCCTGCGAGGTACTTCTGCTCGGCAAGCACCATCGAATACGGGGTCCGCGACGGCAGACGGATGAGCACGACACCGGGCTCGGCGATCGGCGTGTCGTCGCCCTTGAACGCGCCGGCCTGCGCGAGCTTCGTCGGCGCGGGCGGCATCACGTCGGTGAGCGCACCGGCGGCCGCACGATCGATCGCGTACGCGATGTCCTCGCCCTTGACCGCCGCGGTCGCACTGCCCTGCCCGAGCGCCTTCTTCTCCTTGCGATCGACGACGCGCACGTTCGCGGTGACGAGCGACGCCGTCGTCGGCAGGCCGCGGATCGGCACCGGCGCGCCGAGCGTGATGCCCGTGATCGCCATGACGTCGGCCTTCGCCTCGTTCGCGAGCGCATCGGCCTCGTCGTCGGACAGCGGCAGCTCGCCCTCGGCACGCGGCGCGATGCCCGTCTGGGGCGCGCGACGGACCGCGTAGCCGTTGTTGCGCAGGACCGCGGTCATCGAGCCGACGCCCGGCGCGTTCGTGTCGGCGCTCGGGCCGTAGTCGGCGCGGACGCCGCTCGGCGCCGAGATGCGAAGCAGGATCGTCGCGGTCTTCGCCGCGGGCTCCCCCGAATTCGCCGCGACGTCCTTCGTCGTGATGCCGAGCTCGCCGAGCCGTGCGCGGATCCGGTCGCGATCGACGCGCACGCTGACGGTCAGCTCGCGGCGGCCCTCGAGCGTCTCGTCCTTCGTGACGGAGAACTTCGCGACCCACAGGCGGGCGTGGCCGACGATCTCCCGGTCGAGCTCGCCCTTGCGCGAGGTCCGGATATCGCCGGCGACGAGGTCGGACAGCGCGGTCGTGACGGCACGCGCGAACGCCTCGTCGAGCGCCATCGTGCGCGCATCGGTAGAGCTCGACGGCGCGGCGCCCTCGGCCTGGTACGCGACGACGTCTTCGGCGTACGCGAGCGGAGCGGCGGTGGCGAGCAGCACGGCTACGAGGACACGGCGGATCACGCCCGGTAGCCTAGCAAAGATGGCGATCGGCTTCGAATCGGCTGCCGCGGTTCAGGGTCCCGTGACGATCACGAACAACGTCGCAGGCGTGGCGTCGATTCCCGCAATTTCGAGCGTGCCGCCCTTCGCGGATTTCGCAGCCGCGCGCGGCGCGTCCTTGGCCCACCCGGGCACCTCGGTGACGAACAGCGTCGGCACCTCGACCGAGCCGACCTTGTAGCCGATCGCGGGCTTGGCCGCCGCGCCGGTCACGACGACCGCGGCCGGCCCTGCGTCGCCATCGGCCGGCAGCGCGCGAGGGCCGATGACCGCCTGGCGCACCGCCTCGAGCGGTACCGCCATCGTCACGACCCACGCGCCGTCGGTCTCGGGCTCCGCGGCCAGCGTGATCGCCTCGTCGACCGCGTGCGCGAGCCGCGCGGCGACGTCCTTGTCCTTCTTCTTGTCGGCGACCTTGCCGCCGCCCGCGATCGGGAGCTCGCCGAGCTTGGCGGCGATCAGCTTCTTCGCAGCCTCTTCAGCGCCGCGCCGCGACGTGCCGCGCGCGACCGCCGGATTCGGCGCGCGCCGATCGGCGATGCCGACGCCCTTCGCCGTGACGAGGCCCTTGGCCCAGTCGACCTTCGCCGGCTCAGCGGAGGCCGTGCCGGCGAGCAGCATCACGGCGAGGAGCGCGCGCTTCACTCGCGAGGCCCCTCGCTGGGCGGCACATGCAGATCCTGATCGAGGTGCAGCGGCGAGTTCTTCTTCTTGCGCCGGAACCTGCGAATCAGCGCGTCGCGCCAGTTCGTGATGATGTCGTAGAACGTCGGGATCACGAGCAGCGTCAGGACCGTCGAGGTGATGACGCCGCCGATCACGGCGCGGCCGAGCGGCGCACGGAAGTCGCCGCCCTCGCCCGAGCCGATCGCGACCGGAATCATGCCCGCGATGATCGCAACGCTCGTCATCACGATCGGACGCAGGCGGACTCCGCCGGCCTCGATGATCGCCTCCTCGCGCGTCATGCCGCTCTTCTCGGCGTGCTTCGCGAAGTCGATGAGGAGGATCGCGTTCTTCGCGACGATACCCATCAGCATGATCACGCCGATCATCGACATGAGGTTCAGCGTCGAGCCTGTCACGAGCATCGCCAGCATGACGCCGATCAGCGACATCGGCAGCGACGCCATGATCGGAATCGGCTCGAGGAACGACCCGAACTGGATGACGAGGATGAAGTACATCAGCATCACGGCCGTGCCGAGCGCGATCAGGATGCGGCCGAAGACCTCCTTCTGATCTTCGGTCTCGCCGCCCTGCTTGCGCGTGTAGCCCGCCGGGAGCTTGATCCCGCTGATTCGTTTCTCGATGCCGGCGACGACCGCCGACAGCGGCATGCCCTCGGCGTTCGCACCGACGGTGACGACGCGCGAGCCATCGAGGTGCTCGATCTGCGCGGGCGCGAACCCACGCCGCACCTTCGCGATCTGGCCGAGCTGGATCGTGCGCGGCGGCTCGGGGCCGGTCTGCGGCAGCATGATCGGGAGCGATTCGATCGCCTCCGGACGCTCGCGCCAGTCCGCGGCGAGGCGGACGACGACGTCGCGCGTCTCGCCATCGGGATCGATCCACTTGCCGGACTCGAGGCCGGCGAACGCGGGGCGCAGCGCCTGCGCGAGCGTCGCCGCGCTGACGCCGAGCTGACCCGCGAGGTCGCGATCG
>JABFXX010000162.1 GCA_013368795.1 Kofleriaceae bacterium
GTATGCCGCTGCGCGCGCCGCCGAGCTCGATCCGTCGCGTGGCGCCGAGCTGTGGAGCCAGGTGCTCGCGCTCGATCCCGGCGATGACTACGCCGCGGCCCAGCTGCGCACGTCGTACGTCGCCGCCGAGGCCACGCAGCTCGCGATCGAGGTCGACGTGTCCGTCGCCGCCGACCCGGAGCGCGAGCGTGCTCGGCTGCGCGCCGCGTTCGGTATGGTGGCGCAGGGCCAGCTCGACGACGCGATCGCCGTCCTCCAGCAAGGCCACGCCGATCGCCCGACCTCGCTCGCGCTCGCCGAAGCACTCGCCGAGGCGCTCGCCGCCGCCGGCCGCTGGGGCGATCGCGCGAAGCTCCTCGCAGAGATGGCCGCCGAGCCCGGCGAGCAGCTCGACCGCAACGTCGCCCAGCTGCGCAGCGCGCTCGCGTGGGAAGAGGCCGTCGGTGCCGCCGCGTCCGTCGAGAACCCGGATCCCGACGAGGTCCAACGCACGACCGCCGCTGCGCTCGGCGCCTGGGAGAAGGTCATCGAGCAGGCGCAGTCGCCTGCACCCGGCGCGCACGCCGCCGCGATCGTCCTCGCGACGCGCCTCGGCGACAAGGACATCACGAGCGAGGTGCTCGCGCGTGCCCAGGCCGCCGAGCGCTCGCCGTGGGGCAGCTCGAGCCTCGCACTGCGCCGTGCGCGCATGATCGCGACCGAGGACGCTGGCCGCGCCGACACCATCCTCGGCGAGGCGCAGCCGCAGCTCGACGATCCGCGCCGCACCGTCGCGCGCCTCCTTGCCGCCGCACGCCGCGACGATCTCGCAGATGCCGCGACCACGCTCGAGGAGCGTGCGGCGCTGCTCGGCGAGAAGCCCGAGGCCGCCGCGCTGCGCCTCCGCGCCGCTCAGCTCGCGCTCGATGCCGGTGATGCGATCCGCGCGACCGCGCTGCTCCGCCGCGTCGAGAAGGCGCTGCCGGGCGTCAGCATCATTTCCGACCTCCTCAACACCGCGCGCCGCCGCGCCGGCGACGCATCCGGCCCGGTGCGCGTCCCGAACATGGGCGGTGGACCGGCGAGCCCGGACGAGTTCGCGCGCGTCATTCGCGACGCCGACGAAGCCGCCGCAAACAACGACGGCGTGACCGCGCTGACCCTGTATCAGAGCGCGCTCGAGATGCGCCCCGGCGATCCGCTCGCCACGGTGCCGCTCGTCCGGATCGCGACCCAGCTCCGCGAGCCGGGACCGATCGCCGCGCTCGCGCTCGCGCAGCTGCGCGCCGCCGAGACGAGCGGCGACAACCAGGCCAAGGCCGAGGCGTACGAGCTGCTCGCGACGATCGACAAGGAGCTGCGCGATGACCCCGGCTCGGCGCAGATCGCGCTCGAGAGCGCATCGCAGGCCGATCCGACGCGCGTCGACCTCATGCACCGGCTCGAGCGCGAGTACACGGTCGGCGACCAGCTCGGCGAGCTGTTGCGGCTGCGCCGTGCCGAGCTCGAGCAGATTCCCGCCGAGCTCGCGAAAGAGCGCGCCGCGGTGCTCATGGACACGGCCGTGCTCTCGGAGCGCGACCAGCGCCCCGACGCCGAGCTGACCGAGCTCTATCGCGAGACGCTCGCCAACGATCCGGGGCGTCGCATCGCGCTGCTCAAGCTAGAAGCGATCGTCCGCCAGGGCGGCGCCTCCGAGGAGCTCGCGAAGCTCGAGGAGCAGATCGCGGCCTACTTCGAGGGCGACGCGCGCGCGCAGGCCGCGTTCTTCACGCGCGCCGGCGAGACGCTCGCCGAGCTCGGCCAGATCGACGCCGCCGTCGAGAAGTTCGGCAAGGCAGAGCAGGTCATGCCCGGTCACGTGCCGGCGCTCGAGGGCTGGCGTGCAGCCGCACTCAAGGGCCAGCTGTGGATCGATGTCGCCGAGGCTGCGACGCGCCAGGCCAGCGTCGGTGGCGATGCCGATACGCGCGCCGCGCTCCACCACTTCGCCGGCGTCGTGCTGATGGACAAGGCGCTCGTCGGCGATCAGGCGATGGCCGCGTTCCGCCGCGCGCTCGAGGCGAACCCGAGCCACCGCGACTCGTTCATGCGCATGCGCATCCTGCTCGAGGAGGATGCGAACCACGACGAGCTCGCGATCCTGCTCGCGAACCGGCTCGAGCACGAGCCGCCGAGCCGCGAGAAGATCGAGATCCATCGCGCGCTCGCCGAGCTGTCGCGGAACTTCCTCGGCGATCGCGAGGGCGCGAAGAAGAACTACCGCGAGATCCTCGCGTCGGATCCGAACGACCTGCGCGCGCACGCAGCGATCGCCGACATCGCGTGGGAGCAGGGCCTCTGGCAAGAAGCGGCCGACGCACTCGTCTGGCGCGCCCGGCTCGAGCGCGATCCGGAGATCCTGAAGACGCTGTGCTTCCGGCTCGGCCTGATCTACGCCGACCGCATCGTCGACGTGCCGATGGCGCTCAAGGCGTTCCAGCGCGCGCTGACGTACCAGCCCGACGACGAGGCGACGCTCGTCCGCCTCGCCGATCTCGCGACGCAGGCCGGGGAGTGGAAGCTCGCGCTCGGCGCCTGCGAGCGCCTCGTGAAGGCGGAGCAGGATCCCGACAAGCGCGCCGCGCACCTGCACCGCGTCGCGCGGATCTTCCGCCAGGGCTTTGGCGACCAGAAGCGGGCAGAGCGCGCGCTCAACCTCGCGCTCGATAACGCGCCGACGAACGACGACGCGCTCTCGGAGCTCGTGAAGTTCTATCGCGATGCCGGCGACATGACGTCGGTCCGCGTCCACCTGAACCGCGTCGCCGGCACGATGCGCGTGCGCGCCGCGAACCAGCCCAAGGATGGCGTCGCCTATCGCGTGATCTCTCGCGCGATGACCGCGCGTGCCGCCGTCGGCGTCGATGGGTCGCTGCCGATCGCGCGCGCTGCCGCGGAGCTCGCGACCGTGCTCGGCGCCGCCGGCGAGCCGGAGCGCCTGCTCCTCGCCGAGCCGGGCCGCATCGACCTCGCGCCGCTGCTCAGGCCGGATTCCGACGAGGTGCTGTTCCCTCGCACGGTCCAGACCGAGCTGCGCCAGATCTTCACGCTGCTCGGCGACCGCGTCGCGAAGCACGTCGGCGTCGACCTCCGTACCTACGGCGTCGGCCGCGGCGATCGCCTGCGCGCGAAGGACTCGAGCGTCGCGTCGCACGCGCAGGACGTCGCGACGGGCCTTGGCTTTGGCGAGATCGACGTCTACGTCTCGGCGAGGCAGCCGTACGCGATGGTCGCCGAGCCCACGAGCCCGGTCTCGCTCGTCATCGGCCAGGCAATCGCCCAGACCGACGCGCGCGCGATCCGGTTTGCCGCCGGCTCGGCGCTCAAGCTCGCGCAGGCCCACCTCGCGATTCCCGCGCGGTTGTCGGCCGACGAGGTCGGCGTCCTGATCATCGCGCTCCTGCGCATGGCCCAGCCCGAGTTCCCAAATCGCGGCCTCGACGACGCGGCCATCGCGGCGCAGATCCAGAAGCTCAAGCGCCTGATCCCGACGGGCCTCGCCCAGGAGCTGAAGCCGTTCGCGCTGGCGATCGACCCGATCGGGTTCGACCACGTCGCCGTCAGTCGGGACCTTCGCGTCGCCGGCCTGCGCGCGGGCCTCGTCGCCGCGGGGTCTCTCGTCGGCGGGCTCGGCATCCTGGCGGCTCGCGAAGGCACCGACGTCCCGAGCTTCCTGGCCGATCCAGTTGCTCAGGGTCTGGTCTCGTTTGCCCTCAGCGAAGACCACGCCGCTGTCACCCGCTAACTGGTAACGGCCAGTTACGCGGCAACGGAGTTGGCGATCGCACCGCCGTTGGCGCGTCGCGTAGTGGCCCGACGGTTGCTCTTGGGACCCGGCATCCGACAGCCATCGGACCAGCCCGGAGGACAGTCATGAGGTTAGCTAAACTCACCACCTCGCTACCGCGATCGGCGGGTCTTTTGACCCTCGGCGCGACTTGCCTGGCTACTGCAGTTGCCTGCAGCGGCGGCAACGCCCCCGAGCTCTCCGGGCTGGAGGATCAGGTCGCCCAGGTCGGCACCGAATTCAAGCTCGACCTGAACGGCACTGACCCCGACGGCGACCAGCTGTCTTACAACTTCAAGGCGGCCGACCTGACCGACCTCGGCGACCGCGCGATGATCACGGTCTCGCCGAGCGGCGCGGGCGTGTTCCGGTGGACGCCGCTTGCCGCCGACGTCGGACCGCACGCGTTCGATTTCATCGTCTCCGATGGCAGCAACGACACGACCGTCACGATCACGATCGACGTGAAGAGCGCGATCGGCTCGGCGACCTCGCCGGTCTTCCGTCAGCCGCTCGGCACCGGCACGACGATCGATCTGGCGAAGCTCAAGTGCGCCGACCTCAACATCGTGGTCGAGGACCAGGACACCGCGCAGGTCGACATCACGCAGCAGGAGCCGGTGATCGAGGGCGCGACGCTCGAGCAGGTCGATGGCCAGACCGCGATGTGGCACTGGTGCCCGTCTCGCGCGCAGGAAGGCGACACGCGCTACACGCTCGTGCTCGCGGCCGACGACGGCGAGAATCCCAAGACGATCAAGAACTACCTCATCGTGCTCCGCGGCACCGGCGGCGGCGCGAACTGCCCGGGCGGTGCGCCGACGATCTCGCATACGGCCGCGAACCAGACGACGCGCCTCGACCTCAAGCCGACGGCGACGGTCAGCGACGACAAGGGCCTGAAGGACGCGCCGCTGTTCTACTACTCGTTCACGAACCCGGGCGCGTCGCCGAACCTCTCGCAGATGACGCAGCTGTCGACGGCGCGCCAGAGCGGCACGACGACCAACGGCACCTGGGCGCCGACGCTGCCGAACCCGGTCGCGTCCGCCACCGCCGGCACGACGCAGACCATCTACTACGTGTTCGTCGCCGACGATGACGACGACGAGATGGGCAGCTGCGATCACTCGACGATCTCGCAGGTCTACTCGATGACGGTCACCGCGGGCGGTTCGAGCACCGCGGGCCTCTGCCAGACGTGCACCGCGGACTCGCAGTGCGGCACCGGCAACCAGTGCGTGTACATGGGCTCGATGGGCGACTCCTACTGCACGCAGGCCTGCGGTGGCGGCTGCCCGTCCGGCTACACCTGCTCGGCCTCGGAGATCTGGTCCGTCGACGGCAACCAGGCGTACCAGTGCGTGCCGCAGAGCGGTTCGTGCAGCGCGCCGGCCGGTCCGTGCATGGACGACTCGTGGGAGGAGAACGACACGCGCACCGCCGCGTCGTCCAACCCGACGCTCGCGGCCGGCCTCGATGACTATGTCAGCTGTCCGAGCACGACGCTGACCGACCGCGCCGACGACGACTGGTACAAGATCGTCCTCACCGCGTCGGCCCGCGTGAACCTCGAGATCGCCGGCGACGGCGCGACCGACCTCGACCTCAACCTGTACCGCTCGGACGGCACGGTGATCACGAAGTCGACGAGCTACACGTCCGACGAGAACATCAACACCTGCCTCGCGGCGGCGACCTACTACGTGAAGGTCAACGGCTACGGCGCGGCGCGCAGCGAGTACCTGATGTCGCTCGAGAAGACGGCCGAGACCTGCAACACGAGCTGCGTCGACGACACGAACGAGGACGACGACACCTACAGCCAGGCGCGCACGACCTCGTACCCGATGCACAACGCGACGATGCAGAAGATCTGCACGAACGACGACGACTGGTACAAGGTCCGCCTCTACGACGGCGAGAAGCTGACGATGGACCTGGCGTTCACGCAGGCCGACTACACGCAGGACCTCGACCTCCACCTGTACAAGGACTTCGCGGACCTGTGGCCGTGCGACCCCAGCAACGTCAGCGGCTGCACCGCGGCACACGGCCAGAGCGCCAGCGCCAACGAGCACGCCGAGTACACCGTGCCGGCCGGCACTTGCACCTCGGGATGTGACTATTACGTCGTCGTCCGCGGTTGGGATGGAGCGACGAACACGTATGGCATTACGCTCAAGGTCGAGTAATGCGGACCGAAGCGTTGATCCTCGCAGCTGCCCTGTGCGGCTGCGCGAGCTCCACTGCGCCTGATCCGGGCCTCGAAGGACTCTCGATCGACAAGGTCGCGCCCGGCACGATCGTCCCCGGGACAAAGATCGTGGTGAAGGGTGCGTCGTTCGTCGACGAGCAGTGGGGGGCCGCGACGCTCCACCTCGTCGGCAAAGCGGGCGGCAAGAGCGTCGACCTGGCGTGGCCGGCGAAGTTCGTCGACTTCAACACGCTGACGGTCGCGGTCGATGACGCGAAGATCGACGGGCTCGGCGGCGACGTGGACTTCTTCGGCACCATCTCGGTCGACATCGTCGCCGCGAGCGACGGCAAGACGTACTCGACCGACGTGCTGACGCGGGATCTCAACTTTCGCAAGCAGCTGACGCCGTCGGTGACCGGCGTCGTCGACGGCGTCGCCTTCGTCAACGACGAGATCGAGGTCGACGGCTTCGGCTTCCTGCTCGGCGGCGACGAGGGGCAGACGGTCGCGCAGGTGAGCGGCTGCTTCAAGCTCGAGACGAGCTCGAGCTGCGTGCCGATCGCGACGCAGGAGATCGCGATGCAGCCGCGCGAGGAGCTGTCGCGCGAGCACGCCTCGTTTCCGTTCTCGCCGAAGATCGCCGGCATCAAGCCGGGGACGTTCACCGGCAAGGTGACGATCTTCAACAAGCACGCGAACGGCGCCAGCGTGATGGCCGACGCGATCGACGTCGACTACGACCTGGTCACCGCGCAGGTGTTCTCGGCCGACCCTCCCAAGGCGAGCCTCGGCCAGTACGTGTTCGTCCACGGCGGCGGCTTCGTTGGCGGCGATCCGGGCGCGCTGACCGAGCTCGAGCTGACGGGCACGTTCAACAAGACGGGCATGAGCCCGGCGCCGATCACGATGAACCTCATCCCCGAGTTCGTCGAGGGTCGGCTCGTGCGCTACGTGCTCAACACCGACGACGAGCTCGGCACGTCGCTCGACCTGCGCACCGAGACCGGCAAGTTCACGGGCCGGATCACCCCGATCATCCACTACGGCGGCGATACCGTCCGCGGCGTGTCCTCGCAGGCTGCGTTCGACATCGCGCCGGTGAAGCAGGTCGTGTGGCTCGAGTACCAGCCGTCGTACGTCGAGGGCCTGCGCGACTTCGGTCTCCGCGCGGTCGACCACAAGATCCGCGAGCGGATCCTCGTCGAGCTCGCGCGCATCTACCAGGGCGTCAACATCGAGTTCCGCGCCGAGGTGCCGACCGATTTCGCGCTCTACGAGCACGTCGCGCTCGTCGGCGTCGACCCGAACAACCAGGGCCTGTTCGGCTACGACAACTCGCCCGGCAAGGACAACGGCAACGTCCGCCTCTACGACCAGCTCGGTGGCGTCAACGCGAAGACGCAGCAGGACGGCTACGCCGGCTTCGGCGGCGTGTTCCTGCGCTCGCTGATGGGCTTCTCGAAGCACCCGGGCTCGTTCGCGAAGTCGGTGCCCGGCGCCGACCCGGTGTTCGACCAGCTGTTCGACCCGTTCCGCGCTGACCGGGACGGTACGCCGGTCACCTCGGCCGACCTCGCCGGCAACCTGCCGCTGCTCACCGACGGCAACGCGTGCCCCGGCAGCGATCGCGAGACCCAGATCCAGTGTGCGATCTTCGTGCTCGGCAACCTCGTCGGCGGCACGCTCGGCCACGAGATCGGTCACTCGCTCGGCCTCGCGAATCCGTACCAGGAAGGCTTCCACAATATCGGCGACGCGCCCGCGCGGCTCAAGGATTCCGGCGGCGACCGTTCGTTCATGGAGCGCGCCGAGCTGATGGGCCAGACCCCTGCGGTGTTCTGCGACGAGGAGTACGACTACCTGCGCCAGATCCTGCCGTCGAGCGAGGCGCCGAACACCGTCGAGCGCCCGACCTGCTTCTAGTATGCTCGCGCGGCATGCCGCGTGACCTTCGGCCGTACATCTACCTCGGGCTGAACCAGCTGTTCGCGGTGGGATACTTCTACATCCTCGTCGCCGTCATCCCGAACCGTTACGCGAGCGCGGCTGCGAACCTGTACGCGCTGCCGATCCTGATGCAGGTCATGACGCTCGGCGCGGCGACGGTCGTCGTGCCGCGGAACGAGCAGCTGCGGCGGATCGGCTGGTGGATGGTCGTCGTCGCGAGCTCGCTGCTCGTCGTCGTGACAATCGTCCTGATCGTGCGCGTCCTGATCTCGGCCGCGTTCCTGTCGGGCGTCTACGGTGCGTTCGGCAAGGCTGCGGCGACGTCGGCGCTCGTCGGTGTCGCGTTGGTCGTCGAGCTCGTCGGGCTGTTGCCGCTGTTCCAGCTCAAGTACATGCGCTCGCGCGCCGGTCGCCGCGCCTACGCGATGGCCCGATGAAGAAGTGGAAGCGCTGGCACTCGCTCGTCCTCGTGTGGACGCTGCCGAGCGTGGTGTTCCTCGCGATCACCGCGATCGTGTATGGCGCCTATCGGATCGAGCCGCCCGCTCGCCTGACCGACGCCGAGCGCGCCGCGGTGATCGCGACGCTGCGCGAGGCGATGGCCGACAAGCAGCCGGCACCGTCGACGATCCATCGCGTGCCGGGTCCCGTCGTCGTCACGATGTGGCTCGATGGCAGGGCGATGGTGCGCCTCGAGGGCTACGGCGCGGACCTCGGCGCGGCGATCGACTCGCTCGTCCCCGAGCTGCGCCGGCACCCGACCGTGCGGGCGATGACGCCGGAGCAGGCAGGGCGCTCGCGGCTGCAGGTCGATGTCGTCGTCGGCCGCGCACCGCTGGGTGACTCGCACTGGCTCGCCGACTACGCGCTGCCGTTCGTCACCGACATGATGCCGCTCAACCCCGGCGTCGAGGGCGTCGGCGCGGAGTCCGGCGGCAAGCGCGTGCTCCTTCTGCCGCACGAGCTCGTCGCGACGAAGCTGTTGTCGACGCAGCGACCGTCCGACACGCTCGACTTCGCGATGGGCGTCGACCTCAAGCGGATCGCGCTTCTCATGGGTGCGCGCCTCGGCGGCGGTCGCAACTCCGCAGTGTCGCGCGAGCAGCTGTATCGGTTCCGGACCGACACGTTCGTCGAGCAAGCCACCGATCGCCGCGACATCGCGCCGGTGCAGCTCGTACGCGGCGTTGCCGCGCCGCCCGCGCTGTCGGCGAAGGCGCTGCGCGAGGCTGCGCTCGCCGGTGGTCGCTATCTCGTCGCGCACCTCGCGCCGACCGGGCGCTACGTCTACGAGCACGATCTCTCGACGGGAATGCGCACGGATCCGGCGCGCAGCGGCGCGTATTCGATGCCGCGCCACGCCGGCACGACGTACTTCCTCGCCGAGCTGTACCGGATCACGAAGGAGGAGTGGCTGCGCGAGCCGATCGAGCGCGCGTTCAAGCACCTCGCGGATCTGCTGTCGAGCGGGCGGTGCGCCGGCACGCTGCCCGACGGCCAGGCGTACGACTGCGTGCTCGACAAGACCGAGTCGATCGCGCACCTCGGCTCGACCGCGCTCACCGTTGTCGCGCTCGCCGAGTATCAGCGCGCGACCGGCGATACGCGCTACCTGCCGATGGCAACGAAGTTCGCGACGTTCATCCTCTACATGCAGCGGCCCGACGGCTCGTTCCGCCACCTGTTCGACGCGCGCACGCACACCCCCGACGACAAGTCCGAGCTGCTCTATTACTCGGGCGAGGCCGCGCTCGCGCTCGCGCGCATGCACGTGGTCACCGGCGACCCGAAGTACGCCAAGGCTGCCGAGCGCGCGCTTGACTGGCTCGTCGACTGGTACGACTTCTTCCTCGGCGGCTTCTTCTATGGCGAGGAGCACTGGACGTGCATCGCCGCCGAGGCGATCTGGCCCGCCGCCAAGCGCGACAAGTACCGCGAGTTCTGTGACGGTTACGGCGCATTCCTGCGCCAGCAACAGCCCCATCCGGGTGATCACCCGGACGAGGACGATCTCGCGGGCGCGTACAACTTCACGCCGTTCGTCCCGCCGTACAACACGCCGGCCGGGTCGCGCACCGAGGCGATGATCTCTGCCTATCTGCTAGGCGTTCATCACGGTCACGGCGACCCCGAGATCCGCGACCAGATCCGGCTCGCGCTCCAGTACACGCTCGGTCAGCAGATCCGCCCCGAAAGCATGTTCAATGTCGTGGGTGAGGGACTCGGCGGTATGCCCGGTAGCCCGATCGACCGCAGCGTCCGCATCGACTATGTACAGCATGTATGCTCGGCCATGATCCGTGCATCTGAATGGATCGACCAGCAGGCTCCATGAGCTGCTAGTATCGGGGACCGGTGGCCGAAGAGAAGAAGACCCAGCTGGGGCAAGCCCCCGTGCGGACCGTTCGGCCAACCGGCTCGCAGACGCCGGTGGCGCCGGCGGTGACACCCGTGCCGAGCGGTACGCCGGCGCCGAGCGTCGACACGGCGAAGGCCAAGACGTCGTATCTGCCGCAGGCGCCCGATCCGCTGCTCGGCGCGACGATCGCCGATCGCTATCTCGTGTCGCGCAAGCTCGGCGAGGGCGGCATGGGCTCGGTCTACCTCGCGACCCACACCGTCCTCGAGAAGCAGGTCGCGCTCAAGGTCCTGCACGGCGAGTTCGCGCGCAAGCCCGACCTTGTCGAGCGGTTCATGCAGGAGGCGAAGGCCGCCTCGCGCATCCGCCACGAGAACGTGATCGACATCAGCGACTTCGGCGCGACGCCCGATGGGCTCGTGTTCTTCGCGATGGAGCTGCTCAAGGGCCACGACCTCCACGAGGAGGTCGCGCGCGCCAAGCTCTCCGGGCACCTGTTGCCGTGGTCGCGGACCAAGAAGATCTTCCTCCAGATCTGCAGCGCGCTCTCGGCGGCGCACGCGCGCGGCATCGTCCACCGCGACCTCAAGCCCGAGAATGTCTACCTCGTCGAGTTCCTCGGCGATCCGGACTTCGTGAAGCTGCTCGACTTCGGCATCGCGAAGCTGACCGACGTCTCGAACGACGAGGGCGGCCGCAAGCTCACGAAGACCGGCATGCTGTTCGGCACGCCCGAGTACATGTCGCCGGAGCAGGCGAGGGGCGAGCAGGTCGACCACCGCGTCGACATCTACGCGATGGGCTGCATCCTGTTCCAGCTCTGCAGCAATCGCGTCCCGTTCGAGGCCGACAACTTCATGGGCGTGCTCTCGCAGCACCTCACGGCCGAGCCGCCGCAGATCGCGCCCGAGACGTTCGATCACATCGGTGCGCCGCGCGCGCTCTCCGACGTCATCGACAGGGCGCTCGCGAAGGATCGCAACGCGCGCTACCAGTCGATCGACGAGCTCGCGAACGCGGTCCGCATCGTCTCCGGCGATCCGATTCCCGCGGACAAGTCCGGCCCCGTGCGCGCGCCCTCCGTCCCGACGTCGGGTCCGACGACGCGCGTGCGCACGCCGACCGCGACGCCGCCTCCCGGTGTCGTCGAGGCCACGCGCGGCAAGCCCGATCACACGGGCCGCGTGAAGACGCAGTGGACCGGCAACATCTCGGTTCCCGAGGAGGTTGTCCCCGAGCCGAGCGCGCAGAAGCCGAAGAGCAAGCTCCCGCTGATCATCGGCGCGGTCGTGCTCGCCGGCGGTGCCGCGGTCGCCGCCGTCGTCGCGATGGGCGGCAAGAAGGACGCGCCCGCGACCGTCGCCGAGCCGGTCGGCTCCGCCGGCTCCGC
>JABFXX010000235.1 GCA_013368795.1 Kofleriaceae bacterium
ATCTCGAGCACGGCCCGGATGCGGCGCTGCAGCGTGCGTTCGCTGGCGCCGACGGCACGCGCGGCGCGCGCCAGCTCGAACGGTTCGCTGAGGTGGCGCCGGATCCAGCGCTCGAAGCGCTTCACGAGCTCGTCGTCGAGCGCGACATGAGAGGGCGCGACGAACGGCGCTTGCGACGGCCGGTTCTCGAGCAGGAGGTAGCGCGCGACCAGGCTCGCGAGGTCGGGGCTGCGTTCGCGGATGAGCTCGAGCGCGAGATCGAGGTGGGCGAGGGCAGCACCCGCGGTGATGACGTTGTCCTCGGCGACGATCATCTCGGCCTCCTCGAGCTCGACCTCGGGGACCTGCTGGCGGAACGTCGGGCCGAGCCACCATGACGTCGTCGCGCGGCGGCCGTCGAGGACGCCGGAGCGGCCGAGCACGAACGTGCCGGTGCACGCGGCGGCGACACGGCAGCGACGCGCGTAGCTCGCGACGAGATCGGCGAGCGCGCGAATGTCGGGGCGATCGAGCGCTGCGACGATCGTCGCCGGTTGCTTGCACGCGATCGCGGGAACGATCACGAGGTCGGGCGCGCGGGATGGCGGCGGCGTCGTCGGGACGGCGAAGCCGTGGTGGGTCTTCACGCTCCTGCGGGACGAGACCACGGAGACGGCGAACCGAGTCTCGCCGGCGAGCTCGTTGGCGGTCTCGAACGTGTCGAGCAGCGAGGAGAGGCCGGTGTCGAACACGTCGTCGGCGACGGCGACCAGAATGCGCATGGCGGAAACAGTACCGTAAATGTCGTTTCCGCCACTGCCGATTTTGCGCGCCTGGACGCATCTTGGACCTCGAACCAAGAAAGGACTGCCATGAAGCTCGGAATTCTCGCCCTCATCGAAGCCAAGCCCGGGAAGGAAGCTGCCGTCGAAGACCTGCTGAAGGGAGCCGTCGAGCTCGCGCGCCAGGAGAACGCGACCGTCGCGTGGTACGCGTTCCGTGCAGGCCCGCGCAGCTTCGGGATCTTCGACACGTTCGGCGACGAGGCCGGCCGCAAGGCTCACCTCGAGGGCCGCATCGCGCAGGCGCTACTCGGCAAGGCTGACGAGCTACTCGCGTCGCCGCCGAACATCCAGATGGTCGACCTGCTCGCGGTGAAGTAGGTCAGGCCGGCGCGCGGACCGGGCCACGCGGTGCGGGCTGCAGCGTCGCGCGCCAGCCCTCGTGCATGCTCGGCAAGAGTGGGTGCCAGCCGGTCTCGGCGCGGAACTTGCGATTCGACATGCGGATCGAGCGCGCCAGCAGCTCCGCCGAGCGGCCGAACATCGGCTGCATCCAGCGCGGCAAGAACCGCGGCGGATCGACGCCGACGGCATGCGCGAGCTCGGCGAAGCACTCGCCGCGGCGCATCGGCTGATCGTCGCTGATGTTGTATGCGCCGCTATGCGCGGAGAGCGCGGCGACGACCGCGCGCGCGGCGTCGTCGTGCGAGACCGTCGAGATGAACGCGCGAGGGTCGCCGGGCAGCGGCGCGAAGCCGAGCTTGATCGCGCGCACGAACGTCTTCAGCTGCTGGGAATCGGGCCCGTAGAACATCGCGAACCGCAGGATCACGCCGGTGCGGTTGGCCTGCGCGAACTCCGTGACCGCGGCTTCGGCGTCGACGATCGAGTGGTTGAACGACGGCGGGTCGAGCGGCGTCGACTCGTCGATCCACTCGTCGCCGCAGTCGGGATAGGCCGGCGCGAACGACTCCTGGAGGAACCGCGTCACGCCGCACGCGATCGCCACGTCGACGAGGTTACGTACGCCGGTCGTGCGGATGCGGTGATTCTCCGCCCAGCTGCGCTTGAACATCATCTTGAACGCCGACGACGGGATGTGCGTCGCGAGGTTGATGACAGTGTCGTGGCCCGTCATCGCGCGCTCGAGTCCCGCGGGATCGAACAGATCGACGACGGCGCACTGTGCGCCCAGAGCCTCGACGCGCTTGCGCGCGCTCTCGTCGTGGAGGCCGACCGTCACCGTGTGGCGTTGCACGAGGGCAGGGAGGGCGCGCCGGCCGATCACGCCGGTCGCACCGGTCATGAAGATTCGCATGCCCGGCGGTGGTGCAGCAGACGTACCGAGAGCTCAAGCGGCGACGGTCGGGCGCGCCGTACGTACGAGCAGACCGACGATCACGAACGCGAATGCCGCCGCGGCCAGCGCGAGCGAGGTGTGCACGGTCAGCAGGCTGCCGACGAGGCCGACGGTGATTCCGGCAAACGCGCGCAGGCCGAGCGACGTCATGTTGAACAGGCCGAGCACGCGGCCGCGGATCGCATCGGGCGCGTTCATCTGGACGAGCGCCTGCGCCATCGAGCTGAACGACAGCTCGCAGAACCCGGCGCAGAACAGGAGCACGATCGTCGCGATGTAATTGCCGGCGAGCGCGAATGCCGCGAGCGACGCGGCCCACATCAGCGACAGCACCATCGCGAGCCTCGGCTTCATCGGCATGAGGCCGCGGTTCGTCTCGAACAGGATGCCGGCGGTGAGCGCGCCGGCCGCATCCGCGCCGAGCAGCAGGCTGTAGAACAGATCGCCCTTGCCGTGACCGAGGTCGGTCGCGAACGTCGGCATCTGCGCCTGGTAGCTGTTGCCGATGAAGAACGACGCCGCGCCCGCGAGGACGAGCATCGAGCCGATCACCTTGATCGGTCGCACGTCGCGGATCGTCTGGACGATGTCGCTGATGCCGCGCACGGCGCGCTTCGGCGCCGCCGCCGTGCTCTTGCGGAAGTGCCGGCCGTACGGTGCACGCACGAGCCACAGCATCAGCGGCAGGTAGAACAGCGTGTTGACGAAGATGCCGTACGTCGGGCCGAGCAAGTACATGACGCCGACGCCGACGCCTGGACCGACGAGGACGCCGAGCGAACGCGCGGTCGCGTTGAGTCGCACCGCGCTCGGCAACAGCTCGGGGCCGACGATGTCGTAGAGCAGCATCTGGCTCGACGTCTGCCAGAACACGCCGGCGAAGCCGTGGAGCACGAGCAGCGCGCACGCGATCGGGATCGACAGCGTGTCGGTGACGAAGAAGTAGCCCCAGCCGAGCGACGCCGTGATGAACAGCGCCATGCCGATCTGGATGATGCGGCGCGAGTCGAAGCGATCGTTCAGCGAGCCGACCCAGACCGAGAAGCCGAGGAATGGCAGCCAGTGCGCGAGCACCGCGAAGCCGCCGAGCGCCTGCGAGTGCAGCTTCTGGAACGCGACCCAGTAGCTGATCACGTGCTCGACGTTGTCCGCCATCATCGCGAACAAGTACGTCGTGATGAAGACGCGAAACCCTGGGTTGCGAAGCGCGCTACTTCCGGCCATCGCCAGCGCACCTATAGCAGGCTAGCCTCCGACATGGATCTCGGACTCTCAGGAAAGACAGTTCTCGTCACGGGATCGACGGCCGGCATCGGCTACGCGGCGGCTCGGCTCTATGCCCGAGAAGGCGCGCGCGTCACGATCAATGGCCGCGCGCAGAACCGCGTCGAGGCCGCGGTCGCGAGCCTACGCAAGGAAGTCGCAGGCGCGACGATCGACGGGATCGCAGCCGACGTCGGCACCGCGGCGGGCTGCAAGACGCTCGTCGAGCGGCTGCCCGAGGTCGACGTGCTCGTCAACAACGCAGGAATCTTCGCGCCGCGCACGTTCGAGGAGATCACCGACGACGAGTGGACGAAATTCTTCGAGACGAACGTGATGTCGGGCATCCGGCTCGCCCGCCACTACGTGCGAGGCATGCGCACGCACAACTGGGGCCGCATCATCTTCGTGTCGAGCGAGTCCGGCCTGCAGATTCCGGTCGAGATGATCCACTACGGCACGACGAAGACCGCGCAGATCGCGGTCGCGCGCGGCCTCGCCGAGCACGTGCGAGGAACCGGGATCACGGTCAACACCGTGCTGCCCGGACCGACCGCGTCCGAAGGCGTCGTCACGTTCATGAAGGACCTCGCCGCACACGAGAAGCTGTCGCCGTCGGAGATGGAGAAGCAGTTCTTCTCGACCGCGCGGCCGTCGTCGCTGCTCGGCCGGTTCGAGACTCCCGACGAGATCGCGGCGATGATCGTCTATCTGTCGAGCACGCAGGCGAGCGGTACGACCGGCGCCGCGGTCCGCGTCGACGGCGGCGTCGTGCGCGCGATCGCGTAGAAGTACGAAGTCGTGACAAGGCGCGACCGCGCGATGACGACCGGCACGTCGCGCGGTGGAACGCTCGGGACATGCGCACCCTCGTGTTCGTCGCCGTCTTCCTCGCTGCATCGCTGGCCCATGCCGACCGCGCGCACTACACGCGGAAGCAGCCGGCGCCGGTCCCCGTCAAGCTGTCCGAGCGCGTGAAGCGAAAGGCCCCGCCGCCGGTGACGCCGACGAGCCCGGTGACCGCGCACGAGGCGCTCTCGCTCGAGCTCGATCGGGTGCAGCTCCGCGAGGAGCAAGAGGCGATCCTCGAGAAGCTGATCGCCGACACGCCCGACAGCGACCCCGAGAAGCCGGAGTACATGCTCCGGCTCGCCGAGCACTACGCGAGGCAGCTGCGGGTCTACCGGCTGCGCGCGATCGCGCCGACGCTTCCGCCGCGCGCACGCTGATCGCGGGCGTGCTATCCGGGAGGCGTGACCGATGTAGACGCCGCGTTCACCGCCGAGCTCGAGACGCACCGGCGGATGCTGCGCGTCCACTGCTACCGGATGACCGGTTCGTTCGACGAGGCCGAGGATCTCGTCCAGGAGACGTTCCTCCGCGCGTGGCGATCGCGCGCGAGCTTCGAGGGCCGCGCACAGCTCGCGACGTGGCTGTATCGGATCGCGACGAACGTATGCCTCGATGCGCTGGAGAAGCGACCGGCGCGCGTGCTGCCGCAGGATGTGGTCCGCGCCGTCGCGCCCGACGACGAACCTCGCGCGACGCCGCCGCTGCGGCCCGAGCTGCCGTGGCTGCAGCCGTTCCCGGATCGGCTGCTCGATCCGGAGACGCTCACGTCGTCGCGTCAGTCGGTCGAGCTCGCGTTCCTCGCCGCGCTCCAGCACCTGCCGCCGCGCCAGCGCGCGATCCTGATCCTGTGCGACGTGCTCGGCTGGTCGGCGAAAGAGGTCGCCGAGATGATCGAAGGCACGGTCGCCTCCGTGACGAGCGCGCTCCAGCGTGCGCACGAGACGATGCGGACCCACGCGCCCGTCGGGCGCAGCGAGTGGACACCTCTTGCACCGCCGAGCGACGCCGAGCGCGAGCTCCTCGCCCGCTACATGGCGGCGTGGGAGCGGGGCGACTCCGCGGGGCTGACCGCGCTGCTGCGCGATGACGTGCGGTGGGCGATGCCGCCGGCCGCGCTGTGGTTCGAGGGCCGCGCGATGGTCGAGACCCTGTTCGCGAACTATCCGATGACGTTCCACGGGCACCACCGGTACGTCGCGGTCGGCGCGAATGCCCAGCTCGCGGCGGCGGGCTACATCCGGCCGCATGGCGCCTCCGAGTTCCACTTCGCCGGGATCACGTTGCTGCGCGTCGAAGGCGGCCAGATCGCCGAGATCACGTCGTTCTCCGCCGCGCTCTGCAAGGGCTTCGAGCTACCGATGAGTTTTTCGCCGCCGGCGGTCTAACCGTGCATGAGACCCAGGATTGCCTTCGATCGGCTCGGCGATGGCCCGCCGATCATCATCGTCGTCGGAGCGTTCAACACGCGCTCGACCGGCGCGGCGCTCGCGACCGCGCTCGCCGACACGCACACCGTCATCAACTACGACCGGCGCGGTCGCGGCGAATCGGGCGATAGCCAGCCCTACGCCGTCGAGCGCGAGATCGAGGACCTCGACGGGTTGATTCGCGAGGTCGGTGGAACCGCCGGTGTGTTCGGCTTCTCGTCGGGCGCCGCGCTCGCGCTCTCCGCCGCGAGCCACGGCCTCTCGATCTCGAAGCTCGCGCTGTTCGATCTCCCGCTCCGCGTGTCACCGCTCCCGGAGCACATCGACCACGCGGCGGCGCTCGACGAGCTCGTGCGTGCAGGACGTCGCGGTGACGCGGTCGAGTACTTCCAGCGCCGCATGGTTGGCCTCCCCGAACCGGTCGTCGCGCAGCTCCGGACCGCGCCGTTTCGTCACGCGCTCGAGGCGATGGCTCACACACTCGTGTACGACGCGAAGGTCGTGGGCGACGGCCAACTACATCTCGATCGCGTGCGCGACCTTCGCGTGCCAACCCTCGCGATCGCGGCGGGTGCTGGCCATCCGTTCATGCGCGAGACGGCGGAAACGCTCGCGCGGACGGTCCAGCAGGGCCGCGCCCTGATCCTCGAAGGCGCGACGCACGACCTCGTTCCCGAGATCCTCGCGCCGCCATTGCTCCAGTTCTACGCGACTTAGCTCTGCGACATACGTGCTTCAACGTACGCGGCGTTGCCGTGATTTCCGTTCGGCGTGATGCGAATTTCGTCGCAATGCGATTTTTCCGGCACCACGTCGGAGGCGCGATAGGCTCACCTCATGAGCCTCGCCGTCGAGCGGGCGCGAGTGCTGGTGGGAGACACGGTGGAGTTGTCACCCGATCCGGTACTCGAAGACATCGTCCGGGAGGCCGCGGTCGAGCTCGAGGTCCCTTGGGCGTGCTTGAACGTGCTGCTCGAGCGGACGCTGCTCGTGCGCGCGCATCACGGATTGCCGGTGCGACTCGCCGTCGTGCGATCGATGGAAGCCGACGGATCGTTCTGCGAGCACGTCGTACGGGAGCGCGGGATCATCGAGGTGGTCGATGCGCTCGCGAGCGTCGAGACGCGATTGCCATACGAGCGCCATGGGGTGCGGTCCTACCTCGGCGTCCCTCTCTATCTCGCAGATGTGTGTGTCGGATCGCTGTGCCTGCTCGATCAGGTACCGCGCCAGTTCGGCGCGGCGGTTCGGGAGCGTCTGCTCGCCTACGCACTCAGAGCGACGGCTCGGCTCGCCGAGCTCGCGGCGCGGCCGACCCTTCGCCGCGGTCTCGCGGATCACGCGCTGCGCTCGCCGTTCGCGGAGCTCGGCAATCGATTGACGCCACTCATCGGCCAATCCGAGGCCGCGCGCCGCGCCCTCGACGATCTGCTCCGGGAGCGCAGGCTCGAGGGGGAGCAGGCGTCGAGCGCGCTCAGCCGCATCGCGACGGCGATCCACGGCATCGAGGCGGAGTCGGCGCGGATTCGCGCGACCGTCGCGTCGCTGCAGACGCTGCTCGTCGGCGCGGGGACGACCGCGACCGCGCAGCTCGCTCACGTCGCATCCGAGCTCGCGTATCACCACACGAAGCTCGTCGGCGGCGTGCGCTGGCAGACGAGTGCGACCGAGCCGGCGCTCGACGTGTCCAACCGGATCGCGGTCACCGTGATCGCGTCGGCGCTGTCGCTGCTCGCGATGGACATGAACCGCTCGGGGACGCGCAGCGGCATCGATGCCGCGCTCGTCGGCGAGCCCGATCGCGTGCTCGTCAAGCTCGCGGCCGAGGTCGACGCCGAGCAGCTGCGCGCGTGCGCGGCCACCGTCAGCGACCTCGTTGCCGACGGCAAGATCCTCGTCGCCGCCGACGCGCGCGAGCTCCGGATCGCGCTTCCGGTCGCTTAAGCGAGCAGGCCGTAGCGCGCCGCGAGGCGGATCATGTCCGTCATCGAGTGCGTGTCGAGCTTCTGCATGATGCGCTGCCGGTGCGTCTCGACGGTGCGCCGCGCGATCGCGAGCTTCTCGCTGACGTCGTCGTTCGTCAGCCCGCGGAGCAGCAGCTCGAACACCTCGCGCTCTCGCTGGGTCAGGCGCGCGAACGGCACCTGCGTGCTCGTCTGGTAGCGCGCGAGCACCTCTTCTTGCGCGAACGGCGGCAGGTATCGACCGCCGTTGGCGACGGTGCGAATTGCTTCGATGATCTGCCGCGGCGGCTGCGTCTTGAGCGCGTAGCCCGAGGCACCTGCGCGAAGCAGCGCCGCGATCATGATCGGCTCGTCGAGCGCCGACAGCGCGAGCACCCGGCACGGCCGAACGTCGAGTAGATCCGCGGCGAGCGAGATCGCGGTTCCCGACGGAATCAGCACGTCGAGCACGACGACGTCGAACGGCTCGCGCCTCAAAAGCTCGACCGCTTCCGCGGCTTCGCCGGCCTCACCCGTGACGACCAGATCCGGCTCTTCCGAAAGCAGCGCCGCGAGGCCCGCCCGGAACAACGGATGATCGTCGACCAACAACAACCGATGCCTGTCTGCCACCACGATTCCCCGGCCAGCAGCATACATGCCACCGCGAGCGAGCGTCGTAGGTTTAGGTTTCCAGTCCCTTCAATTTTACAGGCGCGGAACTAGCGAGAACGTCTCGACGGCGCCCGCGCGAACAACCGTCGCGGCATTTCGCCGGTTGCAGTTATCACCATGGGTGGCCAAGCGAGCAGCCACCCGGAACGGGTGACTCGAGGCCCAACGCGACGGTCGGCGCCTACCGTGAAGGGCGCGAGCGCCGACCCGCGCGGACCTGACTGGCCGCGCAGCCGCCTCCGGAGCCTGGCGCCGCGCGTGCAGCAACCCCGGTGACCGTCGCGAGGGCGGCATCAGGAGTATTCGTGGGCAGGAGGCGTATCCACTGGCGTCGCGCGATCATCGTCGCCGCAGGCCTGTTCGTCGTCGTCGCCGGGCTCGCCGGGCTCAAGGCCTGCCAGATCTCGACGCTGATCGAGGTCGGCCACACGATGGAGGAGGCCGGGCCGCCGCCCGAGGCCGTCGGCAGCGCGATCGCGAGGACCGAGTCATGGCCTGTGACGCTCACCGCAGTCGGTACGGTGACCGGCGTCGAGGACGTGACGGTCTCGACCGAGCAGCCCGGCATTGTCTCGCGCCTCGGCTTCGAGTCGGGCGACATGGTGCGCGAAGGCCAGCCGCTCGTCGAGCTCGAGACGACGGTCGAGGAGGCGCAGCTCGCATCGGCGAAGGCACGGCGCGACCTCGCACGGGTCACGGCAGGTCGCACGCGTGCGCTCGTCGAGAAGGAGGCGATCGCGATCAGCGAGCAGGATCGCGACGACAGCGCGCTCGCCGCCGCGGAAGGCGACCTGAAAGCGATCGAGGCGCAGATCGAGCACAAGAAGGTGCGCGCGCCGTTCTCGGGCCGCGCCGGTATCCGCTCGGTCAACATCGGCCAGTACCTCGCCGCGGGCACCGTGGTCACCACGATCGAGTCGGTCGCCGGCTTGTGGGTCGACTTCTCGCTCCCGCAGGAGCAGCTCGGCCGCATCGCGGTCGGCACGCCGGTGAAGGTGACGCTGCGCGATCAGGCTCCGCTCGACGGCAAGGTCACCGCGGTCGACTCGGCGGTCGATCCCCTGACGCGCAACATCAAGCTTCGCGCGACGCTGAGCGCTCGCCGCGCACCGCTGCGCTCGGGCATGTTCGTCACCGTCGCGGTCATGCTGCCGGTCGATACGACGGTCGTCGTCGTGCCGTCGACCGCAGTCGTTCACGCGCCGTTCGGCGACTCGGTGTTCGTGATCGAGCCCAAGCCGCCCGGCTCGCCGGGCACGACGCTGACAGCCCACGGGCAGCTCGTGAGGATCGCGCGCCAGCAGCTCGTGAAGCTCGGCCCGGCGCGCGGCGACTTCGTCGCGATCACGAAGGGCCTCGCGGCGGGGCAGGAGGTCGTCGCGTTCGGCGCGTTCAAGCTGCGCAACGGGTCGCCGGTCCTCGTCGACAACCGCGACCAGCCGAAGCAGGCGCTCTCACCCGAGCCCGAGGATCGCTGATGCGGCTCACCGACGTCTTCATCCGCCGGCCCGTTCTCGCGATCGCGGCGAACCTCGTGATCCTCATCGTCGGTCTGCGCGCGATCGGCTCGCTCGACACGCGCCAGTATCCGCGCCTCGATAGCTCGACGATCACCGTGCGGACCGTGTACATCGGCGCCAATGCCGAGCTCGTCCGCGGGTTCGTCACGACCCCGCTCGAGCGCGCGATCGCCGCTGCGGACGGCATCGACTACATCGAGTCGCAGAGCGCGCGCGGCCTGTCGACGATCAACGTGCGGCTCAAGCTGAACTTCAACGCGCCCGCCGCGCTCGCCGACATCAACGCGCGCGTCCAGCAGGTGCGCGCCGATCTGCCGCCCGAGGCGGAGGTCCCGGCGATCCAGATCGAGCCATCGGAATCGGCGTTCGCGTCGATGTACCTGAGCTTCAGCTCGAAGCTGCTCGCCGAGAACGAGGTCACCGACTACCTGATCCGCGTCGTCCAGCCGCGGCTATCGGCGCTCGCGGGCGTGCAGCGCGCGGAGATCCTCGGCGGCCGCACGTTCGCGCTGCGCGTGTGGCTGAAGCCCGATCGCATGGCCGCGCTCGGCGTCAGCCCATCGCAGGTGCGCGCCGCGCTCGCCGCGAACAACTACCTTGCCGCCGCCGGTCAGACGAAGGGCCAGTACATCCAGATCGATCTCACCGCGACGACCGATCTGACGACGGTGAAGGACTTCGAGCAACTCGTGATCCGTCACGAGGGCGGCACGCTGGTGAGGCTCCAGGATGTCGCGCGCGTCGTGCTCGGCGCCGAGGACTACGACCTCGACGTCCGGTTCGGCGGTCAGAAGGCCGTGTTCATGGGCGTGTGGGTGCTGCCGACCGCGAGCTCGCTCGAGGTCATCCGGCGCGTCCGCGCCGAGGTCGCGCGCATCGAGCAGGACCTGCCGACCGGCATGGACGCGGCGGTCGCGTTCGATGCCACGCAGTACATCGAGGACGCGATGCACGAGGTCGTGCACACGCTGCGCGACACGATCCTCATCGTCATCGTCGTCATCTTCCTGTTCCTCGGCTCGCTGCGCAGCGTGCTCATCCCGGTCGTCGCGATCCCGCTCTCGCTCGTCGGTGGCGTGTTCCTGATGCAGGCATTCGGGTTCTCGCTGAACCTCCTCACGCTGCTCGCGATCGTGTTGTCGGTCGGTCTCGTCGTCGATGACGCGATCGTGGTCGTCGAGAACATCGAGCGCCACGTTCGATCCGGCAAGACGCCATTCCAGGCCGCGCTCGACGGTGCGCGCGAGCTCGTCGGGCCGATCATCTCGATCACGTTCACGCTCGCCGCGGTCTACGTGCCGATCGGCTTTCAGGGCGGGCTCACCGGCGCGCTGTTCCGCGAGTTCACGTTCACGCTCGCCGGCACCGTCATGATCTCGGGCATCGTCGCGCTGACGCTGTCGCCGATGATGTCGTCGCGGCTCATCTCCGCGCGGAAGCAGGGCTGGTTCTCGCGCAAGTCCGACGCCGCGTTCGAGCGGCTCAGGCGCGCGTACACGAGGACGCTCGGCGCGACGCTGCGCGCGAGGCCCGCGGTCTACGCGGTGTGGATCTGCCTGACGCTCGCGGTCGTGCCGATGTACTTCCTGTCGCCGAAGGAGCTCGCGCCGCTCGAGGATCAGGGCGTCGTGTTCGGTTCGGTCGATGCGCCGCCGAACGCGACGGTCGAGCTCGTCAGCGCGTTCACCGAGCAGGTCAACCGCGTGTTCGAGGCGACGCCGGAGTTCGCGTACAGCTTCCAGATCACGCTGCCGAGCGGCGGCTTCGGCGGGATGCTCGTGAAGCCGTGGACGCAGCGCGAGCGCAGCATCCACGCGATCCAGGAGCAGGTGAACCAGCAGCTGCTCGGGATCACCGGCATCCGCGCGCCGGTGTTCCTG
>JABFXX010000667.1 GCA_013368795.1 Kofleriaceae bacterium
CGGTGCGCCCGATGCCGCCGTCGCACGCGACCTCGCGCGCTCGATCGCGGCGTCGAGCCTGGTCAAGGCGGCGATCTTCGGCGCCGACCCGAACTGGGGCCGCATCCTCGCGACCGTCGGCGCGCGCGCCGGCTCGCAGAACTACGCGGTCGATCCGCATCGCGCGTCCGTCGCGATCCAGGGCATGCCCGTGTTCGAGCGCGGCGAGCCCGTGCTGACCGATGCGCCGGCGCTGCGCGCGAAGATGCGTGCACCCGAGGTCCGCGTCGAGGTGAAGCTCGACGGCGGCACCGGCGCGGCGACCGCGTGGGGCTGCGACCTCGGCTACGACTACGTCAAGCTCAACGCTGACTACACGTCGCTGATCGTCCAGACCGCCGACGGTGGCCTCGCGAAGGACGATCGGCTCACGAACTACAGCCCGAGCTTCAAGCGCAAGCTGATCGTCGAGGCGCTGTCGTACATCTCGAAGTTCTCGGGCACGCGCTGCGTGATCAAGTACGGCGGCAGCGCGATGAGCAAGCCGGCGCTCGAGCAGGCGTTCTGCGACGACATCAAGCTGCTCCGCTCGGTCGGGCTCCAGCCGATCGTCGTCCACGGCGGCGGCCCCGAGATCACGCGCACGCTCGCGAAGCTCGGCCACCCCACGCCCGAGTTCGTCGACGGCATGCGCGTCACCTCGCCGTCGGACCTCCAGGTCGTCGACATGGTGCTCGGCTCGATCAACTCGCACCTCGTGACGCTGCTCAACCTCGACGGCGCGCACGCGCTCGGCATCTCGGGCAAGGACGGCGCGCTGCTCCGCGCCAAGAAGCTCGTGCCGTCGAGCGGCCGCGACCTCGGTCACGTCGGCGAGATCACGAGCGTCAACGCGTCGGTGATCGAGATGCTGCTCGGCCAGGGCTTCGTCCCGGTCATCTCGCCGGTCGCGCTCGGCGACGACGGCCAGAGCTACAACGTCAGCGCAGACTCCGCAGCCGGCGCGATCGCGATCGCGCTCAAGGCGCAGAAGCTCATCTACCTCACCGATGCGCCCGGCATCCTCCAGCACGGCGAGCTCGTCACCGACCTGACGTCCGCGGACCTCGAGCGCAAGCTGCCGGACGTCGACGACTCGTGGCGCATCAAGCTACGCGCGATGATCGAGGCGCTGCGCGGCGGCGTCGGCCGCGTTCACGTCATCGACGGGCGCACGCCGCACAGCGTGATCGCGGAGCTGTTCACCGACCGCGGTGTCGGCACGCTGGTGACGCCATGACGACGCAGACGCGCGATCGGCGCAACGAGATCCGCTCGCTGATCGCGAGCCGGCCGGTGGGGACGCAGGAGGAGCTGCGCTCGCTCCTCGCCGATCGCGGTCACGACGTCACGCAGGCGACGCTGTCGCGAGACCTCGCGCAGCTCGGTGCGCGCCGGGTCGCACAGCCCGGCGGCGGTACGCACTACGAGCTGCCGGATGCGCCGCCGCGCGCCGTGCCGCTGCTCGGCGACCTCGTCCGCACGATCGACGACAACGGCACGCTCGTCGTCGTTCACACGACGCCGGGCGCCGCGCAGGTCGTCGCGAGCGCTCTCGATCGCGCACGCGTCCCCGAGGTCCTCGGCACGATCGCCGGCGACGACGCGATCTTCATCGCGCCCGCGCGAGGGATTTCCACATCGCGCGTCATTCGCAGGCTGCGCGAGCTGGTCGCGCGCTAGCGTTTCTCGGGCTTGCCGAGGCCGAGCCGCTGGTGGTCGGCGAGCGTGCAGCGGTTCTGGATCACGATGATGCCGGCTTCCTCGAGCTGCTTCGCAGCTTCGTCATTCTTGATGCCGAGCTGGAACCACACGTACTTCGGCCGCGGCTTCATCGCGAGGATGTCCGCGACGTGGGTCGGAATCGCTTCGGGCTTCCGGAACACGTCGACCAGATCGATCGGCTCCGCGATCTCCTGAAGTGTCGCTCGGACTTTTTCTCCGAGGATCGTCTCGTCCACGAACTGAGGGTTTACGCCGATGACTCGATACCCCTCATCGTGCAGATATTCGGGCACGTAGAAGGCCGCCTTCTCGGGCTCGCGATGGATCCCGAGCACCGCAACCGTCGGCGACCCCGCCAAGATCTCCCGCAAGCGGGCATCGTTGATGGTGGCCATAGGAAAAACCTTACCAAGCATCTGCTACAGAGAAAGGGTGAGGAAGTGGGCAACCTTGGCGATCCCGCTCGCGCTCGGAGCGTGCTCCCGGCGCACAGTGACCGCGCGCGAGCGCGCACTGGAGCAACTGCCCGCGACTGCTGAATTCGTGGTCGCCGCCGACGGGCCCTCCCTCTCGGAACCCAGCTTTCGGCGCCTCGTGGACGCAGCCCGCGGTTACGTCCCGACGAGCTTTGGCTGTGTACTCGACGCTGCGACGACGAGCGAGGCTGCGGCCGCCGCGATCGGACCGAAGGGCACCACCGTAGTCGTCGTCACCCGCGCTCATGTGGCGTGCCCGACGCTGAGTCACGTAGCGTCCGACCTGTGGGTAGCAACCGTCGGTGCAGGCGCGCCGGCGAGCAAGCCAGAGCAGTCGGTGCTTCGCGACCCGCAATGGTCCCGTGCGCGCGACTATCTCGTGCGCGATGCGCTCGTCGTCGCCGGCGAGCAGCCGGGCCGCCGCGTGCTCGCGGTCGCGCAGGCGTCGCCGTTCGATGCATGGCTCGCGATCGATGGCCTCGATGTCGATCGCGTGTCGAGCGAGATCGCCGCGCTGACGACGCAGCTTCGCGCGAAGAACAGCTCGCTCGTCACGCGCCTTCACACCGATCGCAAGGGCGCGCAGGTGGTCGTGCGGATCGACAAGCTCGAGGTCGACGATCTCGTCGCGCTCGCGAACGAGGCGTCACGGCTGCTCGATCCGGTGACCGCGAAGCACGCGACGTTCACGTGTCCGCCGCCGAGCGCCGGCATCAAGAGCTGCGTGCTCGGCACGACGTTCGTCGTCAGCGATATGAAGCTCGCGCTCGCCGGCATGACGTTCGCGACGACGGAGCCCGCGGTCGCCAACGGCGAGGTCGAAGGCCTGCGCCTGACCGCCGACGCCGCGATCGTGCTTCGCCGCGGCGACGTGATCCTCGGCGTCGACACGCAGCGCGTGACGAGCATGAAGCAGCTGAGCGACCTGCTCGCGTCCGTGGGACCGAGCGTGACGCTCGCGGTGCGGCGCGATGGCGTCGACAGTGTTCTTCGGATCAGCCGATTGGATTAGGTCTGGGGCGTTTTGCCTCGACGTCGGAGTACCGATGGTAACGGCAGGGCGTTCGATGCATAGTCGGCGCCCGATGCGCTCCCCCTCGCGGTGTTCGCTGTTCGCTGTCCTCCATGCTGCGGTTCTTGTCGTCGGATGTGGCAGCGACAAGGCATCCACGACGAAGCAGGCGCCCGTCCCAGCGCCGCTCGTCCGCGGCTCCGCCGAGCCGGTCGCAGCCGAGCCACCGGCACCAGCTCCCGAGGCCAAGCCAGCGCCCGCGCCGGTCGCGCAGACCGAGATCGCCGGCGGCGGCCACGACTTCACCGCCGAGGGCAACGCGCTGCTGACCGTCGGCGCATGCGGCGGCGGCTCCGCGCCCGAGGGAATCCCGCCGGCCGTCGTCGAGAAGCACTGCGCGGTGATCACGACGGCGCGCGACGCGTACCACAACAAGTGGGTGAAGCCGGCGAGCGCGTTCTTCGCCGATCACGTGCCGAAGGACATCCCGAAGAAGGTTGTCTACCCGTTTGCCGGCGGCGACCTGTCGACCGCGCTCACCGTCTATCCCGATGCCGACGAGATCACGACGCTGTCGCTCGAGCCCGCCGGCGATCCGCGCACGATCTCGACGCTGAAAGGCAAGGAGCTCGAGGCCGCGCTCGCGAAGGTGCAGTACGAGCTCAAGTTCCTCTACCGCGTGAACTTCAGCAACACGCTGAACATGATCGAGGCGATGCGCGGCGGTGCGCTGCCGACGCAGCTCATCTTCGGCCTCTCGGCGGTGAAGCTGCACGGCTACGACTTCGTCAAGCTGCGCTACTTCCGCATCGAAGAGGACGGCTCGATCCACTACCTCGACGACGCCGAGGTCTCGAAGGCGCCGGCCGTCACGACGAACGCGCAGGACCGGAACTTCCTGTTCTCGAATGCCGAGGTCCAGTTCCGTCGCCCGGGCGGCCGCATCCAGGTGTGGCGCCACATCCGCGCGAACCTCGGCAACGACAAGAGCAAGGGCATCGGTCCGGGCCTCGCGGACGATCCGCGCGTCGTGAAGCACCTCGAGAGCAAGGGCCAGATCGCGGCGATGACGAAGGCCGCGAGCTACCTCCTGTCGTGGGACTCGTTCTCGATCATGCGCGACTACCTCATCAAGCACGTCGTCTGGATGGTCTCCGACGCGACCGGAGTCGCGCCGCGCTGGGGCAAGGCGGCGGGCTTCGAGTACGAGACCTACGGAATGTTCGAGGAGCCGCACATCCCGGCGGGCCACGGCATCGCGAAGAACTGGCGCGACGAGTTCAAGGCCGAGCCCAAGCGCGACCTACCGTTCCGCTTCGGCTACTACGACAAGAAGATCCGCAACCACCTCATCATCATGAGGCGGAAGCCGGTCTAGCTCGCGCTGTAGGACACGTCGCCACACGATCGTTTGAGCAAAAATGATCCCCCGCGCGCGACTGTGTGCGGATCGGTTCGGCTAGCATGGCTCCATGGGTGCCGCGGTCTGTCCGCGATGTGCGAAGCACGTCGCGCTTCATGAAGGGCGGCCGTTCGTCTCCGCGTCGGGCGCCGTCGAGCTCTGGCACCTGACCTGCTGGACGATGCGCGACGTGCCGGTCGTCGCCGACGTCGTCGCGATCGCCGAGCCCGCGCCGGTTCGCCGCGCGCCGAAGAAGCTGCGCCTCGTCGCCGCCGGTGGCGCGAGCATCGCGCTCGTTGCGATCGCGACGCTCTCGATGTCGCGCAGCGCGAGCGCCGAGCATCCCGCCGCGCCGGTCGCCGCGATCGATCCGATCGAATCGGAAGAGCAGCTCATCCCCGTCGTCCAGCCGCACGCGACGAGCAAGGAAGCAGCGCCGCCGGTGCCCGACATCCGCGAGCAGTTCCCGGTGCCGGAAGAGCAGGGCGCGGCGCTCGACGAGCTGTATCCGTCGCTGCTCGACTGGGTCTATCCGGTCGCCGGCGCCGACGAGAAGATGCCCGACCGCACAACCGCGCGGTTCGGTGCCAAACGCATCGGCGTGATGCGCGAGGAGTGCGGCGCCGGCCACTGCGGTGTCGACCTCGCGGGCCCGATCGGCCGCGCGGTCGTCGCCGTCGGCGACGGTGTCGTCGTGCGCGTCGAGCGCTCCGAGCTCGGACGCGACGGCCGGAGCGGGCGCTACGTTCGCATCGAGCACGACGACGGCACGCTCACCTCGTACATGCACCTCGACACGATCGTCGAGGGTCTGCAGGTCGGCGATCGCGTCGATGGCAGCCAGGAGATCGGGACGCTCGGCGCGACCGCGATCAATCACTCCGCGCCGCACGTTCACTTCGGGCTCGAGGTTCCAAACGATCCGAACCAGCACGGAGACAACACGAACACGCGCTACGTCGATCCGGCGCCGTTCCTCGTCCGCGCGCGCGTCCTGTCGAACGCCGAGCGCAAGCACCCCGTGAAGCCGGCGTTCTGACCGCGAGCCGTGGCCCTGCTTCGCAGGGCGCGCGTCCTACGGTCGCGCTCGGCGCTTCGCGCCGCACGGCTCGGGTCAGCACTCGCGCGGGGAACGGGCCTTCGGCCCTTCCCGCGGAGTTTCTGACAGTGGTAACTGCGCGTCTCCGTTGACGATGCAGGTTCTGCAGCGATTTCGCGTGTGTCCTTGCATGAACACCCGCGCGCTCGCCCTCGTCGGCTCGTCGCTCGCTGTCCCGCTCGCCTGGCTTGCGGCCTTTGCGGTCGCGTTCGGCGCCGCAAAGCTGCTCGTCGGCTGACCTTCCTCCCGCAGAGGAGACCGGCGCTATGATGTGCGCGTGTCGACCCGCGAGGACTGGATGCGCCGGCTCGGCCCGCTCTACGGCGGTGCAGTCGCGCTCGTCCACTCGACGCCGTGGCGCTGGCCCGACTCGATCGGGAACGAAGCGCGCAGCGGGTTCTGGGTCGTCGCGCTCGGCCTGCCGATCGGACTCGTCGCGTGGATCGCGGCGGCGCTGATCGACGCGGTCGGCATGCCGCCGTCGATCGGCGCGATCGTCGGCCTCGCCGTGTTGTCGCTCGCGTCGGCGGCGCTCGTCGAGCGCGGTGTCGTCGAGCGCATCGACGGGACGCACGCCTCGGCGCCGAGTGTCACGTCGATCCTCGTGCTCGTGTTCGGCACGCTCGTGCGCGTCGCTGCGATCACCGCGCTGCCGACGTCGCTGTGGCTCGGCGTGTTCGTCACGACCGCGCTCGCCGGCCGGTGGGCGGCGGTGTTTCTCCAGGCGCTCGGCGACCCGATCCTCGACGACGTATCGCCACGCTCGCTCGTCGCGACGCCGACACCCGCGTGGCTGACGGCCGCGATCACGATCGGCGTGCTCACGATCGCGGTGCTCGCACTCGGCAAGGCGGGCTTTGTCGCGCTCGCGCTCACCGCGGCGATCGCGTTCGCGCTCGGCCTCGATGCACAGCGCCGCGACCGCGGCCTGTCCGCGCCGGTTGTCGCGACGGCGGCCGCGATCGGCGAGCTCGCGATCCTGCTCGTCGCGACGATGACCTAAGGGCAGAAGATCGTCAGGTCGTCGAACGTCGCGGCCGTTCGATCCGGCTCGCCGGGAAACCCGAAGTACAGCTGCATCGGCATCACCGACTGGCAGTAGGCGGCGACATCGGCGTTGCGCAGACCGGTGTTCACGAGCGCCATCGTCAGCACCGAGTTGGCGGGCACGAATACCGGCGACTGTTCGAGCGCGAGGTGGAGGCGCAGCGACGGCCCGTCGAGCGGGTCCGGCGATGCCCACGCGTTGTCGATCCGCGTGTAGCTCCCCTCATCTCCGCCGAGCAGGTCGACGAAGAAGACGGGGCGCGCGAGCTCGTCCGGGCGCGCCGGATCGACATGCAGCTCGGCGCGGCGCAGGTACGCGTTGGTCTCGAACGCATCCGGCCCACACGCCGCCGACACCCCACCCAGCGCAACCATCACCACCCAACACGATCGAGTCATGCAGTCGTGACCACCCGAGAGCGCCGGGCGTTGCACGCGATCCGACCGGCGACTACTGACCGGCGTGATCCTTGTCGTCGACGGGACGCAGCTCGACGAGTGTCGCACCCCAGTTCGCGTCCGCCTGCGCGTAGCGCGCGACTGCCGGGTGCTTGTCGAGGACGCTCTGGACGATCCGTCGGAGCGTGCCGGTTCCCTTGCCGTGGATGATGCGGACCGTCGTGAACCCGGCCTCCTGCGCGGCGCGCACGTACTCCTCGACGACGTCGGCGCACTCCTTCGGCAGGAACGTGTGCAGGTCGATCGAATCGGTCAGCGGAGGCGCGACGAAGTCCTCGTCGAGGTCGTCGTCGCTCATCAGCCGGGCCAGTGCGATGTCGACGGCACGAACGGGATGATCCGCCGGCGCAGCTCGGGCGGCACGCGCTTGTCGAGGATCGACGCGACCTCGTCGGGCCGGTAGAGCTGCGACAGATGCATCATCACGATGTGCTCGTTCTGGAACTTCGCCGCGCGCTCGATCACCTCGTCGAGGTGAACGTGGCAGCCGGCGCGCGCGGCCTCGAGCGTCTTGCGCTCGTCGAGGAACGTGCATTCCATGATCAGCACGCGGGCGTGGAGTAGGTCGGGCGAGTGATCGAGCACGGAGACGAGCGTGTCGGTCGCGTACGCGACCTCGAGGCGGTCCTCGCTGACCATGACGTGCTCGCCGGCGCGCCGCCGCTCCGCGATCTCGTGACCGGGCTTGCCGTGCAGGTCCGCGCGCAGCTTGCCGATCCTGCGCACGATCACGTAACCGAGCGAGGGGACGGGGTGAAACGTGCGGACCGCGCGGACGCGGAGGTCGCCGCGCAGCTCGATGTCGTCGCCGGGATGCATGCCGACGGCCTCGATCGCGAGCGGCCACCGCTGCAGCCGGCTGAGCGCCTCGAGGGCGGCGTTCATGTCGTCGACAATCTCCGCCGGCATCACGACCCGAGGCGGCTTCGTCTTGCCGTGGAGCGCGCGGATGCCGAGCAATGCCGGCAGCGCCCCGACGTGGTCGGCGTGACCGTGCGAGAGCAGAATCGTGTCGATACCGCCGGCCGACCGAGGAGAAATCCCGGCGTCGAACAGGACGGACAGCTCTGGAACGGCCAGCGACGTGTACACGCCACCGACGGAGACGCCGCGGACGGTATAGGGTCCGGCGGTCACGGTCGTAAGCACTGCCTCGAGCATACCCTGCCGTCGATCTGCCCGTACCCCCGGTGGTAGGATGTCCGGCGCATGTTCTGGTACTCCCTGCTGGCGGTCCTGGCGGTTCTGGTCTTGCTGTCACTCGCGCTGCCTGTACCCCGGCGCATGTGGGCGTTCAGCCTGATCACAGCGAAGTACTTCTTCCTGTGGCTGTCGGACGTTCTCTTCCTGCGCCGCATCTGGTTCGCGATCACGGGCCAGAGCGCCAAGTATCAGAAGCTCACGCGTCCGATGATCCTGCGCATGTTCTGCGAGGACCTCGGTCCGACGTTCATCAAGTTCGGCCAGATCATCGCGTCGAGCGCCGGCATGTTCCCCGACGCCTACGTCAAGGAGTTCCAGAAGGTCCTCGACCGCGTGAAGCCGTTCCCGTTCGAGGACGTGAAGCGCACGCTCGACGAGGAGCTCGGTGGCGAGAAGGCGGCCCACCTCGTCGATATCGAGCCCAAGCAGCTCGCGTCGGCGTCGATCGCGCAGGTCCACACCGCCAAGCTCCGCGACGGCACCCTGGTCGTCATCAAGGTCCAGCGCCCCGGCATCATCGCGCGGTGCATGGCCGACATGAAGATCATGCGGTTCATGGCGGGCCTCGTCGCGAAGTTCAAGAAGAACGCCGAGCTCGCGAATCCCGTCGGCGTCGTCGACGACTTCACGAAGACGCTCACCGAGGAGCTCGACTTCCGCAAGGAGGCCGAGAACCTCGACAAGTTCAACGACATCATGCGCGAGCTCGGGCACAAGAACATCCGTTCGCCCGTGCCGCACCACGAGTACACGACGCGCAAGGTGCTCGTCATGGAGCGCTTCAGCGGCCTTCGCGTCGACAAGTTCGAGGAGATCAAGGCCAAGGGCATCGACGGCGAGACCAAGCTCGTCGACGGCCTGCGCGCGTGGTTCCAGTGCGTCGTGTTCTACGGCTTCTTCCACGGCGACGTGCACGCGGGCAACCTGATGCTGCTCGACGACGACACGATCGGCTTCCTCGACTTCGGCATCGTCGGCCGGTTCGACGACAAGGAGCGCTACCTCGTCACCGACTACATGATCGCGTTCGCGTCGGGTAACTACAAGCGCCTCGCCGAGATCATCATCGAGATGGCGGGCGCGCCCGACGGTCTCGTCCTGGAGGACTTCGTCAAGGACCTCGGCGATACCTACCGTCCGCTGCTCACGCTGTCGTTCGGCGAGGTGAACTACGCCGACTTCCTGCCGGGCATCCAGCGCACGGCGACGCGCCACAAGATGCGCATGCCGAACGAGTTCATCCTGATCACGAAGCAGCTGCTCTACTTCGATCGCTACGCGAAGTCGCTCGCGCCCAAGCTCAACGTCTTCACGGATCCTCGTCTCGTGCTCGGCATGATGAGCGACATCCAGAAGGCACGCATGCAGCACGAGGCGAAGCAGAAGGCGTCATCCGGTGCTGCTGCCGCGCCGGCCGCGACCTGAGCAGGTGCTGCTGCCGCGCTCGGCCGAGTCGGCGCCGCGGGCGGTCGTCGAGTGTCTTGCCGACTCAGCCGAAGCGGTCGTCGATCGGCTTCACGGTGTGGCGCGACTTCCGCGGGCCGCGCTCCTCACCGAGGTACTTGAGAAACAACTGCAAGTACTCTGCGCGGTCGGCGTCGAGCGCCTTGAACGACACGCCGATCTGGTACGCGTCGTCGACCGTCGTGCACCACGCGACGCGCGCGGGCAGCGACAGCGCTTCCGACTGCACGCCGTCGTCGAACACGAGCGTGATGTCGACCTCCACGTCCGTGCCCGGCGCCACCTGATCGTGCACGTTCGCGCACAGACCGCCGCGCGACACATTGTTCGTACGGCCGTCCGTCGCCGTCTTGCCGACGCGCAGCCTCACCGCCACCTCGTGGGCGAACCGGGGATATTGCCGCTCGGTGTTGCTCACTTCTTCCATCGTCACCGGGTTTTCGGCGGCATGGCAAGTTTCTGTATGCTCCGGCGGGGTTCGTCCGGGGTACGGACACTCTCCCTCATCGAGATTCCCGATGGTTGGCCACCGTCTCAGAGAACCACCCATCCGTCAGGGCATCCAGCTCCGCGGCCGCCTCGGCCGCCCGCAACGCCCACCGGCCTCGTCCTGCCGCCCCACCGCCGGCGGCTGATGCCTCGGCCCTGAGCCACGCGAAGTACGCGCGTCCGGCGAGCGCAGCCACCGCGCGCCGCTCGCGTCGCCTCGCGATCTCCTGCGCGTCGATGCGCATCTCGATCGAATCGAACACGAGCCGATCGAGTCGCCAGCTCGCGCGCACGTCGAACGCGGCTGCACGATTGACGGTCGGATCGACGACGTCGCGCCAGCTCTGCGTGTTGCCCACCCGAACGGACAGCATCGGTACGAGTGCGGCGAGCTTCGATCGCCTCCGCCAGCTCGTGCTCGCATCCTCGTCGACGCCAGCCGTGCGCTCCGCCGCCGCGACGACATCGCGAACGCTCGGCGCGCTCGCGACCTGTCGTGCGAACATCGCCTCGTCGCACTCGCATGGCCCGACCTCGCTCCACGGCTCGTCGAGCACGCGCGCCCGGCGACCGCTCCTGCCGCCCGCGTCACCATCGCGATCGTACTCGTCGTCGATCTCGCCGCCACCGTCCTCGTCGTACCGATCCGCAGGCGCCGCATTCGCCTTCGCGACGAGCACTGCCAACAGTGACAGCACGGCGACAACTATGAGCGCGGTGAGCCTTCGCGGCTGGTTGCGTGCCCGGGCCGCCGAGCGTACGGTGCGAACGTGACGGTGATGTTGACGGACAACGCGCTCCAGGTGCTGCGCGCGCGCTACCTCGCGCGAGAGAACGGCATCGTCGTAGAGACGCCCGATCAGCTGTTCCGCCGGGTCGCTCGCCACATCAGCGCCGTCGAGTCCGCGCTCGGCTACAGCTCCGAAGAAGTCGCGTCCGCGCGCGCCAGGTTCGAGCGAATGATGACCTCGCTCGACTTCGTACCGAACTCCCCGACTCTCATGAACGCAGGCCGACCACTCGGCCAGCTCGCGGCATGCTTCGTCGTGCCGGTCGACGACTCCACCACCGGTGTCTTCGAGGCTGTCCGCTGGGCCGCCGAGATCCAGAAGACGGGCGGCGGCACCGGGTTCTCGTTTTCGCGCCTGCGTCCCGCCGGCGATATCGTCGCGTCGACGGGCGGCAACGCGTCCGGCCCGGTCTCGCTCATGCAGGTGTTCGACGTCGCCACCGAGGCCATC
>JABFXX010000317.1 GCA_013368795.1 Kofleriaceae bacterium
GGAACGGGCACGGTGGGACCGCGTACGGTGGCGGCAGGAGACTCATCGTCCGCTCACGGCTCCCCGCCGAACGACCGACTCGGCAGCGATCGCCGAGGCTGTCGAACGATCGGGCTGCGCCGCGCTGGCGGCATCGGTGCTCCTCGATCTCGAGGAGTTTCGTGCCGATCGTCCGCGCCTCGCGAACGCGTTGCTTGCCGTCTCGGGCGAAGCGGGCAGGGCGCATCTCCTGCGCATGCGCGGGCGTCCCGGCTGGAGCGAGCTTCTGCCGCCGACCGAACCGATGCCGGAGGGACTCGACGCGCTGGTCTCACCGATCGCCGATACCCGGCGTCACGCGCTCGCGGAGCTGGCTCGTGAACCACGACCCGAGCGCCTGCGAGCGCTGCTGCTCGCGACCGAGCTCGATCGCTACGTCATACGAGACGTGCTGCGTGACGCGTGGACAACCGTGACGCCCACGGCATGGTTTCCGCTGCTCGTCGCTCACGGGCCGGCCTCCGAGCTCGACAGAAAGCTCGCCGGAGATCCGGACGTCCCAGGCTACGACTCGCCGAGGTCGCTCGCGGTCGCGCGCATCCTCCAGTTACACGGGCGGGCGGAGCGCCTCCTCGTCGAGGTGGTCGAGGCCGGCGCGGCGCGCGCACCGATGAACGTCGAGCAGGAGCTGACGCCCGCGCTCCGCGAGCTCGAAGCCATCGGCACCGCTGCCTTCGCGGCGAAGCACATGCCGGATCCGCGACTCACGGCGGACGAGCTCGAAATTCTCGATGCGGCCGAGGCAGAGCTTGCCGCATCGGCTGCGCGCTGGTGGAGCTAGCGCTCGCCACCCACGAGTGGCAAGGGCATAGTGAGGCATGGCGACGTTCGTGCTCATCCCCGGTGCCGGCGGCGTCGCCTGGTACTGGCACCTTGTCGCCGATCTGCTCGTCGACGCGGGCCACGAAGCGATCGCGGTCGACCTGCCGGCCGACGATCCGACGGCCGGGCTCGCCGACTACGCTGACCGCGTCGCCGATGCGATCGGCAGGCGCCGCGACCTCGTCGTCGTCGCACAGTCGCTCGGCGGCTTCACCGCGCCGCTCGTGTGCGCCCGCGTTCCCGTCGAGAAGCTCGTGTTCGTCAACGCGATGATCCCCGTGACCGGCGAGCTCGTCGGCGCGTGGTGGCACGACACGGGCGCGACCGACGCGCGCATCGCGGCCGCCGAGCGCGCCGGTTATCCGGCCGACTTCGACAACGAGACCTACTTCCTCCACGACGTCTCGCCGGCGCTCGTCGCCGAGGGAGCCGAGCACGTACGCGCGCAGTCCGAGCGTGTCTTCAGCGAGCGCTGCGTGTTCGGTGGGTGGCCGAACGTGCCGATGCACGTGATCGGCGGTCGCGACGATCGGTTCTTCCCGATCGACTTCCAGCAGCGCGTCGCGCGCGAGCGACTCGGCCTCGACGTCGACGTCTTGCCCGGTGGCCACCTGCTCGCGCTCGCGAATCCCGGCGCCGTCGCCGGCCGGCTCCTGTCTTACTAGGCGCCGCGCAGCCTACGTCTGATTCCCGCGCTGTTCCTCGCGCACGAGCTTCACGGTCTTGGCGGCAAACTCGCGTATGTCGTCCTCTGGATCCTCCTGGCTGATTCTCTCGATCTCGTCGAGCAGGCCCGGCCAGCGCCGGATGGTGTAGCCGCGAACCGCCGCCAGCCGGATCCCGCGGTGCGAATCGGCCAGATGCCGCCGGAATGTCTCCAGCAGGTCGGGCCGCTCCGACGGTGTCACGTACGCGGCAATATGGAGCAGCGCGACCCGCTCGTCGTGCGGGACGTCCGGCGAGCGAAGCATCTCGCGCACCTCGCTGCTGCTCGCAGAGGGCAACATGCGGGCCGCGAACTGGAGGCTCTGCTCTACGTCGGTACCCTGATACCAGACGAACCTGCCGAACACGCGTGGAACCTCGATCCAGGACATCCTGCGCTTGCCGTCCGGCGTTCGCCACACCTCGAGGTAGTCGCCGTTGGCAGACCGCTCGTCTTCGACGGTGCTCTTCTCCATGAGCATGGAGAGGGCGACGGCGCGAAACGAACTAAGCTCGGCCTCGTTGCGGAGGGCCAGATAGTCACTCTCGATTACATCGGTGGTCATGCTCGCGTCGGGTACCTAGCTAGCGCCCATGCCAACCGACGGGTCAAGCATTCATCGCAAGAGGACGCTCCATGAGCGAATCGTTCACGATCGAGCCCGTCGACACCACGTTCGATGTCGCGACCATCAACCGCTACGTCGACACGCTTCCTTGCGGTGCGCGTGATGCGACGACGCCCGAAGTCGTGATGCTCCTCGACAGCAACCACATGCTCGAGTACGCAACGGAGAGCCGCGCCGACGATCCGACGCGCTTTCCGCCTGCCGTCACGCTCTTGCAGGTCGAGCCACATCGTGTGCTCGTGACGCCAGGCTCCGAGGGCATCGCCACCGCTCGGCAGTTCGTGCAATGGCTCGCCCAGCGATACCGACTGCGATTCCTCGACGGTGAGATGCGCGATGTCACGGCGCAAGCCCAGCAAGGCCTCGACTTTCTGTTCATCGAGCAGTGACACGTGCTCTCGGGCATGTCGGTCCGGACAGGGGCATCATCTCTGACAGCGAAGCCGGCGCAATCGGTCGCGTGCTGCCCGCATTTGCGGATCAAGCGCGACGGCGGGGCAGGGGCACGAACGCGCTTGCCGATTCCTGCTACGGCGTC
>JABFXX010000100.1 GCA_013368795.1 Kofleriaceae bacterium
AGCGCCGAGCTACGCGTGCGCTGGCTGCTCGCACCGCATCGCCGCGCCACCGCGCGCCTGCTCGCGAATCCGACGACGCCGGGCACCGGCACGGTCACCGCCGAGGACACGGCCGACGACGCGACGCCGCCGTTGCCGCGCGCAGTCGCCGCTCACCTCGAGCTCTCGAGCGTACGCGCGCCGACCGTCGCGAGCTTCGCCGAGGCCGTCGCCGCGTGGGATGCCGCGCTGCTCGATGGCGACACCCAGACCTGGCTCGCCCGCCGCGCGCTCGAGCTCGACGCTCCCGAGGGCGCCGTCGATCGCGCGATCCGCGACGTCGCCCAGGCTGTCACCGACGAGCTCGCCAAGCTCGCCGATGCGTCGGCCCTCGGTGCACCCGCCTCGCGCGGCCCGGTCGGCGATGCGCTCGCGCGCCGGCTGCGCCACGGCCGGCTCGACGCGCTCGAGAGCGGCTTCTCGCGCTGGGAGAACCGCCGCCACACCGGCTCGGTGCGCGCGCCGATCGACGAGTGGCGCGAGTGGGTCGCGCTGCGCGCTGCCTACGACGCCGCGGTCAGCGCCGGCGGCCTCGAGCTGCGCCGGCTCGCGTTCCCGCACGCGTACTCCAAGGGCACGAGCATGGCCGTGTGGCTGTGGAACTCGCGCAACGAGTACGCGCTGTCGCACGCGATCTCGAAGTGGCTGCTCGACGAGGCGCTCGCGGTCGGCGATGCCGAGGCGATCGAGCTGTGCACGCGCAACTGCCGGCTCAGCGTGCCGACGCGTATGGGCGACGTGAAGACGACGCTTTAGTGGGGACGGTCTTCACTTGGTTAAGTTGTGCTTCGCAAGTGCCCGAAGGAGCACGATCGCGTACCGGTAAGTTTAACTTCCACGGGCATCGCGCACGTCGAGCTCGGTTCCGTGCTGCGAGCACGAGTGTTGCCCCACAAGTAAAACTTACCGGTACCGCCCGTTGGAATTCTCGCAGGTTGCCGATCGCAACTTAAGCAAGTGAAGACCGTCCCCGTTACTTCGACCAGTTGCAGCCGAGCTCGTCCTGCGTGATGTGACAGCGCAGGCACATGCGGCGGTTGTTGCGGTCGAGCGCCTCGCAGCGCGCGCTGCCGCGCCAGTTGCGGGGATGCGGCGACACGTTGAGCTTGCCCGGCTCGGCGCTGTGGCACTCGAGGCAGTCCTCCTCGCGGTGACACGACGCGCACGAGGTGATGCTGCGCCGCGCGACGCTCGCGTGCAGGTTCGGCCCCATGCCCTGCGAGGCCCAGCCCGGCGGGTGGAACTGCTGCTGCGGATCGCGGCTGTTGAACTGGGTGTCGCCGCGCGTGCCGAGGCCGGAGCGCTCGTGACAGGCGATGCAGAACGTCTGCGCGCGGTGGCACGCCGAGCAGTCGGGCTTGTTGCGCCGCGCCTCGCCGGCGTGGACGAGCAGGTAGTTGGCCTGGTGGAAGTCAGCCGGCTTCACGACGCCCTGGTGGCACTCGACGCACTCGGAGCGGTCGTGGCAGGCGTTGCACGTCGCGTCGACGCGGCGCGCTTGCTGGGCGTGGTCGGTCGAGAAGCCGAGGCCGTGCTCGTCGCCGAGGCTCGACCGCTTCGGCACGAGGTCGCCGTGCGGGAACTTGGTCTCCATGAGGCCACCGATCTTCGCGAGGTGGCAGCGCGTGCAGTTGCGCGTCTGGGAGCCGTCGGTGTGGCAGCTGAAGCACGACGCCATCGTCGGCAGCTGGCGCGTCGTCGCGAGATCGACCGCGCGCATGTCGCCGTGGCAGGTCTCGCACGACGTTCTCGCGTGCGCGGAGTGATCGAACTTGATCGTCGCCGGCATCACGTAGACGCGCTGGACCGGCGTGTCGGGCGTGTAGCCGGGATGGCAGCCGATGCATGCGGCGACCGGCGTGCCGGCCTTGTCGGGCTGGCTGCGATCGATCGCGTGGCACGCGCGGCACGCGGCCTCCGTCGGGATCAGGTTGTCGACGGCGGACTGCGACGTCTTCGCGCTCGGGTGACACGCGTCGCAGGTCGTGCCGCGCGCGAGGTGCTTGCCGTGCGAGAAGATCAGCGGCAGGCGCTGCGCCGGATAGACCGCATCGGAGACCGGATCGCGACGCTGGTCGGCGGCGACGACAGCGCCGACGCAGATCAGGATCAAGGTGATGACGATGCGCTTCATGGTTCGGGGTTGAACGCGAGATCGAGCACGGCGATCGCGCGGGACTGGAGCTGGTGGATCTGGTCGTAGTCGAGCTCGCCGATCACGTGGAACGCGGCCTGGTTCGAGATCGGAATCGTCGCGCTCGCGACGGCGGAGCTGGTGATGTACTTGCGCGTCTGCGCGGCGGTCGAGTCGTCGTCGACGCCGAGCACGATCACGCGGCCGCGCCACCACACGCGCTCCGTGCCCTTGTACGCGCCGTCGACGGCACCGCCAACGCGGCGTCCGCCCCAGCCGTCGTCCCACAGCGCATCGGCGCGGCCGCGCCAGCCGCCGCCGAACGTGTGCTCGATGCTCGCGTCGACGCCGCCGGCAACCGGCGCGAGCTCGGGCTCGGACTCGTAGCGGCGGAGCCACGCGCTCGCGCGAGCTCGCAACGGCCCCGACGGTGCGTACTGGTACTCGAAGCGCGCGTCGACGGTCGGCTCGATCGAGAACACGTTGAAGATCGAGTCGCCGTCGAACGTCGGGAAGTAGTACTCGACGCTCGGCTCGAGCACGTGATCGCCCTTCTTGATCCGTACGCCTGCGTTGGCGCGATCGAACAGGCCGTGGAGCAGCGAGAACCGCGCCGCGGCGTAGGGCTGCAGGAGCACCGAGCCCCGACGGAAGTCGGCGTCGACGCGCGCGTGGATGCGTTCCTCGTCGACGCCGCTGCCCGGCGCCTGGCCGAATTCGTTCGGGTACAGGCCGCGGTCGGGGTAGTCGAGGCGGTCGACCGAGCCGATCAGCCCGACGGTGCGCGACCACGTGCGGCGATAGCCGATCTCGGCGGCGACGCCGTGCGTACGCGTCGTCTGGATCGAGGCGCCGATCGTCGGTTGCAGCATCTCGCGCTGCGGGCAGTACTCGTAGTCGCTCGACAGCTTGCTGTTCTTGATCGCGCGATTGCGATCGACGAGCTGCCACGAGCCAGTGCCCGGCGTCGGCCCCTCGACGTACTCCTGGCAATCGGCGCCCGAGGTGCCGTCGAGCTCGTACTGCGAGACGCCGAGGTACGAGCTCTGGCGGACGCGCAGGCCGGCCGATGCGGTCACCGCGACCGGCAGCGGCAGCTCGAGGCGCACCTGGCCGCCGTCGAACGCGCCGGAGCCCCAGCCGTCGTCGATGAGGATGCGGCCGAGCTTGGCGTCGAGCTTGCCGTCGGCGAGGCCCTCGATCTCGAGGAAGCCGTACATGAGGTCGAGCCCGGCGACGTAGTCGGCGAGCTCGGGAACGACGTCGATCGCATCGCGCCGGATCGGCCCGTTCAGCGTCATCCGCCCGCTCGTGAAGTCGCCGAAGTCGTGGTCGATGCGGAGGTAGCTCTGCCACGTGATGCGAGGACCGCGGTCGGGCAGATGCGAGATGCGGCGCTGCGCGGCGAGATCGCCGATGTCGAAGATGCGCAGCGCGAGCCACTGCGTGACGCGACGCCGGCCGAGGAAGATATCGGGGCCGACGAGCCGGTAGTCGCGCAGCTGGTACGCCTGGCCGATCGTCTTCGCGCGCAGCCAGAACTCGTAGGCGTGCGCGGGCCTCGAGTGAGTGGCGAGAGCCGCGAGCACCGCGGCCACGACACATGCCCGGCGCAGCATCGAGGCGAACGTAACACGCGCTCACGGCACAAGCGTCCCCGCAACGCGCTCACACTCCGCGGGCGCACGGAATGCGCTCAGCGAACGCGCGCGACCGTGACCGGGCCGACATCGACCTGCGCGCCCGTGCCGGCGGCGGCGAGGCCCCAGGCGCCTCGCTCCCCTGCCCCGACCGTGCAGGACACCTTCGTCGTCGAGGCCTCCGCGGGGCCGACCGTCAGCGTCGCGCTGTCGCCGCTGATCGTCAGGGCGACCTGCTGGGTCAGCTCGCCCGCGTCGACCTGTGTGCCGGAACACAGGGTCGTCGTCGTGCCACCCAAGACGCGGTCGATGCGCGCGGGTTCGCCGGGCACGAGGCGACCGACGAGCATCTCGCCCGGCCCGGTCTGCCGCGCGATCAGCGCGACGCCGCCCGCGATCACACGCGCGATCGCCGTGATCGAGCCGGTTGCCATGCGAGGGCCGCCGACCAGCGCGCGCGCCGACAGATCGTCCGTGGTCGCGGTCAGTACGAAGCGGCCGCCCGTGCGCGACAGCGTCGCCGGGTCGGGCGCGGTCAGCACGCCCTCCGTGCTGCCGTCGGGCAGCGCGAAGATCGAGCCCGTGCGCGCGCCGACGAGCGACGGCCGGTAGATCCACGCGTGGTCACTCGGCGTGCGCCCGCCGAGGACGAGCACGTTGCCGTCGGCGAGGCGCACCGTGATGGGCGCGTCGAGCTGTCCCGGCAGATCGCCCGCCGGCTGGATGGTCGACCACGTGTTCGTCGTCGGCAGATAGCGCGCGACGTTGCCCAGCGGATCGCCGCCGATCGCGAGCACCGAGCCGTCTTCGAGCGATACGAGCCGCGCGCCGTCGAGCTTGGGCGCCGGTGCGATCGGCGCGAGCGCCGTGCCATCGGGCGCGAGCACGCCGGCGCCGCCGGTCTGCGTCGTGCCGTCGGGCTCGAACGCGGCGAGCACCGCGCCACCGTCGAGGAGCGCGGTCTGCGCAGGGAGCCCGGTCAGCGTCTCGGTCGCGCTGTCGGCGAGCGCGAACCGATCGGCCTGCCCGGTGTCGCCGGCGAGCAGGAAGCGCCGCACGCCGTCGCGCTGGATGCCGAGATCGAGCATGTGCGCGCCGATACGGCTCGCGGTGTCGGGCAACACCGGCCCGAGATCGCGCTTCGCCAGGTCTGCGAGGTCATAGGTGAAGCCGGTGCGCAGGTTCGGACCGTTGCACGCGCCACCGACGACGTCGGCGCAGCCTCCGATCAGGAACAGGTGCTTGGCGTCGGGCGCGATCGCGGCGTGAAACGCGCGGTGATCGAACACGGTCGGCGTGTCGACGAACGCGCGCGTCGCCGGATCGAATACGACGTACGCGTGGCTCGACGTGCCGGTGAGCGCGACGGTGCCGTCGGGCAGCTCGGTCAGGACGACGCCGGCAAAGCCGTTCGTCTCGTCGACGAGGTTCGTCGGCACGGCGACGGGCACGAACTTGGCCGTCGACGGATCGAACCACTCGGCGGTCGCGAGCTGCTTGCCGCTACCGTCGGTGCCACCGACGACGAGCACGCCGTTGCCGGCACGCGCGACTGCGGGCGCGACCCTCGGTGACATCATCGGATACACCGGGCAGAACCCGTCCGGTGGCGCCATCAGGATCGGGATCGACGTGCCGTCGGCGAGGTCGTCGAACGCGAGCGGCGCGGTCTTGCCGATCGCGACGAGGCTGCCGCCGCTGCCGATGACCTCGGCGCCGAGCTGCTCGGTGTCCTCGGGAAACGCGTCGATGTCGGTCGGCGGGACGCTGCGGCGCAGCTCGCCGGCCGGCGTGTACGCGACAACGCGCAGCGCGGTCTTCGCGATCTGCTTGCCGCACGGCAGGCCATCGGCCACCGGCAGCGCGACGGGCTCGAGCTTCACGCGCGAAGCATCCTCGCCACAGCCGGCGATCAGCGCGATGAGGACCCAGCCCCGAGGGTTCACACCATGCATGATACTCTCGCGCGCGATGACTGAGTTGCCGACGACGTTCGGCAAGTACTACCTGACCGAGAAGCTGGCGACCGGCGGAATGGCCGAGATCTACCTCGCCAAGATCATCGGTCCGGGTGGCTTCGAGAAGCAGATCGTCATCAAGCAGATTCACCCTCGGCTGTCGGGCAACCGCCACTTCGTCGACCTGTTCGTCGCCGAGGCCAAGACGCTCGTCACGCTCGCCCACGGCAACATCGTCCCGGTCTACGAGCTCGGCGTGATCGACGACACGTACTTCATCGCGATGGAGTACATCGACGGCCCGACGCTCTACCGGCTCACCGAGTTCATGTCGCGGCGCGATGGCCAGATGGATCCGGCGCTCGCCGCGTTCATCGCCGCGCGCATGCTCGAGGGTCTCGACTACGCGCACCGCAAGGGCGAAGGCGTCATCCACCGTGACCTGTCGCCGCGCAACGTGATGCTGTCGCGCGACGGCGAGATCAAGCTCGTCGACTTCGGCATCGCGGTCACGCTCGGCGACACCGGCGAGGGCGACGCGCGCGAGTCGGCGCCGACCGGCTCGTTCCCGTACATGTCCCCCGAGCAGGTCCGCCGCGAGGCGCTGACCGGCCAGACCGATCTGTTCTCCGTCGGCGTGCTGCTGTGGGAGATGCTCGCCGGCCGCCGGCTGTTCGCGCGCCCCGATCCCGACGCGACGCTCGAGGCCGTGCTGCGCGCCGACATCCCTCGCCCCTCCGAGGTCCGCCCCGAGGTGCCGGCAAAGCTCGACGAGGTCGTCATGCGCGCGCTCGAGCGCGATCAGACGGCGCGCTGGCCAACCGCCGGCGACATGCTCGCCGCGCTCAACAAGTATCTCTACTCGCTCGACGAGACGCCGGGTCCTCGCGACGTCGCCGCGCTCGTCGCGAAGTTCTGCCCGCCGGAGACGCGGCGCATGCCGACGCACGTCGAGGCGCTCCCGCCGGAGGCCGAGGTCGAGTCCGACAAGCCCGTCGGAAGCGGCCCGAGCACGGCGGCGATTCCGCGCGACCAGCCGGCCGGACCGCGCACCGCCGTCATCCCGCGCGACAAGCAGCCGCGAGGCAAGCCGCAGAAGCAGACGTCGTTCGCGACGAACGTCGACTACAAGAACATCCTCGATCGCGCGACGCCGCTGTTCGCGTTCGACGCGATCGACGACGAGCCGAAGCCGCCTGAAGAGCCGAAGCCCGAGCCCGGCGCTCCGCAGCCGCTGAAGATCGATCCGGGCGCCGTCGTGCGCGAGCCGCCGAGCCGCACGGCGCTGATCGTGCTCGGCATCGGCGGTATCGCGCTCGCCGTGGCCGCCGTGATCATGTTCCTGAAGAGCAAGGAACACATGCAGATCATCGAGGAGTTCGAGGACGCCGGCATCGGCGAGACCCTCGATGCCGCGACGCCCGACGCGATCGCCGTCGTGCCCGCGCCGATCGATGCGGGCATCGACGCGCCACAGATCGATGCCGGCCGCGAGCCGCAGCGCGACGCGGGTCACCGCAACGGCTCCGCGGCGGTCCGGACGTCGTCGGATGCCGGCGTCGAGGCCCCTCGCGGTACCGCGAAGCTCGCGATCGGTGCCGACCCGTGGGGCGAGATCTACATCGATGGCAAGTCGGCGGGCCGCACGCCGAAGGAGATCACGGTCTCTGCCGGCCGCCACACCGTCGAGGTCGTGTTCCCCGCCGAGTCGCCGCCGCGCAAGCAGACGTTCGGCGTCGACCTCGCCAACGGCGAGAAGAAGGCGCTGCAGGCCGACTTCCGGTAGTGCTCAGAACTGCGTCGGATCGACGCCGACGACCGGCGGCGGCCGCGAGCCCGAGACCACCGCGATCACGACGACGGTCGCGACGACCGCGGCGACGCCGATGCCGCCCCACAGGTACGGGCTCTTGCACAGCTTGCAGCCCTCGTCGACCTTGCCGCCGGTCACGCGCGCGTCGCCGAATACGCTCGGTGGATAGCGAAGGTCGGCGGTCTTCACCGACTGCCACGCCTCGCGCGCGGCCGCAGGCAGGCCGCTGCGATCGCCGTAGCCGACCTCGACGACCGCGGTGCAGCGCGCCGGGAGGCCCGCGCAGCGCTGGACGAGCAGTGCGGGTCCGCCGCGCCGATCGGTGTCGGCGGCGAGCGCGATCTCGTCGAGGTCTGCGAATCGCAGCGTCGCGTCGACGAGCTCCTGCGCCGCGGACTCGGGCTCGCCCGCGCTCGCGCCCTCGGCGAGCCGCGACCACGCGACGTCGCGATCGAGGTCGAGCGTGATCTCGCGCGAGCTCGCGTCGATCGCGACCGCGAGCGCATGCGGATGAAACTGCGGCAGCCGCGCGACGACGACGTGCTGACCGATCGCGACGTCGACCTCGAGTGGCGCCTTGCCGACATCCTTGCCGTCGACGCTGATCGACGCGCCCGGCGGCTCGCTCGCGATCCGGACCGCCGCACGCGACCGCGTCTGCGCGCGCACCGCGTCGACGGCACCGACGACATCGGGCGAGCACTCGGCGAGCGTGATCGGCCGCTCGGGGTCGAGCGCGAGTGCGAGCGCGAGGATCGCCTGCGACTCGGCGATGCGGCCGAGGTGATTGAGCACGGCGCCGAGCCGGAGCGCGGCATCCGCGTAGAGGACCGCACCGCCGGGCAACGCGACGAGCGACTCGGCATCGGTGCGCGCGGCCGCGAGGCGCGACGCGGCGAAGTCGACCTGGACACGGACGAACGCGCGCCAGCCCTCGTCGATCTGCTCGCGCAGGCGGCGAAATCGCTCGAGCACAGCGGCCGGCACGGCGCCGCTCGCGACCGCGCCACGCGCCTCGCCGATCGCGTCGTCGGAGACGCGTACGCTCCTGCCCTCGCCCACGACCGCGGCGAGTGCCTTGCGCACCGAGACCGGATCCGTGCTCGACGTCGAGACGGCGGCGACTCCGACACCGTCGGCGCGTGCTGGCACGGATGCCAGTACGAGCGCAGCGATCGCGCATGCGATCGACAGGTGCCTCACCACAGCGGCGAGTATACTCGCGGCATGTCCTTCGAATGGATGGAGTGCACGCCGCCTCGCACGAATGGCTCGAAGCTGCGTGCCGACGTCTCCGCCGCCGAGCTCGCCCACCGCGCCGGGACGATGTTCCGCCTCGGGTTCTCGCAGGAGGACGCGACCAAGCGGCTCTGTGCGCGCGTGGCCTGGGAGTTCGATCCTCCGTCGAAGACGGGCTGCCACCGCCGCCCCGACTCGCTGAGCGATCAGGCGATCGCGAAGATCGTCGCGGACGCCTACGCGCGTCGGCCGGGCGGCTGGTGACCTCACGCTCGACGCTCGCAGCGCTCGGGCTCGTCGGGCTTGCCGCCTGTCAGCCGCCGAGCACGAGCGCGCCGACCTCCAAGCCCAGCACGCCCGCGCAGCAGTACAAGCTGCTCGACCTCGTCGGTGGCTGGCGCTGGATGCTGCGCACAGACGAGCCCGGCACGTCGCGCGTCGAGGACGAGGTCTGGCGCCTGCGCCCCGATCCCACCGCGCCGACGCGCCTCGTCGGCCGCTACCTGCGCTCCGTCGAGGTTCGCTCGACCGATCGCGTGCCGTTCAAGTGCAACCAGCGCATCTGGTACCGCCAGCGCGCGCTGTTCGACGTCACGGTCGATCTCGACAACCAGGGCATCGTCGTCCACGAGAAGGACTACGAGGCCGAGACCTCGCCGTGCGACCACGGCTTCCGCCACCTCGCCGACTACCGCGCCGAGGCGACCGGCAACCGCCTCCTCCTCCGCTGGGCCAAGGGCTCGCAGACGCTGTGGCAGGTCGACCAGGAGCTTGCCGACCTGCCCGCCACGCCGTGGCCCGAGACGCTCGATCCGGTGGGGCCGTGGCGCTGGCAGGCAACGTCGTACGACGACGACGGCAACATCCGCGACGAGGCCGAGTGGTGGGAGATCACGCGGCGCTCCGACACGAAGCTCGACGCGACCTACCGCCGCCGCGTCACCGTGCGCCAGCCCGACGGCAAGCCGATCGCCTGTGCGAACGCACCGACGTGGAGCTTCGACGACGCATACGTGCTGACCGGCGAGAAGGAAGAGGAGCACTGGCACCTCTACGAGGTCGGCGTCGAGCCCGGCGATCACCCGTGCACGCGCGCGACGCCGAAGCGCACGACCGACGAGGCGACCGCCGAGCAGATCGGCGACTACCTCGTCCTCGAGTGGCGCGGCAAGCGCCGCCAGATCCTGTACCGGCCCGATGAACGCTGACGTCGAGCTCGTACCGTGCGACGCGGCTCGCGACGGGGCGTTCATCCGCGATCTGACGCGCGCCAACTTCTTCGAATCGATGAAGCACGTCTGGCGCGAGGAACGTCACCAGCGCGAGCCGATGAACCCCGAGCGCTACACGATGCTGCGGCGAGCCGGCGAGACGATCGGCTTCTTCGCGGTGCGCCGCGACGAGGACTGCCTCTACGTGCAGACGATCCAGCTCGTGCCGGCCGCACGCGGCACGGGGATCGGCACGCAGGCCATGCATCACATCCGCTCGCTCGCCGCCGGTGCGCCGGTCGTCCGGCTGCGCGTGCTGCGCTCGAACACCGGCGCGCGGCGCCTCTACGAGCGCCTCGGCTATCGCACGGTGTCCGAGGACGACGAGGGCTTCATCATGGAGCTCGCGCTGCTCTAGGCCGTGTCGCACCCGCGAATCGCGCACAGCGTCGACCGAGCGCGTGCGTGCAACGAAAGCGCGACGCCACCCCGCCGGCCGTCCTACCGTCTGCGGATGCGAACCCTCGTCATGGCGGCGACGTTGTGCAGCGCGTGCGCGACGACGAAGAACACTTGCCCGCTCGGCTCGAACCTCGCCACGTCCCACTCGCCCGACGGCAAGGCCGAGTACTGCACGTCGAGTGGCGCGACCCAGGTGCCGCCTCCCGCCCGCAAGTACGACGCGACGCTCAAGCTCGCGGTGCCCGCCGCGTCGAGCCGCGGCGTCGAAGGACCGTACACGCTGTGGTACGCGAACGGCGCGCTGCAATCGCACGGCGCCTACGTTGACGAAGGCGCGCGCTCGGTGCCCGATGGCGTGTGGGGCTTCTGGTATCCGAACGGCAAGCGCCGCACGATGGGCACGTACCGGCGCGGCGTCCCCGAGGGCTGCTTCGTCACCTGGGACGCCGACGGCACGCGGCACACGGGCATCGTCGAGGGCGACACGCTCCACGTGAAGGCATGCGAGCCGCCATCCGACGACGTGCTGCTCGCGGCGGAGGGCCACGTCTCGCTCTACGACCAGGCGCCAGCGTGGGCCGACGTGTCCGTGCAGGTGCTCGCCGGCGGCGGCCGCTACGGCGCGCGCAACGCCGAGCAGATCGATCGCGATCCCGGCCTCCGCACCTCGGTCGCGCTCGGTGCGCGCTTCCGCACCGGTCGGTTCCGGTTCGGCCCCACCGGCTCGCTGCGTCTCGCCGACAACTTCGACTACAGCTCGTACGGCGCCGGCGGCGCGTTCGCGATCGGCCTGCCGACGTTCCATCCGCGATTCGACAACGAGATCTCCGTCGAGCTCGGCGTCCGCCACATCAACGCGACCGCGGCCCGGCCGATGCAATTCGGCACGGACAACCTCGCGTTCTGGGATCCGATCGGCGCGGCGCAGCTCGGCACTGCGATGCTGCTGACGCCGAACGTCGCGCTGCTCGTCGCCGCGCGCGTCGAGGGCTCGCCGACGCGTGCCGTCGAGCGCGACGTCAACTACTGCGACCTCACCGTCGGCTGCTTTCCCACCAAGCACGAGAC
>JABFXX010000012.1 GCA_013368795.1 Kofleriaceae bacterium
GTCCCGGCGGCGGTGGTCCCGGCGGCTATCGTGGTCCCGGCGGCGGCGGCCCCGGCGGCGGCTTCGGCGGTCCCCGCCCTGGCGGGTTCGGCGGACCTCCGGGCGGCGGCGATCGCGGTCGTCGCGGCAAGAGCGACCGGGATCGCGATCGCGACCGCGCGGGCGGCCCGGCCGACGATCGCAAGAAGCGTCGTGGTCGCGACATCGACGACGACGGCGAGTGGTAGACCGCCAGCTCGGCTGGCGAGATATCCGTTGATCGGCGGCGCGTAATCGAGCCGCCGTGGTTCACATCGATCGCGTGCGCGGTATGTTCCGCGCGTGACGACGTCCGTGCCTGCCATCCCCGGCTGGATCGAGGCGCATCTGCCGAGCGGCGCGCGCCATCAGATGGTCGACGTCGGCGATGGTCAGCGCATGCACGTCGCCGAGTGGGGACCGGCGAATGGCCGCGCCGTCCTCATGGTCCACGGCAACCCGACGTGGGGCTTTCTGTGGCGCAAGGTGATCGCGGCGATCCGCGTGCGCGCGGGTGGCGACGAGCTGCGCCTGATCGTGCCCGACCTCATCGGACTTGGTCTGTCGACGAAGCCCGCCGCGGAGATGCACTCGCTCGCGCAACACTCGCGCTGGCTCGGCAATGCGATCGATGCGGTGCTGCCCGGCGGCGCACCGCTCGTGCTCGCGGCGCAGGACTGGGGCGCTGCGATCGGTCTCGGCGCACTCGCACCGCAGCGCGCGCGACTGCGCGGCATCGTCCTCGGTAACACCGCCCTCAGCCCGCCGCGCCCCGGCTTCAAGCCGACGCTGTTCCATCGCCTCGCGCAGCTGCCGATCGTCAGCAGCGTGCTGTTCGAGCGGCTCGGGTTTCCGCTCGGCGTGCTCCACGTCTCGCAAGGCGATCGCACGAGCATCCGCGGTGAGATCGCGCGCGCCTATCGCTGGCCGCTCGCCACGCGCGCCGATCGCGCGGCACCGCTCGCGCTCGCGCGCATGGTGCCCGACTCGCAGACACATTCCTCGGTGCCGGCGCTCGAGATCACCGACGAGCTGTTTCGCACCGCGCAGGTCCCGATCTCGATCGTGTGGGGTAACAAGGACCCCGTGCTCGGCCGCGTGATCAATCACCTCGAGCGACTTCGTCCCGACGCGAAGGTCGTACGCACCGAGGCCGGTCACTTTCTGCAGGAAGAAGTTCCCGAGCCACTCGCAGATGCAGTGCTCGATGTCGTCGGTCGAGCGAGCTGGGCGTGAGTACGAAGACAACGTTCGACGTTGCCGCCGACGAGGAGGGCCTGCGGCTCGATCAGGTGATCCCGCGCCACGTCGCCGGCCTGTCGCGTCGCAAGGCGCGCGCGGTGATCGATCTCGGCGGCGTGTTCGTCGACAAGACGCGCGTGAAGGTCGCCGGCCGGCTCGTGCGCCCCGGCCAGACGATCGAGGTCAACGTCGGCGGTGCACTCGAGCGCGCAGGCGGCGCGGTGGGCGCGGGTGCACGCGCGAGCGAGGCGGCACCCGAGCCGCGGATCGTGTTCTCCGACGAGCACATCATCATCGTCGACAAGCCGGCCGGGCTCGTGACCGCGCCGACGCCGGAATCGGATCGCGGCGACCTGCTCGATCTGCTCGGCCGCCAGTTCGGCGACGTGTTCCTCGTCCATCGTCTCGACATGCCGACGAGCGGCCTCCTCGTGTTCGCGCGCACGCGCCAGGCGAACAAGATCCTCGGAGACGCGTTCAAGGCGCACGATATCGAGCGCGAGTACCGCGCGGTCGCGGTCGGCGAGGTCGCGGAACAGACGATCGATCGCGAGATCGACAAGCGGCGCGCGGTCACGCACGTCGAGCCGGTCGAGACGTTCATCCGCCGCGAGCGCGGCGTTCCCGTCGAGCCGGCTGCGACTCACGCGACGCTGCTCCGCGTCCAGCTCGAGACCGGACGCACGCACCAGATCCGCATCCATCTCGCCGGGCTCGGCCATCCGGTGTGCGGCGACCGCACGCACGGCGGCGAGGTCGAGCGCGCGTTCCTGCCGAGGCCGCCGCGGCTTGCACTACACGCGCGTGTGCTCGGCTTCGCGCATCCTGCGACCGGCGAGCGCGTGCGCTGGGAGTGCGAGCTGCCCGACGATCTCGCAGCCTGGATCGCGCGGCTGCGCTAGGCGACGTCGAACGTCCACGCCTTCACGACGGCGGCGCGCTCGGCGAGCTCGTCGAACACGCCGACCATCTCGGGCTGACGCGCGAGCGCGTTCCACGCGTCGAGCGACGCGGCGGTGATCACGATCGACAGATCCCACCGTGCGGCGCTGTCATCGGCGGGCAGGCCGACGACTGCATCCGCGCCCGCGGCAACGAGCTCGGCGCGCAGCTTCTCGGCGAGCTCGGCGCGGCCGGCGACCTCGTCGTCGAGGAGCTTCACGAAGCAGAAGCGCTGGATCACGGCGACAGCTTATCGAGCCGCGGGGTCGGCGCAACCGTCACCACAGTCGATCGAGCAGCCACGTCGGTTCGATCGTCGCCGCCTCGTTCCAGCGCGACACGTGACCGTGCAGCAGCGCGGCCGCGCAGCCGGCGGCGCGCGCTCCCGCGATGTCGGTCTCGAGCTGGTCGCCGATCATCACCAGCCGCTCGGGCACGATGCCGAGCTGCGCGCTCGCCTGGAGGAACAGGTTCGGCTGAGGCTTGCCGAGGTGCTCGAACTGGAGGTTCATC
>JABFXX010000252.1 GCA_013368795.1 Kofleriaceae bacterium
AGATCCTCGGCGCCGGGCTCAGTTGTGCGTACGTCGTCGCGAGCGGCGCGGTGAAGTCGATCGGTAAATCGATCATCGATGCCGGCGTCGACGAGGTCTGGATGCCGGCGACAACCGGGCTTCTATTCCTGCCAGTGTTCCTGGCCGCGGTATATGGGCTCAGCCTCGTTCCGCCGCCGAGCGCGGAGGATGTCGCGGCCCGGACGGAGCGCGAACCGATGCAACGCGCCGAGCGGCGCGCGTTCATGCGTCGCTTCCTGCCGGGACTCTTGCTGCTCGTCCTCGTCTACTTCTTCCTCACCGCGTATCGCGATTTTCGCGACAACTATGCGGCGGAGATCTGGGCCGACCTCGGGCTCGGCGATCGCGCCGCCGTGTTCACCGTCACCGAGCTGCCGATCGCCCTCGCGGTGATGCTCGTGCTCGCTCTCCTGTACCTGGTGAAGAACAACCGGCGCGGGCTCCTTCTCACCTACGTCATCATGGGAACCGGCGCCGCGCTCGTCGGTGTCGCCACGCTGTTGTTCGACACGGGTCTGATCGGTCCGACGCCGTGGATGTTGCTCGTCGGCCTCGGGCTGTACCTCGGGTACGTTCCCTACGGTTGCGTGCTGTTCGATCGCACGATCGCGGCACTCGGCATCGTGGCAACGGCGGTCTTCCTCATCTACGTGAGCGACGCGGTTGCCTACGGTGGTTCGGTCCTCGTCGTCCTGTACAAGAACCTCGGCCAGGCCGACATCTCCATGCTGGAGTTCTTCCGCTACTTCTCGTACGCGACGAGTGCGTTCTGCCTGCTCGCGCTGGCGATCTGCGGCAGGTATTTCCTCCGCCGTTCGAGGTAAGCTCGGGCTAACACCGTCATGGACGACCTCCTAGCGACCTTCGTGCCCAAGTTCGTGGCGACCGCGCGGACTCGGATCGCCAAGAGCCTCGACCTCGCGGCCAAGCGCACACCCGATGGCGTGCCGCAGATCGCGCGCGAGCTCCACGCGATCGCCGGCGAGGCGGGACTCCTCGGCCTCGGCGCGATCGTCGCGCTCGCCCGCGCAGGCGAGGAGCACGCCAGGCGCCTGCGTACGACCAAGAGCGACGCCGATGCGGATGCACTGCTCGCGTCGCTGACCGAGCTGCAAGGGGCGATCGAGAGCGTCGCCCCTCCGCCGGCGTGAGCTTCAGCGCGCCGGCTTCACGGCGACCCACATCCCGATCGTGAACACGCCCGCGCGCCGGGCGGCGGCGAGCGCTTCCTCGCCGCGCCGGAACATCTGCTGCTCCGGCCCTTGATACGTCTCCCATGCCGGGGTCTCGTCGTCCTGGACGGTGCTCCAGCAGCGGACGCCCGGGTACAGGTCCTGTGCGACGCGAACCTCGAGCCCGGCCTGCTCCATCAGCTGCTTGTAGCTCTCGACGGTGCCGTGCCACGGGATCGAGATCGCCTCGTTGACCGGCCCCATGAACTGCATGATCTGGTCGTCGGTCTGGTGCTCGCCAAACGGGCGCTGGATCCAGTCCATGCCACCGAGTCGTCCGCCCGGCTTGAGCACGCGCGCGAGCTCGGCGAACAACGCTGCCTTGTCGGGCACGTGACAAACCGACTCGTAAAACGTCGCGGCGTCGAACGAACCGTCGGGAAACGGCAGGTTCTTGTAGCCCAGGTCGTCGAGCGTCGAGAACGTCACGTCGTTCGACATCCCGAGCTTCTGCGCCTTGTCCCGCGCGATCGTGTTGAGCCGCTCGTTGTTGCTGACGCCGACGAAGGAAGCCGACGTGACCTTCGACATGTGAAGCGTCGGCCCACCGATCCCGCAACCGAAGTCGATGGCGCGACCGCCGGCACGAAGCCCCGTGAGCGCTACGATTCGCTCCTCGAGGATCTCGCAAGCGCGTAGGCGTGGCAGACCGACGGCGAGCGCATCGGGATCGCCGTGATGCCAGCGGTCTCCCATGATCGCCTGGTAGCAATGCAACGCGCTGTCATAGAACTCTTGGACTCGATGCTCGTAGTTCACGGAACTCCTTCGTCAGGTCATAGGCTGCTGCCGGGGTGCGTCTTGTGGCAGCTCGAGGTGCACTGCTGGAACGAATCGTCGAGGGTACCACCGATGTACATGTCGACGACCGGACCGAACTGCGCGACGTGGCTCGCCGGGTAGCTCTTGTGACACGACATGCACGCCGACTTGCTCGTGCGCTGGATGCCCGTACGGTTGAGGTGACAGCTCTCGCACTTCTGCAGCGGCTTGTTCAGCCGATTGGTGCGCGAGTGGATGAAGTGGGTGCGCACGTAGACCGGCGTCTCGGGCTCGAAGACCAGCGGGCCGTGGCACGTCGTACACGTGTCGCGATCGTTCGCGCTGATCGCGTGCGAGATCACGGACAGCGACGATCCATCCTTGTGACAGCTCGTGCAAGGGCCGGTGTCGAGCACCTTCTTCGTCGGCGTCGGCGTACCGACCTGGAGCGAGATCACCGTCGCCGCCGGGATCTCCTCACCGAGGTACGAGCGGCGCGCCTTCATCACGATCTTGTACGTGCCGGGCTTCGCGTCGGCCGGCAGCGTGAACTGCACGACGTTGTCGACGGGGGAGTTGAGCGGCTGGATTCCGAGCAGGATCGGCCAGTCCGGAACCGCATTGGCCGCGCCGTAGAAGCCCTCGGTGGCGGGGCTCGCCGTACGCACCGAACCCTCGGGCGAGGTGATGATGCTACCCACGAAGTCGATGGTGTTGTGGATGGTTTGCGTGTCCTGCATCGGACCGTTGATCGCGATCACCATCTGCTTCTCTTTGTGCTTGCGGCGGTAGTACGTCGCCACACGCTGGGTGACGTCCCAGTACTGGATGCCCGACGGCGTGTTGCCCGTCAGGAAGTCCTGGAAGGTCGGCAGCACGCCCGGGTCATGGAGCGGCTTGCCCTGGCCGTCGCGGAGCGTGAACTCGACCGTGAGCAGCTGGCCGGGTGCGTACGTCCCGTTCGCGGCCGGCGGCGTGGTGACCGCGAGGTCGATCTTGAAGCCGTAGTCCCACTCGGGGTTCGCGACCTGCTCGACGGGAATGAAGTAGGCGCGGTGGTTCGCCGTCCAGGTCACGCGCAGCTGCCGGGTCCTCGAGTCGAACTTGAACGTCTCGGGGTGATCGCTGCTCGCGTAGCGGAGCTCGACGAGCGCTTCCTCTTCGAAGTGAGTCGCCGTGCTGCAATCGGTGGTCGACGCGCAGTCGTTCGTCCACTGGATCGCGCGAAGGCGTCGATCGAAGAAGTCGTCGTTGTCGGTCCGGTGGTGCTCTTTCCCACTCGAGACCTCGTAGTCGTCGCAACCGCCGATCACGCGACCCGCGGCGTCGAGCTGCTCGATGCTGAACTTGCTCGGCTGCTCCATCCAGTTCGACTCGCGATAGAAGCGACGGCGCGTCCACGTGCCGTCGGCGTTCGGCGTCGAAACGAACGACTGGTCGACGAACTTGGTGTTGCGCCAGTCGAGCGTCGCGAAGTCACCTGTCGTGTCGAGGGAGGCGACGCCCTCGTCGGTGCTGGTCAGCACGCTCGCGCGCATGTCGATCTGGTTGACCCAGACGCGCTGGTTCTTGCGCACACGTAGCGTCTTGGGAACACCGTTGTCGATCTCCAGTGCGATACCGACGGGCGTGTTGACCGACGACCCATTGTGACCGGATAGCTCCGACGTCGCTTCTGACTGTTCGGGCGAGGCGACGTCTGCACAGCCGACGATTCCGAGAGATGCGCAGACAACGAATTGGCGAATACGCGTGGACATCGAGATTCACCTCACCAGCGTTCGAAGACGCTACCCACCATCAATGCGCGCTCTCAGGCGTTCGAGCAAGGGCAAAGTTAGATCCACTACCCATCAACTAACGGACACTTTGTCTCCTGATCAGATATGAAGTCGCACTCCATACAACGTGTATGTGCGGCAACGAGGCCCCGAAAGGGTGCCGCAAAATGCTGCACGCAAGCGCGTCAGTCGCGTTTCATTGAGTCGGTGCCGTAACAATTCTGCGGCACCATTCGGCTGCCGTAATTTGCTGCACCCCGTCGCAGTTGACAGTGCAAGCGGTGCAATCACAATCTCACTTCTCAATCACGGAGGAGTCTCTATGGTGGCCGCTACGTTGTCAGGGGGAGCGGCGGGCGGGGGAACTTCGCGCGAGATCGCATCTGAAACGCTCGTCGAAGTCGGAACGAGCCAACTGACGAGCCTGGGGGAGGCTCTCGCGTTTCCGGCACCGGAGACGCAGCGCTTGGTCGACATCTTCACGCACCTGCTCGGCACTGCGGCACTGCGCAGCACTGCCGACCCGCCGGCCTACGCGTCGGATGTCGTCGACGACCACACGCCGTTCGAGATGTCGATCGCCGTCGGCGGCGGCGCACCGGAGCTGCGCGTTCTCGTCGAGCCAGTCGACGGAGATCCGTCGCTGCGCGGACGCTGGCGAGCCGCGCGCGCCGCCGGCGAATGGCTGCACGAGCACCACGATGCCGATCTCGATCGACTCGAATGTGTCGCCGACCTGTTCGAGCCGCGTCACGAGCACGCGTTACTGGCGCTCTGGTACGCGGTCGGTATCCGCAAAGGTGCGCGCCCGGATGTGAAGGCGTACTTCGATCTACGTGCGCGAGGCAGCGAGCACACGCTCGAGGTCCTGGAAGAGGCGCTCGCGCGGCTCGATCTCGCGTCTGCCTATCCGCGTGTCCTGCGCGAAGCTGCGCGTCGAGGCCCTGCACTCGACGAGCTCGTCTACTTCTCGCTCGACCTCGCCAAGCGCGACGGCGCACGCGTGAAGGTCTACTTCCGTCACCATCACGCGAGCGCGGAGGACGCCGAGCACGTCATCGGCAGCATCGGCGGCGCCGCGGAAGGCGACGTCACCGACTTCTGCGACACGATCCTCGGTAATCGTGGTCCGTATTACGCACGGCCGCTGGTGAGTTGCTGGTCATTTGCCAACGGTGCCGAGCCGTCGGGCGCGACGCTGTATGCGCCAGTCGCATACTACGCACAGCACGACGCGGAAGCGGCCGAGCGGGTCCGCCGCTGGCTGCAAGCGCAACCGGACGCGCTCGAGCAGTACGAGAAGGCGATCCGCGCATTCGCCCGCCGTCCTCTCGAGCACGGTATCGGAATGCACAGCTACGTCTCGTTCAAGCGAGACAAGGGCGCGACGCGGTCGACCGCGTACCTCGCGCCCGAGGTCTACCGGACGTTCCCGCCCGGCTCGCTGGCCGAGCGCAAGCTGCCCGCGCCGGCACGCTCGCGTTCACCGCTCGAGCTCGTGCGACGCCTCGAGACCGTCGAGCGATTGACCGATCACCCGCTGTTCCGCCGGCTCGCCCGCGAGAAGCCGAGCGCAACGCCGGCATGGGTCCTCCTCGCGAACAACTGGGTCGGCGTTGGTGACTGCTTCCCGGAGTGGCTCTCCGGTCTGCACGAGCGTGTCACGCACCCGGGGATCAAACAGGTGCTCGGAAAGCAGCTCGACGACGAGCTCGGCGGTGGTGATGCGGCCAACGCGCATCGCGGGCTGTTCGAGAAGATGCTCGCCGACCTCGAACCGTGTGCCCCACCGGGCGATCGCGAGCAGTGGCTTGCGCCGGGCCGGTGGTTCAAGGAGCGGCTCGCGGAGCATTACCTCGGCCGGCCGGTGCTCGAATCCGTCGGCGCGTCCCTCGTCGCCGAGGTGTACGGCAAGCAGATCGACCAGGCGATCGGCGACGTGCTGCGCCGCCAGTCCGATCTCGACGTCTCGAAGCTGACCTGGCTCGTGCTGCACGAGACGCTCGAGGAGGAACACGCCGACGAGTCGGCCCAGATCGCTCGCATGGCGCCGCAGGATGCCGAGTCGCGCGCAGCGATGTGCAAGGGGATCGACGGGCTCGCCCTCGACGGCTTCCGCTACCTCGATCGCATCTACGAGGTGCTATTCAAGTGAGCGCGCCCGACTTTGCAGCACTGCGCCGGCAATTCCCGCTGCTCGTCGAGCGCACGTACTTCGCGACCCATTCCCTCGGTCCGGTGTTGAACGAGACGCTCGCAGATCTCGACGACTATCGCCGCACCATCGCGCTCCGCAATCGGGCGGTCGAGACGTGGATGAACCGCATCGACGAGATCCGGCACCTGTTCGCGCGGCTGATCAATGCCGAGGGCGACGAGATCGCGCTCGGCCCGAATGCGACGGGGTGCCAGAGCGCCCTCGCCGCTGCACTCGAGCCACGTCCCGGGCGAAACGTCATCGTGACGACCGATCTCGACTTCCCGTCGACGCGGTACCTGTGGCACGCGCAGGCCCGGCGCGGATTCGAGGTCCGCAACGTGAAGTCGACCGACGGCATCTCGGTGCCGAGCGAGGACATCGTGCGCGCGCTCGACGAGCGAGTGGCGATCGTCGCGCTGCCGCTCGTCAGCTACCAGAACGGGGCACTGCTCGACGCCAAGTCGGTGGTTCGCGCCGCGCACGCCGCCGGCGCTATCGTCGTGCTCGACGCGTTTCAGGCGATGGGCATCGTGCCGATCGACGTCCGCGAGCTCGGCGTCGATGCGCTGGTCGCCGGAACGCAGAAGTGGCTGTGCTCACCGACGAGCGGCGTTGCATTCCTGTTCGTGAAGCGCGCGCTCGCCGAATCACTCGAGCCCGCATATCCCGGCTGGTTCGGGCACGCCCAGATGTTCGACTACGGACGAGGGTTCGTTCCGGCGCCGGGTGCCCGGCGGTTCGAGCAAGGCGCACCGGCGGTCGAGGCGATCTACGCCGCGCGGGCGGGTGTGCAGTTCGCGATCGATGTCGGTGTCCCTGCGATTCGTGCGCGTAATCTCGAGCTAACGGAGCGCCTGATCGCTGGTGCAGACGCGCTCGGCATCCCGCTGCATAGCCCGCGTGCGGCGACTGAACGTGGCGGGACGATCTGCCTCGGCGTCGCCGATCCGTCGGGCGTCGCGAAGAATCTCCGCGAGCTGGCGATCGACGTCGACACGCGACCGGGCACCGGCATCCGCCTCTCCGCGCACCCCTGCAACAACGAAGCGGACTGCGATCGCGCGCTCGAGCACCTCGCTCGCGTGGGGTGACCCTGCAACAAAATGCGGCGGTCGAGCGAGATGCCTCGTGGCTCGAGGCAGTGTTATCGTGATGTGCAGTGGGGGACGAGGAGCTCGCGGGGGGCGGGCCGCATGGGCTCGTTTTGGTCATCAAGGAGTAGGAGCAGGTAATGCCTAGTGTGGAAATGCTCAATGCGCGCACCACTGCGCGCGACCCAGCGGCCGCGGCCGAGGACATCTGCAATCAGTTCGGCAGTGTAAAACCAAAATTCGTGTCGCTGTTTGCATCGCGTGATCGCGATCAGCGTGCGCTCAACGCCGCGTTGCGCGAGCGGCTACCGAAGGACACGCGCCTGTTCGGAGCAACGACCGGCGGCGAGATCGACCGCGACGGCATGCATTCGGGTTCGGTCGTTGCGGCCGGCCTCTACGGTGACTTCGACGTGGCGATCGGGCTCGGCCGCGAGATCTCTCGCGATGCAGTGGCTGCCGGCGAAGCGGCGATCAAGTCTGCTGCGCAGCAGCTCGGGGCTCGCGCCGACGACCTGGGCACGAAGAACTACGTCGCGATGGTCGTCGACGATGCGTTCCAGTTCCGCAAGGAAGAGCTGTTGCTCGGCGTCATGTCGATGAACCAGGCCCTCGTCGCGGTCGGAGGCGGCGCATCGGACACCGAGTTCGATCCGGCGAAGTGGTCGTCTGAGATCCACGTCGACGGCGAGGTCACGAGCAACTCGGTCGCCGTCGTGCTGTTCCGCACCCGCGCGCCTTGGGCGGCAATGCGTTCGCACTGGTACGTGCCGACCGGTCAGACGATCCGGCTGACGAAGATCGACGAGAGTGCCCAGCGCGTTCTCGAGATCGACGGCAAGCCGGCGGCCCAGCGCTACGCCGAGCTGCTCGGCGTCGGGATCGACGAGCTCGAGTTCGGCAAGCCGAAGGGGTTCGCGGCAAACCCGGTCGCGTTGCGCGTCGGACGCGAGTACTTCATTCGCGCCCCCTGGAAGCCGCTGCCGGATGGCTCGATCCTGTTCGCGAACATGCTCGAGCAAGGCAGCGAGCTCGAGCTCGTGAAGGCGACCTCCGCCGGCGAGAGTACGCGCAGGTTCTTTCAGACGGAGTTGCCGGCACGAGTTCCCAATCCGCGTGCCACGCTCATCTTCAACTGCGCTGGGCGCACGGTCCATGCGGCGGCGACCGGACAGGCACAAGAGCTGTCGGATGCGTTCAAGGTCGCGCCGCCGTGCGCCGGATTCAACGTGCAGTTCGAGATCTACTGCGGATTCCAGATCAACTCGACCCTGACAGCGCTGTCGTTCGGAGCGTCCTCGTGAGTACAGAAGTAGACCTTGGTGCCCGCGTCGAAGAGCTACTGCGCGAGAATCGTCAGCTAAAAGACGAGCTGAAGGCCAAGACGGTCGTCGCCTCCCGTGCGATGGCGACGTTCCAGCAGCGTGCGCTGCTGATGGAAATCACCCGCCAGCAGAACGAGGACCTCGATCGCCTCGCGGCCGAGCTGTCGCGCGCGAAGAAGGTCGAAGAGGAGCGCGCTCGCGAGATCGAGGCAGCCGCCCGGCTCAAGAGCGAGTTCCTCGCCAACTTCTCGCACGAGATCCGCACGCCGCTGAACGCGATCACCGGCTACTGCGACCTGCTGATGCGCGATGAAGGCACGCGCCTCACGCCACACGGTCGCCGCGATCTGTCCGTGATCAAGGCGAACGCGAAGACGCTGCTCGCTCTCATCAACGACATCCTCGATCTGTCGAAGATCGAGGCCGGCCGCGCCGAGGTCGTGAAGGAGATCGTCGACCTCAGCGAGCTCGCCGACGAGTGCACGGCGAGCGTCCGCGAGATTCTCAAGGGCAAGGAGGTCACGCTCCACGCCGAGGTCGGCCCGCGGCAGGTGTTCACCGATCCGCTGAAGCTGCGGCAGATCCTGCTCAACCTGCTGTCGAACGCGGCGAAGTTCACCGACGCCGGCGAGATCGTGCTGACCGCGGAGGCGCAGGGCTCGACGCTCGTCATCTCCGTCGAGGACACCGGCGCCGGCATCCCCGAGGATCAGCTGCCGTTCATCTTCGACAAGTTCCGTCAGGTCGACGGGTCCGCGCGCCGAAAAGTAGGCGGCACCGGTCTCGGTCTCGCGATCGTGAAAGAGGTCGTCGGCATCCTCGGCGGCACGCTCAACGCGACGAGCACGCTCGGCCGCGGCTCGAAGTTCACGCTCGCCTTGCCGGGCGCGATCGACGCTGCGAAGGCGCCGCGCCCGACGGCGATCGGCCCGACCCCGATTCCGACGAACGGTCCGTTCTCGGTGCTGATCATCGACGACGATCCGATGGTCCAGCACCTCCTCCGCGGGCACCTCGAGACCGAGGAGTTCCGCGTGCTGTCGGCGACCGACGGCGTCGAGGGTCTGAACCTCGCCCGCGAGCACCGGCCGACCGTGATCATCCTCGATATCCATCTGCCGAAGCTCGACGGCTGGACCGTGCTGTCCGAGCTGAAGGGCGATCCTTCGCTCTCGCAGATCCCCGTGATCATGATGTCCGTCGAGGAGCAGCGAGCCCGCGGCTTCTCGTTCGGTGCGTGCGAGTACCTGGTCAAGCCGTTCGAGCCCGATCGCCTGATCACCGTCGTCAAGCGCGCGCTCCTGCCGTCCGACGGCGACATCCTCGTCGTCGACGACGACGAGTCGACGCGCGAGATGGTGTCGCGCCACCTGCGCCGCGCCGGTTACTCGACGGTCGAGGCACGCGACGGTGAAGAGGCGCTCCTGCGAGCGCGCGTGATCACGCCGGGCCTCGTCATCCTCGACCTCCTGATGCCGGGCGTCGACGGATTCGAGGTCTTACGAACGATGCGCGCCGAGGGCATGAAGACACCCGTCGTCGTGCTCACCGGCAAGACCCTCTTGTCAGAAGAGGAACGAATCCTGAAGGAGGGCCTCGCGAGGGTCGTCCAGAAGGGAGGCATGGCGATCGATAGTGTCGTCCGCGAGGCGAAGCAGATGCTGCTCGCCAAGCGCGTCGTCGAGAGCGGTCGCCTGCCACGCATCCTCTACGTCGAGGACTCGCCGCAGAACCGCGATATCGTCCGGCGCTACCTCTCCGACGAGTTCGAGGTGATCGAGGCGGAGGACGGCGAGCACGGCGTCGAGCGCGTGATACGGGACACCCCGGACCTCGTGCTCATGGACCTGTCGTTACCTCGGCTCGACGGCTGGGAGGCGACAAGGCGGCTCAAGGCGAACGCGACCGTCAAGCACATTCCGGTGATCGCGCTGACCGCGCATGCCTCGCGCGAGGACCAGACGCGCGCGATGGACGCCGGGTGTATTGACTACCTGACGAAACCGATCGACCGTGACTTGTTGATTAACTCGATCAAGAAGCAGCTCAAGAAGGCGAAATCGCCGTGACCGGCATCCGCATCCTGGTCATCGACGACGACCCGCTCCAGCTCGAGCTCGTTGATCGCGCTCTCTCGCGCGACGGGTTCGAGCTGCGCGGCGTGACGTCCATCGATGGCCTCGATGCGGTGACGCGTGAGTTCTCGCCCCAGCTCGTCTTGCTCGATGTCAACATGCCGGATACGGAGCCCGAGCGCGTGATCGCGCTGGTCCGCGCCGCAGCGGGTACCGCACGCATCGTCCTCTACTCGGCGTGGGAGGACTCGAAGCTGCGAAAGCTCGCCGCCAGCGTCGGCGCCGACGCGTACCTGACGAAGAGTGAATCGGTGTTCGCGATCGGCGGCAAACTCCGCGATCTTGCTGGAAGATAAGCGCTTGCGGGGCGCCGGGAAGGCCCGTAGATTGCGCCCCGATGTCCGCCGAGCCAGGGTCCGAGTCAGAACTTCCCGCGCCGATCGCGAAGCGCCGAACGTTCGCGATCATCGCGCACCCTGACGCCGGCAAGACGACGCTGACCGAGAAGCTCCTGCTGTTCGGTGGCGCGATCCAGCTCGCCGGCGCGGTCAAGGCCCGCGGCGATCGCCGGCGCGCGACCTCCGACTGGATGAAGGTCGAGCGCGAGCGCGGCATCTCGGTGACGACGTCGGTGATGACGTTCGACTACGCCGACTGCACGTTCAACCTGCTCGACACGCCAGGCCACCAGGACTTCAGCGAGGACACCTACCGCACGCTGACCGCCGTCGACTCGGCCGTCATGGTGATCGACGCCGCGAAGGGCATCGAGACCCAGACGCGCAAGCTGTTCGAGGTCTGCCGCATGCGCGACGTGCCGATCGCGACGTTCATCAACAAGATGGACCGCGAGGGCCGCGATCCGTTCGAGCTGCTCGACGAGATCGCGAACGACCTCCAGCTCGAGGTCACCCCGGTCAGCTGGCCGATCGGCATGGGCCGCAGCTTCCTCGGCTGCTACGACCTCATCGCCGATCAGCTGATCCTGATGGAGCGCACCAAGGGCGAGTACCTGCAGGAGGGCATCACGCTGAAGGGTCTCGACGATCCGCAGCTCGACAAGCTCCTGCCCGAGGCGGCCGTCGCGAAGCTGCGCGAGGACGTCGCGATGGTCCGCGAGCTGTGCCCGAAGTTCGACCTCGAGACCTATCGCGCCGGCCACCAGACGCCGGTGTTCTTCGGCAGCGCGGTGAACAACTTCGGCGTCCGCGAGCTCCTGACGGGCGTCGCGACGCTGGCCCCGCCGCCGCGCCAGCAGCCGGCGCGCGAGCGCCCGGTGCTCCCGACGGAGCCGAAGGTCTCGGGCTTCGTATTCAAGATCCAGGCGAACATGGATCCGAAGCACCGCGACCGCATCGCGTTCGTCCGCCTCGCATCGGGTCACTTCACGCGCGGCATGAAGCTGACCGTGCCGCGCACCGGCAAGGTGCAGAGCGTGCACAACGCGATGGTGTTCCAGGCGAACCAGCGCGAGCTCGCCGAGGACGCCTGGGCTGGCGACATCGTCGGCATCCCGAACCACGGCACGCTGCGCATCGGCGACGCGCTGACCGAGGGCGAGACGCTGCACTTCACCGGCATCCCGAGCTTCGCGCCGGAGTTCTTGCGCCGCGTGCGCGCGAACGATCCGATGAAGGCCAAGCACCTCGGACGCGCGCTCGAGCAGATCGCCGAGGAGGGCGCCGCGCAGGTGTTCAAGATGTTCCTCGGCTCCGACTTCGTCGTCGGCGTTGTCGGCGCGCTGCAGTTCGACGTGCTCGCCGATCGCATCGCGACCGAGTTCGACCTGCCCTGCCACTTCGAGTCGACGTCGTTCGAGGTCGTGCGCTGGGTCGACGCCGACGATCCGAAGCTCATCAAGAAGTTCGCCGACTCGAACCGCGACAACATCGCCGAGGACCACTCGGGCGCGACGGTGTTCCTCGCGCGCAACGAGTGGCAGATGAACCGCGCGAAGCAGGACTACCCGCAGCTGCGGTTCCTGCAGACGCGCGAGCAGGCCCCGCTCACCGCAGCGAGCGCCTAGTCGCAGTCCGTCGCGGTGCGCCGCGCGTCCATGCCGGGCGCGAACAGGTCGCCCGCATTCGGCAGGCAGTACTTCGCCTTGGCGCCTTGATAGCCGCCCGCTCCGACGGCGGGTAGCTCGAACGACAGGTCGTCGGCCTTGCCGTCGCGGTTGCGATCCGTCCTGTCGTGGCCGACGAGCACCCTCAGCGACGGATGGTCGAACGGCGCCATGTCGCACTGCACGCGGTGATCGGTCGCCGTCAGCATGAACGCGACGAGCGCATCGATCTGCTCGTCCGTCGACTTGATGTCACGGATGAAGAAGTCGACGTTCGTGCCGACGTCGGTGCCGAGCTCGGTGACCGCGCCGTTGCCGTACGGGCCGGTGCCCGACCAGTCGCCGGTGCCGGTGGGCACGTTCTCGATGTGATTGCGCTTGCTGCCGCCGCGCGCGTAGACCTCGACGACGCTGCGCAGCGTGCTGTAGCCACCGTAGTGGAAGTACGGCGGGGTCAGGCCGATGTTGCGGATCGACGGTGCCTTGAACGTGCCGTCGACCAGGTTGCGCTCGACCGCGAGATCGAGCGGCGGCGGAGCCGTGGTGCTCGGGCAGCCCGGGAACGGCGGCGTGCCGCCCGGCTCGACAAGCGTCGGCGTGTTGCAGCGATCGACGATCCCCGACGGATCCACCGCCGGCAGCCCCGCCTGCTCGTAGAGGAACATGCGCGACGTCGACAGCGGATTGCCGTACGGATCGTTGCCGCCGTTGCCGAGATCGAACCCGACGGGCCTGAGGCCGAGGTTGAAGAAGCCGCGGTCGTGCTCGCCGCCTTCGATCACGAACTCCTGCGGGAAGCCCGGATCGTCGATGCGCGAGCGTTCGACGGGCACGAACGTCTGGCCTTCCTGGAACGCGGCCTCGCTGAACGTCGGGAACACGAGCGGGTTCGCGTTGACGTTTGTCACCGGGTGACAGCCGCTACACGCGGGATTACCCGGGTTGCGAATGCCGACGCCGCCGTTATTGAACAGGCCAAAGCCGAGCGCCTCCTGTGCGGTGAAGCCGTGCGCCGTCGGATCCGCCGGCGGGTTCTGGCACGTCACGACCGGATTCGCGATCGGTACCGCGAGCGGATCGCCGGGGTTCGACACGACGGGCCGGCAGCTCTCGAACCACTGATCGAACCGGCTGTCGTCGGAGATCAGCGTCTGCTCGTACATCATGATCGAGATGCCCCAGAACATGGAGAAGTTGAGCTCCATCTGGGTGTAGCCGGTCCGATCCGGGACGAGCTGGCCGTTGACGATCCGATAGCGCCCCGGCGCGGCCCAGTACTTCGGATCGAACGTCTTCTTGATCAGCTCGCTATAGCCGTACTGCACCTTCAGGCCGTAGCCCCATGCGTTCGCGTACGGACCGAGGATGCTGTCGTTGCGATCGATCTTCTGATGGAGCAGCGGGAACGTGTAGAGGAGCTTGCGCCCGACGTCGGCGAACGTCCGGCCGTTACACGACATCTCGGCCGCGCTCGTCGGCGGAGCCACCGACTGCGACGCGAGGCTCGCGTTCTTGACCGCGATGTAACCGAGCCTCGGTCTGCCGCCCTCGAAGACGACGAGCCGCTTGTTCGGATCGCCGTTGATGTCGCGCATGCCGAACACGCCGACGCCGTTGAACGTATTGTTCGCGCGCCCATCCCAGAAGTTGGAGTGGAAGAACGCGGCGTTGATCGTCGTCGGCGTGTTGCGAGGCTCGACCTGGCGCGCGCCCTTGTGGCCGACCTTGAACACGTCGGGCGCGAGGTCGCATTTATCCGGTTGCCCCGCGATCCGGACGCGCTCGAACAGCGCCTCGAACGAGCCCTGCGACGAGATCACGTCGTTGGTGTTCGTCCGGATCGGCGAGTTTCGATCGTGCTTGTCGGTGAGCGTGAGCAGCGGGAAGTCCGCCGGCGTCAGCGTGTAGTTCGCCGTCGCGAGCGCGCCCGACGGCATGTACCCGGCGGCAATGGCTCCATCATCGGAGCGCGTCGAGCCGAACCCGCGATCGCCGCCCGGACCGGCGGTGACGTCGTTGATGCCGGGAGACAGCTGGTTCGTCACGCGAGGATCGGCGCCGGCGGAGAAGTGACAGCTCGCGCACGCGTTACCGTCGCTGCCCGACTGCTGATCCCAGAACAGTGCCTTGCCGAGCACCTTCGCCCACGCACGACCGTTCGGCTTGAAGATCGCCGCGTCCTCGAGCGAGAGCCGCGTCGTGTTGTCCGACGCGAGCACGTACTCGCGTGGCGGCACGAGGCGTGGTGGCCGTACGACGGGAGGCGGCGAGGTGATCTCGGTAGCCTCGCCGTCGACGTCGTCGGTCTCTTCGCTCACACAACCAGCTCCCGCTCCAAGACACACTGCCGCTGCGCACGCGATCGCGCGGCGCGAACTTGTGGCCCGCATACGCCCTCCTTGTTCGCGCGCCGAGCGTGCAAGCCTCGAACCGCCTTCGAGCGTTCACGAGACAGTGTGTTGCGACGCTCGACTGTGCGCCGAGCGAACAAGATCGCGCTGCCACGGTAAGCGGGCCGTGCTCAGCGACGCCAACCGACGGTCACGAACAGCACGCGCTGCTTCGGCGTGTTCAGCGGACCGAGCAAGCTCGCGAAGCCGAGCGTCGCCCCGACATCGATCTCGGTCGTTGCCCGCGCGCGAACGGTCGCAGCGATCGGGATGTGGAACGCCTCGTCGAAGATTGCGAGCTCGCCGTTGATGCCGGTATCGAGCGCGACAAGCCATCGACACGTTGGCTGGAGTGCGAGCTGGATCGGCAGCCACAGCTGCGCACGATTACCCTGGTCGCGATTCGCGAGCCCGAACTGGAGGTATGGATCGCCGGTGATCGCGTACCGGCCGTGCTGCCAGCGGAGTTGCGCACCGAGCGTGACCGCCGGCTTCCACGGATCGACATCGCGGAGGAGCACGCGCGCGCGAGGCGCGATGCGGTCCGTCGCAGCAAATCGCACGTCGAGGCCGCTGCCGCGGTAGTGCGAGTCGCAGTACAGCGAATCCGTGCGTACGCAGAAGCTGCCGCCCGGCGCGAATCGATCTACGCTCGCCATCGAGTGAACCAGCCCGATCGTCCACCGCGGCGCGACGCCAACCCACACATCGGGGGCGAGCGAGAGCGGCCTCGCCTTGGCGTTGTGCGCGAGGTTGATCTCGACCGTGCCGTCGACCTCGACCTCGCCGGGCGCGAGCCAGAGCGGCCGGGCGACGAGGTCGGTCGGCTCGGCGCGCACCTGCGTGGCGAGCAGGGCCACGAGTACAACCGCGCGAAGCACGGCGCGACGGTAGCATTCCTCGCGCTCGCCGGCATCGTGGGTTGCCAGCACGACACGTCGGCGATCGATGGCGCGTTCTACAACTGGGACGGCCGCAAGGTGCACTGTGCGATCGATCTCGATACCTACGCGCGGAACGACCTCGCGAGCGTCGAGGCCGGCCTCGACCGCGTCCTCGAGACGGGCGAGGTCCTCGAGCTGTACGCGCACGATCCGGGGCGCACCGTCGAATGGAGCGCCCTCGAGGCGGTGCTCGCGGCAACGACCGCGCGAAACCTGCCGTTCTACACGTACGCCGACTTCGCCCACGGCGTGCCTCCCGGCCCGGGCGTCGCGCTGTCGTTCGACGACGCGTACATCGACGACTGGCTATCGGGCAGCGATCTCTATCTGCGGTACGGCGCGCGCCTGACGTTCTTCGTCGCCTACTACCAGGGGCTGCGCCCCGCGCAGAAGGAGGCGCTCCACGAGCTCGAGCGCGAGGGCCACGCGATCGAGGCCCACGGCGTCGCTCACCTGCGCGCGCCGCTCATCGCCGAGCAGAAGGGTCTCGGCGCGTACATGGCCGACGAGGCGTTGCCGTCGATCACGCGCCTGCGCGACGACGGCTACGAGGTGACCACCTTCGCCTATCCCTACGGTGCGCGCACGAGCGAGATCGATCGCGCCCTGCTCGAGCATGTCTCGCTCGTCCGCTCGGTCTCGTTCACGTGGTCGGGCGTCGCCGACCCCTGCCCTCGCTAGCCGAAAATGAAAACGCCCCGCATCACTGCGAGGCGCTACGACCGAAGCGAGAGACGTTAGAGCGAGAACGAGAGGGTCACCTTGTTGACCTTGCCCGTGTCCTGCGCCGCGGTGTCCGAGACGTTGAGCGTCCACTTCGTGTTGACGTCGGTGCCGATCTCGGCGGCCGTCAGCGCGTAGCTCTCGACGAGGTTGTCGGCCGAGCCGCCCTGGTTCTGGACGAGCGTCTTCACGGCGGTGCCGTTCTTGAGGAGCTTGAGGACGAGGTCACCGCGGTAGGTGTGCGTGATGTCGACCGAGACCGAGAGGCCCTTCGGGCTCGTGACGCCGCTGACCGGGACGTCGACGTTGATGCCGGTCGTGTTCGCGTCGGGGATCGAGGTGCCCGGCGTGACCGGGAACTCCTTCGTCGTGCCGCCGCTACCACCGCCCTGCGGAGCGACCGAGGCCTTGATGATCTGCTTCACCTTCGCCGCGTCGATGTACGGGTTCGACGGCGAGTTCGTGCCCGTCGGCGACCACAGGAAGTCGATGTGCGTGTTCGTGCTGTCCGTGCAGTAACGACCGCCGACGACCTTGCCGTCCGCGTTGAGCTCGAGGATGTAGTGGTAGTCATCCTCCGACGTGCTGTTCTCGAAGCCGATCGGCTGCGCCTCGGGGCCGCTCTCCGTGATGTACGTGACCGTCGCGCGAACTTCGTAGAGCTTCTTCGCGTTGGGGTTGTACGTCCACTTGTTGCCCGTCGCGCCGACGCACTCGTTCGCCTTCGTGTTCGAGATCTCCGCCTGCTTGGTGACCTCGTAGCCGACGACCGGCTGGTTCCACACCTCGTAGTTCGCCGTGCGGTCCTCGATGAGCGGCGCCTGGCGGAGGCCGAGGAAGTTCGTCAGGATGACGTGCAGCGCACCCGGGTTGACGTCCGAGCACTCGTCGTTCGCCGAGCCGGTGACCGTGTGCTCGATGTCCTTGTTGTTGCAGCGGCCGCCGAGCATGACGGCGCTCGTACGGTCGTAGATGTTCTGCGTGAGCGCCTTGATGTCGGCGACCTCGAACGTGACGCCGTTCAGCGTGACCGCGTGCTGCGGCTCGGGCGACATCAGCGCCGCCGGCGTCCACGCGTGGCACGTACCCCACCAGCCCTGGATGCCGTCGATGCCGTCGCTGCCGTACTGATCGGTCTTGCCGTCGCCATCGTTATCGATGCCGTCGTGCATCTTGCCGCCGCCCTGGAACGACTCCGACTGCCACTTCGCCGCCGGGCCCGCGCACTGCTTGTACGTGTCCCACTTGGCCTTCGCATCGGTGCCGTACATCGCGGGCTGCGTCGCGCAACCGGGCGCGTTGTTGAACGCGGCGTCGTACTTCTCCATCGGCGACTTCACGCTCGGCCCCTGCCAGCGCGCGTTGTGCGAGCCGTCCGACGTCGGCCAGTACGTGTCCGCCCAGGCGACCGCGGCCTTGCCGACGGCCTCGGGATAGCGGTCCTTCCACACCGGCGTCTTCAGCGAGCCCTTCTTCGGCAGCGCCGAGAGCTTGTACTCGAGGTTCGAGGCGAAGTAGCGCGGATCGTTCTCGCTGTCCCACGCGTCGCTCTTGCCGCCCGCCGACGAGTCGGCGCAGTCCTTGTCACCCGGGAGGCACTCCGAGTCATCGCCGCCGTCGGCTGCGCAGCCCATGAGCTGCACGGAACCGAGGAGTGAGAGTCCGAGGGTGGCGGTAAGTAGGCTGCGCTTCATAACGAGTCTCCGGCAAATTGGTTGGTGTTGCCGCGCCCCTAGAGCAGCCTCTGTGCCAGCCGGGGAGACCTATGGTTATGAGCGCTTAGGAATGAGGACAAACGGCAGCAGTACTCGCGCTAGCCGGCTGATCGATCTTCCAGAGCTGCCTCGATGCGATCGAACCCGCCTTCGATCATCTCGCGGTAGCCGTCGGGCTGCAGCGAGCCGATCGCAGCGCGTCCCGCTGCGACGTGCTCGCGCGACCGCGCCGGGTCGCCGAGCCGGCGGTAGACGTCGGCAAGGTTCAGATGCAGCGACGGAAAGAACGCGGCCGATGGGCCGAGGATGCCGGCCTCGGCGACCCGCTCGTCGGTGAGCTCGCGACCTGCGGCGAGCGCGCGGAGATCCCAGAGGAGCTCGTCTTGCGGTGCGTCCTGCACGTCGGCGAGCGAATGCGCGATCGCGCAGCGGTGCAGCGGATCGCCGTCGTCGCCGACCGTGGCCCACAGTGACTCGAGGAGCGCGCGAGCACCTGCGCGGTCACGCCCGAGCGCCTCGCCGACCTGCTCGAGAATGCCTACTGCGGCGCGATGATCTGCTCGGTCCACTGCGCGATGTGATTGTTGCTGTCGATGTTCTGGAACGGCAAGCGGAACGCGTGCGCGCTGGGATCGGCGTTGCTCGTCATCTGGTTCGGGAAGAACGGCGTCATCCAGATCTGCGGCTTGCGGGCGGCACCGACGAGGCGCACGCCGAACTCGCGCGTGCTCGAGACCGTGATCCAGTACATCGGATCGTTCGCCGCACCGAGGGTCTGCGCGAACGGCGCCCAGCGTCCCCACGAGTTCGTCAGGCCGAGGCCGGCGTTCGCGTTGACGAGCTCGATCGCGAGCGCGTTCGGTTCTGCCTTCGCGACCCACAGCGTCGCATTGCCGTTGTTGTACGCGTCACCACCCGCGGCGCGGTTGAACAGGATCCACTTACCGTCGGGCGAGAACGACGGGTAGTAGTTGTTCGCGGTGTCGGCGATCACCGTCTGCTCCGGGCCGAACTGGCGCGTCGCCACGTCGTACGTGCGCATCATGACCTTGCCGCCCGTGAACGACCAATCGCCACCGGTCGACTTCTGGACGTAGACGAGCATCGTGCCGTCCGCCGACAGGTCGGGGTGCGTGACCTGACCCGATGCCGGCATCGTCGCGAGCGTCGTCTGCGTCGCGTAGTCGATCACCGCGAGCGTGCCGTTCGACACCGCCAGGAACTCGTTGCCGTCGGGCGTGAACGTGCCGAAGTTCCACGCGCGCGTCTCGGTCTGCGCCGCCTTCGTCTCGACGTCGACCATCGTCGCCGGCCCGCCACCTCCGACGTACGTGATCGCCATGTGTCGGCCGTCGCGCGACAGCACGTGGCACGCGACGCAACGGCCGCCCGTCTGCGCCGTCGTGTAGTACTGCTCGGCGGGCTGGCCAGGATGGCTCATGTCGTGACGGAAGATGCCGTACGGGCCGTTCTGCGCGGTCGCGGCCCAGTAGTAGAGGCCGCCGAGCATGTCCTCGTTCGAGAGCTTCACGAGCTGCGGCTGCGTCGGGCCGATCACGGTCGGGTTCGACGACTGGACGCCGCGCACCTGGAACTGCACGCTCGAATCGAAGCTCACCGCGTCGAGCCACTCCTTCGCGAGGAATGCCATCCACGAGCTGTTCGCGATCGCGCCATTGTTGCCGGGCACGATCGCGCGCACGTCGGCGAACTCCGTCTTGAGCGAGACCTCGAACACGTCGTTGCCGACCGCGTCGGTCCAGTGCACCTCGAAGTCGCCGAGGTTGCGGGGCATGACGACGTCGGCCGGCGGATACACGACCGTCGGTGCGCGCGCCGGATCTTCGGGATTGTTCTGGAACCAGTCGGCCGCGCCCGCCGGCAGCGACGGGTCGACGCGCGTGTCTTTCAGTCTTGCGATGACCTGCGCGGTCGCGCGCTTGTCGACCAGCGTCGCGTACACCGAGGCCTTGCCCGCCGCCGTCATCGTCAGCGTCGACGCCGCGAATCCGCCGTAGCCGCTATCGATCGCGAAGCTGACCTCGCTCGTCACGTCGCGCGTGTCGCCGTTCGGGTAGGTGAGCTTCGCGGTGTAGTTCGCCGTCGGAAATACGCCGTTCTCGATCAACAGCTCGTTCGTCGACGGTTCGATCGAGAGCATCGCGGCCGAATCGTCGTGATCGCCACCCGACGAACCGCACGCGACCGCAGCCAACCCGATAGCAAACGCGAATGCGATGGCCCTCATTGCTGACGACGATACAGGACCGTATCGCCGCGAGAAGATGTCAAAATTTGTCGATCGAGTGGGGTCAATTGACTCCATCGGCCGCATTCGGACTGGCGCTCACGCCCCGTGGTAGACAGGGCGCGTGAGAACGCTGACCTCGGTCCTGGGAAACAGCCAGCGCCTCGACGGGGGTGCGATGTTCGGCAACGCGCCCAAGGCCATGTGGGAAAAGTGGATTTCGCCCGACGAGCGCAATCGCATCCCCCTCGCCTGCCGCTGCATCGTCGTGCGCGACCGCGGCCGGACCATCTTGATCGAGGCCGGCATCGGGGCGTTCTTCGACCCGGCGATGCGCGAGCGATTCGGAGTCGTCGAGGACCGGCACGTCCTGCTCGACTCGCTCGCCGCGATCGGCATCACGCCCGACCAGGTCGACGTCATCGTGCTGTCACATCTCCACTTCGATCACGCAGGTGGCGTGCTGTCGGCCTGGCGGGAAGGAACGGCCCCGTCGCTCGTGTTCCCGAATGCGACCTACGTGGTCGGCGCGGAGGCGTGGCAGCGCGCGATCCAGCCGCATGCCCGCGATCGTGCGTCGTTCATCCCGGGCCTCACCGATCTGATCGAGGCGACGGGCAGGCTCGAGCTCGCGACCGGTGACACATCGGTCGCGCTCGGCGAGGGCTTTCGTTTCCATCGCAGCTCGGGCCACACGCCCGGTCTCCTGCTCACCGAGATCGCGATGCCGGAGGGCCCGGTCGTGTTCTGCGCCGATCTGATTCCCGGCAAGGCATGGGTCCACCTGCCGATCACGATGGGCTACGACCGCTATCCCGAGATGCTCATCGACGAGAAGGCGACGCTGCTCGGCCCGCTGCTCGAACGACACGGCCGTCTGTTCTTCACCCACGATCCGGTCGTCGCGATGGGCACGCTCGCGAAAGATGAACGCGGCAGGTTCGGCATCGTCGACGAGCGCGACACAGTTCGCGACCTCGCGAGCTGACGCGGGGCCACGGCACCTACCGAATCTCACTCCGCTCTCGCGTGAAACTTTTGCGCGGGTCGCTCTAGCTTTCGACCGTGTGACCCGTGCGACGATACGACTCATGCGGGGGGCCCTGCTCGCGATGATCGCGATCGGCTGCGGCCAGCCGACTACCTCGACGCAGACCACACCTGCGCCGCAGGCAGCGGCTGCGCCCGACGCTGCGCCCGCCGAGCCGGTTCCGCTCGACGAGGATCTGCCGCGCCTCGCTGACCGCGCGGTGCAGCTCTATGCGGAATGGGCACGCGCGTTCTCCGAAGCAGGCACCGACTGCACGCTCGCGACGTCGCGCATGAACGAGATCGCGGAGCGCTACGCGGACGTGATCGTCGCGAACCAGCGCATCATGCGCGCCGGTCATCAGAAGATCGTCGCGATGCGCGAGGCGATGAAGAAGCACGAGGCGGAGAACGACGCCGCGGCGAAGGCGATCATGGAAGGACCGACCATGAGCAAGTGCGCGTCGGATCCTGCGTTCAGCAAGGCGGTCGATCGTCTCGCAGGTGAAGGATGAGCGCGCGCGCGTACGTCCTGTGGCTCGCGATGCTGGTCGTCATGGCGGTAGCGCCGGTGGCGAGCGCGCAGCCGATGCTCCCCGCGCCGATGAACCTGCCGGGCGCAGGCAGTCAGCACCGCGCGTTGCCCGCGCCGTTCGCGATTCCGGTGCCGCTGCCACAGCAGCCTGCGGCCGAGGAAGCGCCGAAGGCGGACTCGACGGAGCAGACGAAGAACAGCACGTGGTTCGCGATCAAGGTGATCGGCGGCCTGTGCGCCCTGATGGCGCTCGCGTACATCGGCGGTCACCGCAAGATCGTGCGCCTGCAGGAACGACTCGGCATCGGCGGCGTGATCACCGCCGGGTTCCCGTTCGTCGCGCTCGGCGCGATCGCGAGCCATCCCGACATCGGCATCCTCAGCACGGAGGTGATCGGTCGATTGCGACCGATCCTCCACTTCGGTCTCGGCTGGGTCGGCTTCATCGTCGGCGCGCAGCTCGACATCCGCGTACTCGATCGCGTGCCGAAGGGCACCGCTTATCTGATCCTCGTCGAGGCGCTCGGTCCGTTCGGCATCACGGCTGCCGGCTGCGGCGCGCTGATGATCGCGTTCGGCATGGACATCCAGGATCCGGCGACGTGGCGCGACATGATCCTGCTCGGCACCGCGGCGGCGATGACGGCGCCGCGCAAGTTCCGCGGGTTCGCGAACCGGACCTGGCACGAGGGCCGCGGCGTCGACGTCTTGCTCGGCCAGCTCGACGAGATGGTCGGCGTGATCGGCCTTCTGTTCATCACCGCGTACTTCCGCGATGACGCCGCGCTCGGCACGTGGCAGCTGCCCGATACCGCGTGGGTGTTCGTGTCGCTCGGCCTTGGCGTCGCGATCGGCGTGTTGATCTTCGCCATGATCCGCGTGCCGAGCTCGAACGTGGAGTTCCTCGCGATCGTGCTCGGCAGCATCGCGTTCGCGTCGGGCCTCGCCGGCTACCTGCGGCTATCGCCGATCGCGATCTGCTTCATCGCCGGCGTGCTCGTCACGAACTTCCCGAACGACCAGCGCCAGAGCGTGTTCAAGATCCTCCACCACCTCGAACGGCCGGTACACCTGCTGTTCCTGATCGTCGCCGGTGCACTGTGGGATGTCTCCGACTGGCGCGGCTGGGTACTGATCCCGCTGTTCGTCGCCGGTCGCGTCATCGGCAAGTGGAGCGGCGTGATGGCGGCGAAGACTGCCGTCGGCCAGTACCTGCCGAGCAACTTCGCCGACCAGCGCAACTGGGTGACGCCGCTGTCAGGCCTATCGATCGCGCTCGTCGTGTCCGTGCAGAGCCTCTATCAGGACGCCGGTCTGGCCTGGATCGTCACCGCCGTCATCGGAGGCTCGCTGTTGACCGAGATCCTCGTCACGCGCACCGGCGTCGACGAGCCGCCCGTACCGACGCCACTCGACGAGCTCGAGCGCGACGCACCGATCGACGAGCTCGACGACCTCGACGAGCGCGAAGGCCCCGACGGGCCGATCTATCGCGACGACCCCGTGGCGCCCGCGAAGCACGGAGGTCATCACGAATGATCCCTCTCCTCTTGCTCCTCGCGCTCGGCGGCATGATGCAAGCCGCGCGCAGCTTCACGAGCGACACGACGCTCGCCGGCACCGAGCTCGCGTTCGGGTTCTTGCTGCTCGCGTCGTTCTTCACCGGCAAGATCTTCAACCGCCTCGGCCTCCCGAAGCTGACCGGCTACCTCGCGGCGGGCGTGATCGCCGGCCCCTACGTGCTCGAGTTCGTGACGAAGGACATGGGCGTGTCGCTCAAGGTCGTCAGCTCGACCGCGACCGCCATCCTCGCGCTCGAGGCCGGCTCCGAGCTCGAGATCAAGCAGATCAAGCCGATCCTGAAGACGCTGCGCGGGATCACACTGTTCGCGGTCGTCGGCTCGATGTTCACGATCGCGGCCGCGCTGTTCTTCATGCGGCCGATGTTCCCCGCGATCTTCGACAAGCTCGACGACCAGCAGAGCATCGCCGTGTGCTTCGCGATCGGCGTCGCGCTCTCCGCGCAGTCGCCGGCCGTCGTGATGGCGATGCTCGCCGAGACGCGCGCCGAAGGCCCGCTCAGCCGCACGATCCTCGCCTCGGTCGTCGTCGCCGACCTCACCGTGATCACGATGTTCTCGGTCGTGCTCGCGATCACCGGTGCGGTCATCGGCGGTCAGGTCGATGTCTCCGGCACCGCGCTGTCCGTCCTGTGGGAGCTGCTCGGCTCGATGGTGTTCGGTGTGCTCCTCGGCATGCTGATCGGCCAGTTCCTGCTGTCGGTGAAGAAGGGAGCGTCGATGTTCACGCTCCTCGTCAACGTGATCGTCGCCGAGATCGGCGCGCGCATGCACCTCGACCCGTTGATCGTCATGCTCGCGGCCGGCATCTGGCTTCGCAACTTCTCGCGCGCCGACTCGACGAAGATGATGCACGACTTCCAGGCCGCGCAGCTGCCGGTCTTCCTCGTCTTCTTCGCGCTCGCCGGTAGCAAGCTCGACATCAACACGCTGTTCGGTTCGCTCCTTCCGGTCGCGATCATCGCGGTCGTGCGCGCGGGCAGCTTCTTCACCGGCTCGAAGCTCGCGTGCAAGCTCAGCGGCGCCGAGCCCGCCATCGCGAAGTACGCGTGGTTCGGTCTCGTGCCGCAAGCGGGTCTCGCGCTCGCGCTCGCGATCGTGCTCAAGAACACGCTGCCGAGCTTCGGCTTCGATCAGGCCGCCGGCGATACGGCCGCGGTGATCCTGTTCGGCGTGGTCGGCTTCAACGAATGCGTCGCGCCGATCATCCTGCGCATCATGCTGATCCGCAGCGGCGAAGCCGGTAAGAAGCAGGGCGTCGACTTCGCGGCCGGCGGCCACTGACGTAGAAGACGCCGCGACGGCCGCGTTGTTCAGCTGAACACGCCCGAGGTCGTGTCGTCTTTCATCGCGTGCAGCTGGAGACGCACATGCGCCGCATTGCGGTGCCGTTGTTCATCGTCCTCTCGATTTCATGCAGCGGCGCCGAGGAGCGCGGAGCCGAGGCCGCCTCGCTGACGCCATCGTTCCCGGTCGCGTCACCGCAGACTCGCGATGTCGTGATCGAGCGCGAGTACGTCGCGGACGTTCGCGCCGCGAAGCATGCCGAGATCCGAGCTCGCTTCCGCGGCACGCTCGAGTCGGTGGCGATCGACGAGGGCCAGCCCGTCAAAGCGGGCCAGACGCTGTTCACGATCGGAGCTCGCGTGCGCGAGCAGGAGCTCGAGGTCGCGCGCGCCGCGAAGATGGGCGCCGAGGCCGAGCTTCAGGCCGCCGAGCTCGAGCTGAAGAACACGCAGCTCCTCGCGGACAAGAACGTCGTGTCGACCGCCGAGCTGTCGCGCGCGCAGTCGAAGATCAAGCTGTTGCGGGCGAAGGTCGAGGAGGCCAAGGCGGCGGCAGGCCGAGCCGGCGTCGAGGTCGACCGCGCCCGGATCCGCGCGCCGTTCGACGGCGTCGTCGATCGCATTCCGCGCAAGGCGGGCAGCGCGATCGGCGAGGACGAGCTGCTGACGACGGTGACGGACGCGAGAGAGATCCTCGCCTACTTCGCGATCGCCGAGCGCGAGTATCTCGAGCTGCTGAAGCAGCCCGGCTCGAAACCGGAACGCGTGACGCTGAAGCTCGCCGACGGATCGACGTTCGCGGAGGTTGGACAGATCGACGCGATCGGCAGCGAGATCGACGCGGACACCGGGACGATCGCGTACCGCGCGCGGTTCCCGAATCGCGACGGCCTGCTCAAGCACGGTAGCAGCGGCAAGGTCGTGCTCTCGACGACGCTGCGCGGCGCACTGGTCGTGCCGCAGAAGTCGACGTTCGAGGTGCAGGGCATCGTCTACGTGTTCGCGCTCGACGCGCAGAACGTGCCGCACGCGCGCAAGATCGAGATCCAAGAGCGAGTCGACGACGCGTACGTCATCTCCGGCGGAATCGGCGCGAAGGACCGATTCGTCGTCGAGGGTGTCCAGAAGATCAAGGACGGCGTGCGCATCGAGGTGCGCGCAGCCACGGCGACCGCGGCGACGCCCGCACCGTCGCGAGGATAACGACCATGACCCTGTTCGTCCGGCGGCCGGTGCTCTCGGCCGTGATCTCCATTCTGATCACGATCCTCGGCGTGCTCGCGCTGTCGCGCTCGCCGATGTCGCTGTTCCCTGAAATCGCGCCGCCCGAGGTCAACGTCACCGTCGAGTACACCGGCGCGAACGCGGAGACCGTGATCAAGGCGGCGATCGTGCCGCTCGAGCGCGCGATCAACGGCGTGCCCGGCATGAAGTACATGAGCAGCGACGCCGGCAATGACGGCGTCGGCGTCGTTCAGATCCTGTTCGATGCCGGCACGGATCCCGATACCGCGGCGATCAACGTCCAGAACCGCGTCAACTCGGTGATCGACGAGCTGCCCGCCGAGGTGCTCAAGAACGGCGTCCGGGTCGCGAAGGAGAACAACTCGATGCTCATGTACGTGAGCATCTACAGCTCGAACCCCGAGCACGACGAGAAGTTCCTCTACAACTTCGCCGATATCAATGTGCTCGCCGAGCTCAAGCGCATCCACGGCGTTGGCTTTGCCGACATCCTCGGCGCGAAGGAATACGCGATGCGCATCTGGCTCCTGCCCGACAAGCTGCTCGCGTATGACGTGTCGGTCGAGGAGGTGCTCGACGCGCTGCACGCGTTCAACATCGAGGCGGCACCCGGAAAGCTCGGCGAGAATAGCGATCGCGGGAGCGCGCCGCTGCAGTACACGCTCGCGTACACCGGCAAGCTCAACACCGTCGAGGATTACGCGAAGATCCCGATTCGCTCGACGCCAGATGGCAAGCTGCTTCGAATCGAGGACGTCGCGAAGGTCGAGTTCGGCACGACCTACTTCGATGTCGAGGCGAAGTACAACGGCCGGCCGTCGGCGTCGCTCGTGCTGAAGCAGCAGCCCGGCTCGAACGCCCGCGAGGTCATCCAGGCGGTCAAGGCGCGGCTCGAAACGCTGAAGGCGGAGGCGTTCCTGCCCGGCATGACGTACGACACGAGCTTCGACGTCAGCCGCTTCCTCGACGCGTCCGTCCACGAGGTCGTGAAGACGCTGCTCGAGGCGTTCCTGCTCGTCGCGCTCGTCGTGTTCCTGTTCCTCCAGGACCTGCGGTCGACGATCGTGCCGGTGCTCGCCGTTCCGGTGTCGCTCGTCGGCTCGCTGATCTTCACCGCGCAACTCGGGTTCTCGCTGAACCTCATCACGCTGTTCGCGCTCGTGCTCGCGATCGGCATCGTCGTCGACAACGCGATCGTTGTCGTCGAGGCCGTGCACTACAAGATTCACCACGACGGCATGAGCCCGCGCGCGGCCGCCGAGCACGCGGTGCGCGAGATCGGTCCCGCGATCATCGCGATGACGCTCGTGATGGCATCGGTGTTCCTCCCGCTGGCATTCATCGACGGACCCGCCGGCGTCTTCTATCGTCAGTTCGGTCTCGCGACCGCGATCTCGATCGCGCTCTCTGGCTTCGTCGCGCTGACGCTGACGCCCGCGCTGTGCGCGACGCTGTTCCGCGCGCACGACTCGCACGAGCCGCGGCTCGCCCGCGCGTTCGGCTGGTTCAACGCCGGCTACGCACGCGTCGAGCGTCGCTATACCGCCGGCGTGCGGCGGACGGCCGGTCGGATCGCGATCGCCGGCTTCCTGATCGCGGGCTTCGCGGTGGGCGGCGCGTTGATCGCGTCGAAGGTCCCGCGCGGGTTCATCCCCGAGGAGGACCAGGGGATGTTCTACGTCAGCGTCACGACGCCGGCGGGCGCGACGCTCGAGCGCACGAAGGCGGTCGTCGACGAGATCGCGAAGGCCGGCCGCGCGATCGCCGATGTCGATAGCGTCGCGACGCTCGCCGGCACCAACGTGCTGTCCGACGGTACCGGCGCGAGCTACGGCACCTGCCTCGTGAACTTGAAGCCGTGGGGCAAGCGCACGCGCTCCGTCGCCGACGTGATCGAGGATCTCCGCACGCGCACCGCCGCGCTCCAGGATGCCGAGCTCGAGTTCTTCCCGCCGCCCGCGGTTCCCGGCTACGGCAACGCGAGCGGCTTCGAGCTGCGTCTCCTCGACAAGTCCGGGCGCGGCGATGCCCACGAGATGCAGCGGGTCGTCACCCAGTTCATCGCCGACCTCGAGGCGCGTCCCGAGATCGCGAGCGCGTTCACGATCTTCAACGCGAGCTATCCGCAGTACACGGTCGCGATCGATATCGATCAGGCAGCCCAGCTCGGCGTCACTGCGGAGCGCGCGCTCGGCACGCTGCAGACGCTGCTCGGCAGCGAGTACGCGACCAACTTCATCCGGTTCGGCCAGATGTACAAGGTGATGGTCCAGACGCCGCCCGAGTATCGCGTCACGCCGGAGCAGATCCTGAACCTGCGCGTGCGCAGCGAGCGCGGCGAGCTCGTGCCGCTGTCCGCGTTCATGACCCTCGACAAGTCATACGGCGTCGACTCGCTGACTCGCTACAACATGTATCCGTCGGCGGAGCTGAACGGCGAAGGCAAGCCCGGCGTCAGCAGCGGCGACGTGCTGCGCGCCGTCAGCGAGACCGCGCGCGACAAGCTGCCGCGCGGCTTCGCGATCGACTGGGCAGGCATCTCGCGCGACGAGGTGAACGCCGGCAATCAGGGATTGATCGTCGGTCTGATCGCGCTCGTGTTCGTGTGGCTCGTCCTCGCCGCGCAGTACGAGAGCTTCATCCTGCCCGCCGCCGTGATCCTGTCCCTGCCACCCGGCCTGTTCGGCGCGTTCGCGCTCCAGCACTGGTGCGGCCTGCAGAACAACATCTACATGCACCTGTCCTGCGTCGTGCTCATCGGCCTGCTCGCGAAGAACGCGATCCTGATCGTCGAGTTTGCCGAGCTGCGGTTCGCCGAGGGCCGCAGCCCGCTCGAGGCGGTGATCGAGGCCGCGCGGCTGCGACTGCGACCGATCGTGATGACGTCGCTCGCGTTCGTCGCCGGCTTGATCCCGCTCGTGTTCGCGAGCGGCGCCGGCGCGGTCGCTAACCGCACGATCGGAACGGCGACAGTCGGCGGCATGGTGATGGGTACGCTGTTCGGCATCGTCATCGTCCCCGGCGTCTACGTCGCATGCAAACGGCTGTCGTTATGGCTGTCGCGTCGCGGGGAGGAGGCGCGATGAAGTGGCTTGCATTCGTCGCGCTCGCGAGCGCGTGCGCACCGTCGACGTCGGTCACCGTGCGCGAGGTTCCGCTGCCGGCCGCGTACGATGGCGTGACTGCGGGCGATAGCATCGCGACGCTCGACTGGAGCGCGTACTTCGCCGACGACAACCTGAACATCCTCGTCCGCGACGCGCTCGCCGGAAACCTCGATCTCCAGGCCGAGCTTCAGCGGATCGAGATCGCGCGCGCATCCGTGCAACGCGCGACCGGTGCGCGGCTCCCCCAGCTCTCGCTCGCGCTCGGCGCCGCGCTCCACAAGTACGGCCGCTACACGATGGACGGCGCGGGCAACGCGGCGACCGAGATCACGCCGGGACGTCGCGTGCCGACGCACCTGCCCGACCTGCTCGTCGGCGTGCAGGCGTCGTGGGAGGCGGACCTGTGGGGACGCCTCGGAAACCTGCAGGGCGCCGCACGCACGCGCTACCTCGCGAGCATCGAGGGTACGAACCTCGTCATCACGAACCTCGTCGCCGACATCGCGACCGCCTACTACCAGCTCGTCGCGCTCGACCGGATGCAGGAGGTCCTGACCGAGACGACCGCGCGCCAGACCGAGGCGCTCGAGATGATGCGACTCGAGAAGCAGGCGGGCCGCACGAACGAGCTCGCGGTCCAGCAGTTCGAGGCAGAGCTCGCCGGGACGCGGGCGCTGATGGCGGCGACGCGCGATCAGGCAAACGCGCTCGAGAACCAGCTGAACCTCCTCGCCGGCCGGACGCCTCGCCGGATCGCGCGCACGCAGGCCGCGCTCGACCGCGAGGTCGCCGCCACCGTCGCGACCGGTGTGCCGTCCGATCTGTTGCGCAACCGTCCCGATATCCGCGCGGCCGAGCTCGCCGTCGCGGCGACGCGCTTCGATCTGCACGCGGCGCGCGCGGCGTTCTATCCGCGGCTCACGATCTCGGCGAACCTCGGTTACCAGGCGTTCGATCCGCGGTTCCTGCTCGATACGCCGCAGTCGATCGCGTACGGCGTCGTCGCCGGTCTCGTCGCGCCACTCGTCAATCGCAGCGGGATCCGCGCGGCGTTCGCGGCGGCGAAGGCGACGCAGGTCGAGGCGATGATCCGCTATCAGGGTGTCGTCCTGCGGGGCTTCGTCGAGGTCGCGACCGATCTGTTCCGTCTCCAGCGCGGAGCCGAGATCGTCGAGCAGCAGCGCCGCAAGAAAGCCGCGACGACGACCGCGGTCGCAGCCGCCGACGCGCTATTTCGAGCCGGCAAGGCGACGTACCTCGACGTCCTCGTCGCGCAGCAGGGCACGCTCGAGTCCGAGCTCGAGCTCATCACCGCACTCCGCGATCAGCACGTCGCGAGCGTCCACCTCTACAAGGCGCTCGGCGGCGGCTGGCGCGGCGCGCTGCGCTAGCCTTCTTCGCGCAGCTCGGCCTCGAGCTTGCGGCGGAGCTGCTCCATCTCGGCCTTGCGCGGCTCGTCGACGGTCGGATACGCGAGCGGCAGCTGCGCGAGCGTGTCGGTCACGATCTCGGCGACGGTGCGCCGCATGTAGCTCTTGCTGTCGGCGGGGATGCAGTACCACGGCGCCCACGGCTTGCTCGTCTCGCGCAGCACCTCCTGGTACGCCTTCATGTAGTCGTCGTAGCGCTCGCTCTCGCGGACGTCGGTCGGGCTGAACTTCCAGTTGTGGTCCGGGTCGATGATGCGCTCGAGGAACCGCTTCTGCTGCTCCTTCTGCGACACGTGCAGGAAGAACTTGAGGACGACGGTGCCGTTGCGAGCCCAATGTTTCTCGGCGTCGTTGATCGACTCGAAGCGCTCCTCCCACAGGTCGTCGAGGTCCTTGGGGATGCGCGGGACGCGCTCGTTGTCCAGGTACTCGGGATGCACGCGCACGACGAGGACCTCCTCGTAGTGGCTGCGGTTGAACACGCCGATCCGGCCGCGCTCGGGCAGCGCGCACTGCTGGCGCCAGAGAAAGTCGTGGTCGAGCTCGAGTGACGTCGGCTGCTTGAACGCGTGGACCATGCAGCCCTGCGGGTTCACGCCACTCAGCACCGCGCGAATCGTGCCGTCCTTGCCGGCGGCGTCGAGCGCCTGGAACACGAGCAGTACGGCGTACTGGTCCTGGGCGTAGAGGACGTGCTGCTGCTTCGACAGCTTGTCGACGTGCTCCTCGAGCGCGCGGATGTTGTCCTTCTTCGCAGGCTTGTTCTCCGGCTCGGTCTGCATCTTCGAGAGCTTGAACGAGCCGTCGAACGGCACGAGATAGGGGTTCTCGACAGGCTCGAACAAGATCGGCTTCGCCATGCAGCTGCACGATACCCAATCCCAATGTGACAAGTTCAGCTCAGCATCGGCAATCCGGACGTCGCGGTGTATGGTTCGCGATCGATGGCGACGACGACGACCTCGGATGGACCCAAGTTGGAGGCGCTCCCGTTTCCCGAGCAGGACAAGCTCGGACCGATCGGGAGCAAGGTCTCCGTCTTCGATGACGACGCAGAGCTACGCCGCGTGCTCGTCGCCGAGTTCCAGGGCGCGGCCGATGCGGCTCGCGATGCCGCGGCCAGCGTCGATCGCAATGCGGCGAACGCGGTGCACGACTACCGCAAGGCGCTCCGCCGCGCCCGCGCGATCCTGAAGCTCGTCGCCGCTGCCCTTCCGAAGAGCGAGCGCCGCGCCGTCGGCCGTGCGCTCCAGGAGGCCCGCCGCGCGGTCAGCACGGCGCGCGATCACGCGGTCGCGCCCGAGGCGGTCAACATGATGTCGCTCGGCGAGGTCGAGCGCGACACCGCGAACGCGATCATCCACGCGTCGAACGAGGCGATGCCGCCGATCCCCGAGATCAAGCAGCTGCTCGCCGAGGGCGCGGCGCGCACGGCGGCCCAGGTCGAGGCGCTCGAGGCCGCGCTGCCTCAGACGATCCCGTGGACCGTCGTCGAGAAGGGCGTCCGCGGCGTCTACGCCGAGGCCCGCGTCTCGCGCAAGGCGGCGAAGAACAGCAAGCGCTCGTTCCACCGCTGGCGCCGCCGCAGCAAGGAGCTGTCCTACCAGCTCGAGCTGCTCGAGGACTACGCCGGTCTGCGCGTCGGCGAGATCCAGCGCGAGATCGAGGGCGCGACCGACACCCAGGGTCCGGCCGTCGATCTCATCATGATGCGCGACTTCGTCAAGACCCACGGCGGCGGCGTCGCCAAGGACGCGCTCGACCGCCTGCTCGACGCGATCAACAGCCAGGTCGACGACCTGATGCGAGACTCGCGCAAGGCCGGCCGCGAGGCGTTCCGCCGCAAGCCGCGCCGGTTCGCGCGCCGGGTGACCAAGGCGGTGCGGCGCGATCTCGCTCCCGTGGCTCCGGCCGACGACATCCACGGGGACTGAGGCTATAAGAGGGCCATGTCGAAGGTCCTCATCATCGGAGCAGGCGGCGTCGGCGGTGTTGTCGCCCATAAAGCCGCGATGGAGAAGCAGCACTTCTCCGATGTCATGCTCGCCAGCCGCACGCTGTCGAAGGTCGAAGCGATCGCCGCCGAGGTCGAGCAGATGCACGGGCGCAAGCTCCGCACCGCGCAGGTCGACGCCGACAACGTCCCGCAGCTCGCCAAGCTCCTGAAGGACTACAAGCCGCAGGTCGTGATCAACGTCGCGCTACCGTACCAGGACCTCCACATCATGGATGCGTGCCTCGAGGCCGGCGTCGACTACCTCGACACCGCGAACTACGAGCCGCCCGACGTCGCGAAGTTCGAATACAAGTGGCAGTGGGCGTACCAGGACCGCTTCAAGAGCGCCGGCCGCATGGCGCTGCTCGGCTCGGGCTTCGACCCGGGCGTGACGAACGTGTTCTGCGCCTACGTCCAGAAGCACCTGCTCGACGAGGTCCACTACGTCGACATCGTCGACTGCAACGCCGGCTCGCACGGCAAGGCGTTCGCGACGAACTTCAACCCCGAGATCAACATCCGCGAGATCACCGCGCGCGGCCGCTACTGGGAGAACGGCGACTGGAAGGAGACCGACCCGCTCAGCGTGTCGCGGATCTTCGACTACCCGGGCGTCGGCGAGAAGAAGTCGTTCCTCCTCTACCACGAGGAGCTCGAGTCGCTCGCCAAGAACCTGAAGGGCCTGAAGCGCATCCGGTTCTGGATGACGTTTGGCGACGCGTATCTCAAGCACCTCGAGGTGCTCGGCAACGTCGGCATGACCCGCATCGACGAGGTCGAGTTCGAAGGCCAGAAGATCGTCCCGATCAAGTTCCTGCGCGCGCTGCTGCCAGATCCGGCCTCGCTCGCGAAGGGCTACTCGGGCAAGACGTCGATCGGCTGCCTCTGCGAGGGCATCAAGAACGGCGAGAAGAAGCGCTACTTCATCTACAACATCTGCGACCACGCGGAGACGTACAAGGAAGTGCGCGCCCAGGCGATCTCGTACACGACGGGCGTCCCCGCGGTCACCGGCGCCGTGATGATGGTGACCGGCAAGTGGAAGGGCACCGGCGTGTTCAACATGGAGCAGCTCGATCCCGACCCGTTCCTCCAGGACGTTGCCAAGCGCGGTCTGCCCTGGCATGTCGAAGAGCGATGAGTAAGGGAGCCAGCCTGGGCGAGGACGTCGCCCGCGCGATCGATATCTCCACCGTCGAGACGCCGTGCTTCGTCACGGACCTCGGCGCGCTCGAGCGGAATTTGCAGACGCTCGCGAGCGTGCAGCAGCGCACCGGCTGCACGATCCTGCTCGCGCTGAAGGGCTTCGCGCAGTGGTCGACGTTCGGCCTGGTCAAGAAGTACCTCGCCGGCGCGACCTCGAGCTCGGTCGCCGAGGCGCGGCTCGCGCGCGAGGAGCTCGGCGGTCAGGTCCACGCGTACGCGCCCGCCTACTCCGATGGGGAGATGGCCGAGCTCGTCACGCTCGCCGATCACATCGTCCTCAACTCGCCGAACCAGTGGCGCCAGCACCGCAAGGTGATCCAGGCGCGCGGCATCTCGGCGGGTATGCGCGTGAACCACGAGCATCAAGAGGTCGAGGTCGCGCTCTACGATCCGGCCGGCGCATGCAGCCGGCTCGGCACGACGCGCGCGAACCTGACGGCGGCGGACCTCGACGGGATCGAGGGCCTGCACTTCCACACGCTCTGCCAGACCAACAGCGACGCGCTCGAGCGGGCGGTCGCCGCGTTCGAGCAGAAGTTCGGCGACTTCATCCCGAAGATGAAGTGGGTCAACTTCGGCGGCGGGCACCACATCACGCGCCCCGACTACGACATCGAGCGGCTCGTCCGCGTGATCAACGAGTTCCGCGCACGGTGGAACAACATCCCGGTCTATCTCGAGCCTGGCGAGGCCGTCGCGCTCGGCACCGGCGTGCTCGTGTCGACGGTGATGGACACGTTCGAGAACGGCATGGGCATCGCGATCCTCGACACGTCGGCGACCGCGCACATGCCCGACGTGCTCGAGATGCCGTATCGCCCCGTCATCGTCGGCGCAGGCGACCCGGGCTCGAAGCCGCACACCTACCGCCTCGGCGGTATGACGTGCCTCGCGGGCGACGTGATCGGCGACTACAGCTTCGACCGTCCGCTGCAGATCGGCGACAAGCTCGTGTTCCTCGACATGGCGCACTACACGATGGTCAAGACGACGACGTTCAACGGCGTCCGTCTGCCGTCGATCGCGACGCACGATCCGGTGACCAAGCAGATCACCGTGCACAAGCGCTTCGGCTACCGCGACTACCGCGACCGGCTGTCCTAGGTTTCGCTCGCGAACGCGGCGAGCTTTCGGTGCGATTCATCGACGAGGTGGCGCGCACCGTCGGACTGGCCGCGCGCCCGGTCGAGGCCGGCGATCACGAGGTCCGAGCCGATCAACGTGAGGATCAGCACGTTCGCCTCGAACGACAGCGCGGTCGTCACGATCGTCGTCACGCCGAGATGCTCGGCCATCGAGCCGAGCGCGATGACCAGGCACGCGGCGAACGCGATGATCGAGATCAGATACGTCGCGCGCGCCTTGGCGACGAGCTTGACCGCCTCCTCGTGCGTCGTCGGCTTCGTCAGCGTGTAGCCGGCGCGACCGATCGAGAGCTGTGCGATCGCGAGGCCGAGCATCGCGCCCGCGTACCAGCCGCTACCGGTGATCTGGTACGGCACGATGAGCAGCGTGAACACGAACAGCGTGTAGAGCGGTGTCGCGAGCACGACGATCCAGCCTGGCCCTGCCGTGCCGGGAAACAGCATCTTCGTGACCAGGCCCGCGCGGATCGTGCCGGCGAGCAGCGAGACCGCCTTCGGCGCGAGCGTCAGGAGCGCGTAGATCGAGATCGTGACCTTGAGCGCGGTGACGATGCCCGCCGCCGCAGCGGCATTCGCAGCGACCTCGCCGCCGTCGGCGCCCCACGCGTCCGCCGCACCGCCCGTCGCCGCGCCGACCTGATCGCGCACGAAGTCGGCGATCAGCGCGTCGACGGGAACGAAGAACACGAGGAACGGCGCGACCATGAAGAAGCCCCACGCCCACATGAGCGCGCGCCGCTGCGTCCGCCAGCGCGTCCAGTTCTTGAGCTGGTACCAGCACACGAGGCACAGCAGCGCCTCGGCGCCTGCCGGGACGAGCACGATGAACTTCAGCTGATCCGGCAGATCGTCGGACAGCGCGTCGTGCATGCGCAGCGCGGTCAGCGGCAACAGCGCGAACGCGACGAGGAACAGCAGCGAGCGGCGCCAGGCCAGGAACGCCTGCAGATACGGATCGTGGATCTTCGCCGCGGCCAGCGCCTCGCGCTCCGTCGGCTTCACCTCGTAGGGCTCGATGCGCAGCCGGAACGCGCGCCCGAGCGATCGCTTGAACATGCTCGTCTCGGCCGGCGAACCGCTCTGCGGCGGTGGCGGAGCTGCCGGCGCCCACGGCGGTTGCTGCGGCGGTGGCATCTGCGGCGCGCCGTAGCCGTGCTGTTGCGGCGGCATGCCGTAGCCGTGCTGCTGCGGTGGCGCGCCGTATCCAGGCTGCGGCGGCGGCATCTGCGGTGGCCCGTAGCCAGGGTGCTGCGCAGGCGCACCGTGTGGCGGCTGCGCGTACGGATACTGCGGCTGTTGGACGTGCGGCTGTTGCGGCTGCTGCGGCGTGTGCGGCCACGGCGCGTGCGGAGGCTTGCCCGAGCCCTGCTGGGACATCACGACAACGTAACGCGAACGCACAGTGAAGTGCCGCTGCTGCGCGCGTCGAACAGCGTTGCCGCTGCCGGCGCGACGTTCACGAACAGTGCGTTCCACGCGCGGCGTGTCGTCGGAGCGCGCCGCTGCGAGCGATGCGCGAAGTCGTGATCGCTAACTACGGAGGATGCGCGCCCTCGCGCTGGTGCGAGCCTTGCTGACTGCCAGTGCCATGCGTTTGGTACTCGGAATTGTCCTCGCCGCCGCGGCCTGCGGCACCGACGTGAGGGACTCGCAAGATCAGAACACGCCGCCTCCCGACGCCGGGGCCGATGGACAGATGACGACGACGCCGAACGACGGCCGCCCGCCCGGCGATGGCGCGAACCTCACGCCGTGCGAAGACGCCGTCTTCCACTCCGACCTCGCGTGGATCCAGGCCAACGTGTTCGACGTGCACTGCACCGAGGGCTGCCACAGCGGCAGCAATCCCGCGAGCGGCATGGACCTCTCCGCGGGCGTCGCGCACGCGAGCCTCGTCGGTGTCACGTCGCGATACGACGCGAGCTGGAAGCGCGTCGTCGCAGGCAGCGCCGCGCAGTCGATGCTGATGGTGCAGATCGGCGGCGAGCCCGGCCCCGAGCTCGAGGGCTTCATGCCGTGGAACCAGCCGCGCCTGTGCAACGAGATGGTCGACGCGATCCGCCGCTGGATCAACGCCGGCGCCCAGCCCTGATCCTACGCGCGCAGCAGCACGAGCTCCTCGGCCGTCGTCGGGTGGAGCGCGAACGTGCGATCGAAGTCCATCTTCGTCGCGCCCATCGTCACCGCGATCGCGGCCGTCTGCACGATCTCCGCGGCATCGGCGCCGACCATGTGCACGCCGAGCACCTTGTTCGTCGTGCGACACACGACGAGCTTGATGAGGACGAACTCGTCGCGCCCCGACAGCGCATATCGCATCGGCCGGAACCGCGCGCGGAACACCTGCACCTCGTAGCCCGCCGCCCTCGCCGCCGGCTCGGTCAACCCCACCGTCGCGATCGCCGGCTGGGAGAACACCGCCGTCGGGATCAGCTCGTGCTTGATCGGCGTCGGCATGTTGCCAAACAGCGTGTCCGCGACCGCGTGGCCCTCGCGGATCGCGATCGGCGTCAGCTGCGCGCGCGCCGTCACGTCGCCGACCGCATAGATGTGCGGCACGCTCGACTGCGAAAACTCGTCGACGACGACCGCGCCCATGCCGTCGATCATCACGCCCGCTTCGCGCAGCCCGAGCTCGCCGCTCGCCGGGTCGCGACCGATCGCGGCCATCGCGAGATCGTGCTCGACGCCGTCGACGTGATCTCCCTGCAACAGCGTGATGCCGTGCGCCGCCAGATTCCGCTCCGCCTCGATCTGCAGATCCGGATCGAAGCCGCGCAGCACGTGCTCGCCGCGGCTCACGATCGTCACCTTCGCGCCGAAGCCCGCAAAGATGTGCGCGAACTCGAGGCCGATGTAGCCCGCGCCCAAAATCGCGATGCGCTTCGGCAGCTCGGGCAGATGAAACGCCTCATCCGACGAGATGTATCGACCGGTCACAGGCATGCGCGGCCGTCCGCCCGTCGCGACCAGCACGTGCGCCGCCGTGATGCGCTCGCCGTTCACCTCGATCGTGTGCGCGTCCGCGAGCACCGCCCTGCCCTCGATCACCCGCACGCCCGCCTTCTGCAGCCTCGTCAAATACGCGTTCGACAGCCGGCTGATCTCGACATCCTTGGCCGCGATAAATGACGACCAGTCGAAGCTCGCCTCTGGAATGGTCCAACCTTGGCGGCGCGCGTCATCGAGGTTCCGGCTGACCTCGCTCGCGTACACCATCAGCTTCTTGGGCACGCAGCCGCGGATCACGCACGTTCCACCCCAGCGACTCGACTCGGCAATCGCGACTCGAGCACCATGCTCGGCGGCGACGCGTGCGGCCCGGACACCTCCGGAGCCGCCGCCGATCACGAAGAAGTCCACATCGAAGCTGGCCATGGGGCCTGCAGTGTACGTGCGCCGAAGCACGGTCGCATCAGGCGCTGTCAGCCGAAGCAACCGATAAACGGAACTTCAGTTCAATAAAAGCAGTGGACACGCCACGTCACGTTGATACCCTCGCGTGCAGCCTGAGGGGGTTAATGATGCGCAGCTCGCTTGCTCTTGCTTTCGTGATGCTGGCCGCCGCAGCCGCGTGCGGCACTGAACCGATGGGCGATGACGACGGTATGGGGAGCGGCAGCGGTAGTGGCAGTGGCAGCGGCAGTGGATCCGGAAACGACGGGACGCCCGCGTTCACGATCCAGAGCAAGGACGTCGTGATCAACCCCGGCCAGGAGATCACGTACTGCTACTACTTCACGACCCCGAACGACTCGAAGGTCGTCATCAAGAAGTGGACCTCGGACATGACCGAGGGCAGCCACCACATGATCATGTTCAACGGCACGGACGCGCAGTCGCCCGACGACACGCTCGATCCGAGTGGCAACTGCAGCGGCGGCGGCACCGGTCTCGGCGCCGTACCGATCTGGGTCTACGCCTCGCAGACGCCGCATGGCGAGCTGCCGATGCCGGCCGACGACGGCGCCGGCAAGCCGCTCGGTATGGAGGTCGCGGCGCACCAGAAGGCGTACTTCCAGATGCACTACCTGAACTCGACGGACGATCCGATCACGGCGCACGTCACGGTCAACGCCTATGCGTACGACGAGGGCACCGAGTACACGCCGACGGCCGCGTACATCACGTACAACCAGTCGATCGACATCCCGAAGGATGCGGTCGGCTGGGAGGAGACCCAGACCTGCAGCGTTCCTACGGGCGCGAAGTTCTGGACCGTATCGACCCACTCGCACAAGCAGTCCGTGATGACCGAGATCAAGGACGGCACGAGCATGGTGTTC
>JABFXX010000337.1 GCA_013368795.1 Kofleriaceae bacterium
TGCAGGTATGCCGTGATGTCGAGCTTGCCGCCGAACAGCGAGCCGCCCGTCTTCTTCTGCTCGCGCGCGTACTGCTCGGACTTCGGCGCGAGCGCATCGTCGCACCACACGTCGCCCCAGCTATCGCACGAACCGGGCACGGCGAGGATCACGCGCGAGACCATGCCCTTGGGGCCAAACTTCTTGTTCGCGTCGGGGTCCCGGTACCAGTCGGTGATGAGCTTGCCGAGGTCCTTGCGCATCTCCTCCGGGTCGAGATGGGGAATCGGCAGCTTCAGCTTGATCTCGATGTCGGGCTTGTCGTGAAACGTCACGCTGCCGTCGGCGTCGACGTTCATCGTCGTCACCGCATCGTCGTGAATGGCCCTGCCGCCCGGTGCGTTCTGGAGCTCGCCGCTGATCTTCGCCTCTTTGGGCAACGGCCTGCTCGTCGCGATGATCCGGTCTGCGGTACCCGCAGCAAGGCCGAGGTCGGGTCCCCTCATGCCCATCATCCCGTGCCCCTGCCCGTGCCCGTGCCCTTGCCCGTCTGCCTCCGGGATCGTCGAGGTCGTGGTCGACGTCGCGACCCGCTGTCCCTCGCGGCCGCGCGTCGCCCCGGCCCGGTCGACGGCAGGCGGCGCCGTGATCGCGCGAGCCGACGAAGGCGGCGCCGTGATCGCGCCAGCCGGCGAAGGCGGCGAGTCGAGCACGACGACGTCGAACACCGCCGGCTCGGGCGGTGGGACCACATCGACCTTCGGCGGCACCCCCTGGGCTGCGTGCTTGCCCTCGATGGTGATCCGCGACAGCGCGCCGAACAGGGCCGCGTGCACCGCCGCACTCGCCATCACCACGCGCCCGGCACGCATCCTCTCGTTGCGACTTACCAGGCCCACTCGAGGTTGCCCACGAGTATCCTCGTGCGCGCATGCGCTTCGTCGCCCGGGCCCTCGGCTGTGTCGTCGTCGCGCTCGCGCTCCCGTTCCTCGGCGCGGGATTCGGCCGGTTCGGCCTGCTCGTCGGCGTCGGGGTCGCTGCCGCGTTGCTCATGTGGGTATGGCTGTGGCTGCCGCGGACCGCGCATTCCTCGTTCCAGGCCGGCAAGTACGCGAAGGCGGCGCGCCGCTACCGCATGCTCGGTGCGCTCGCGACGAGCAGAGCACGCGAGCGTGCAGCGCTGCTCTCGCGATCCGGCTGCTACGTCGCCGAGGGCAACCTCGCGGCCGCCGATCGCATGCTCGCGCTCCTCGAGAACCACGACCTCGCAGCTGCCGAGCGCGCGGTCTGGCTCAACAATCGCGCCTGCCGCACACTCCTCGCAGACACCGATCCGCACGCCGGTCGAGCCGCCCTCGCACTCGCCGACGAGGCGAGCGCGCTGCGCCCCGATGTTCCCGCCGTCCAGCACACGCGCGGCATGGCGCTGCTCGCGGTCGGCCGCGTCGACGATGCGATCGCGGTCCTCGACGGAATGCGGGCCGGCGGCGAGTTGCCGCCGCGGCTCGAGGCCGAGCGCTGTCGCTACCTCGCGCGCGCGTGGACGCAAAAGGGCGAGGCCGCGTACGCCGAGGATTATCGGCTTCGCGCCGAAGCGCTCGCCCGGTGACTACGACGACAGCTGCTTCTTCAGCGCGCTGAGCCGGCCATGCGTGCGCTGCTGCTCGGGCAACAGCTCGGTGACGACGATCGAGCGGCTCTGCGCGTCGAGATCCTTGTCCTCGATCCCGTCCTTGTAGTCCTTCAGGCCGTGGTCCTCGCCCTCCTCGAGCGCCGCGATCGCGGCCTTGTCGCCGAACACGCGTGCGGCGCCCTCGACGGCCTTCGCGAACGCGCCCCACGGGCCGGAGCCTTCGACGGGCTTGCCGCCGAGCTGCATGATCGCATCCTTCAGCAGCGTCACGCGCTGCATGTGCGACTGCTTGGCCGATTCGAGCTCGAAGCGCGCCGGGCTGTTCGCATCCAGCTTGTCGAGCGCCATACGATAAGTCTCGACGGCAGACAGCTCACCACGCAGGTAACCGTTGAGTTGATCGACGGAAGATTTGGTAGCCATTCGTCTCCTCCTTTTCTTCAGGAGGAGAAGTGCATCTTCAGCGCCAGTCGTTGCCGAGCTCGGCATCCATGATGTCGCAAGCGAGCGACACGCATTCATTGCACAGCGATGTATTGGCCCGACCGATCAGCTTCTTCACCTCGGTCTCGGGCTTTCCGCACCACGAGCACGCGGGGCTCGCGCTCACCTGCTCGCCAGGGCCCGCATCGGCGACGACATCGTCGAGCGCATCCTCGGTCAGGACGCGGAACTCGCCCGTCGCGCCGACCTCGAGACCGCGACCGCCCAGGTTCTGGTGGCACATCGTGCAGACCATCACGAGCTCGCCGCCGTCGAGGGACTGCGTGCAGATCGGGCAATTCACGTGACTCAGGCTATCACGGCCCCGTCGTCGGTCCGGGAAGGCGAACGATGAACTTCGTGCCCGTGCCGACGTTGGTCTCGACGTCGATGCGTCCGCCGTGCTCGGCGATGATCGTGTGACACGTCGCGAGGCCAAGGCCCGTGCCCTTCTGCTTCGTGGTCACGAACGGATCGAAGATGCGGCCGAGCATCGTGTCGGGGATGCCGGGACCGTCGTCGGTGACGGCGAACCACGCGCCCGCGCCGTCGCGACGCGCCTCGACGCGAACGTGCTTGCCGCCGGAGAGCGCGGCGTCGGCGGCGTTGCGCACGAGGTTCCACACGACCTGGCGGAGCTTCGCGGGGTCGGCATGGACGAGCAGCGGCTGGTCGACCGTCGACACGAGCTCGACGTCCGCGAAGTTCTGGTCGCCGCGCGCGACCTGGACCGTCTCGTCGACGAGCAAGCCGAGATCGAAGTCGACCGTCTGCTTCGCGCGAGGGTTCGCGTAGTCGAGCAGGTCGCCGATCAGCGCGTTGAGCCGCTGGATCTCGCGGTGGACGATCGTCATCAGCGTGCGGTCGTCGTCGGACGTCTGCGGCGACTGGCGCAGCAGCTCGATCGAGCCGGAGATCGACGCCATCGGGTTGCGGATCTCGTGCGCGACGCCCGCCGCGAGCTGGCCGACCGTCGCCATGCGCTCGGCGCGCCGCGCGTGCTGTTCGAGCCGCTTCAGCTCGGTGAGGTCCTGGAAGTTGATCACGCGGCCGACGACCTGGTCGCGGACGTCGCGCAGCGGCGACACGGTGACGCCGACGACGAGATCGACGTCATCGGTCGGTACGGTCAAGTCGCCGCGGCGCAGCTCGCCGCTCGGGTTCGTCAGCACGGCGAGGCCGGGCATGATCGTCTCGAGCTGGCGGCCGGCGAGCCTTGCCGGCGTCGTGCGCAGGATCTCGGCCGCGGCCTGGTTCGCGGTGAGCACGATCCCATCGGGCGTCGTCGTGATGAGACCCGAGCTCAGCGAGCGCACGATGTCCTGGTGCAGCGTCAGGAGGTCGGCGGCCGCGCGGCGCGTCGTCGCGAGCGTGTCGGCGCTCTTCTGCAGCTGATCGCCGAAGATGAACGCGAGCGCGCCGACACCGATGAGCGTCGCGGCGTTGATGCCGAGCGTGCGCACGAGCTCGAGGCCGCTCTGCTCCCACGGCCGGATCTGCGCCGACAGCGGCAGCGCGATCGTGTGCGTCCACGCGAGCAGCGCGACGAATACGAGCGAGGCGAGCGCGGCGATCGTGACGACGACCGCGCCGCGCCGGTATGACAGCACGCCGCCCGACACGACCGTCAGCGCGTAGAGGAACGTGTACGGACTCTCGGCGCCGCCGGTGATGAACACGAGCGCGCTCGTCAGCACGAGGTCGTTCGCGAGCATCGGCCGCGCCACGCGCTTCGGCGAGAACCCGCGCTGGAGCAGCACGCCGAACACGATCGACGCGAGATACGTCGCGCCGATGATCATCGACTGCAGCCACACCGCAGCGCGCGCGGGCGTCTCGCTGCGCAGGAGCAGCCACAGCGACAGCCCGAGCACGACCGAGACGACGAGCGTGCGCAGCAGCAGCAGGCGTGCGACCCGGCGGCGCACGTCGCCGATCGCGGCAGCGGCTGGCCCGGGCGTCCTGACGAGCGAGTCGCCGGGCGACGGCTCGGCGTCGACGATCGGCGTCAGCGTTCCGGTCGCGACAGTGGCCCGTCTGGCGATCGGCGCAGACATCACATGCTCGTCAGCCGCTGACGTTTCCTGCCAGCTTGAAGATCGGCAGGTACATCGCGATGATCAGGCCGCCGACGACGACGCCAAGGAACGCCATCATCACCGGCTCGATCAGCGAGGTGAGGCCGGCGACGGCGGTGTCGACCTCCTCCTCGTAGAAGTCGGCGATCTTCTGGAGCATCTGGTCCATCGCGCCGGTCTGCTCGCCGACGCCGATCATCTGGACGACCATCGTCGGGAACACCTTGCTCTCCGCGAGCGGGCCTGCCATGTCGTGACCTTCGGAGATCTTCTCCTTGGCCTTCAGGATGCCGGCCTGGACGACCTTGTTGCCGGACGTGCGCGCGCAGATCTCGAGCGCGTCGAGGATCGGTACGCCGGAGGAGAGCAGGGTGCCGAGCGTGCGCGTGAAGCGCGCGACGACGATCTTGCGCAGCACCGGTCCGATGATCGGCAGCCGGAGCATCACGCGATCGAACGTCTCGCGTCCGCCCTCGGTGCGCCGCAGACCGATCGTGCCGAACACGAGCACGAACAGCGTGCCGGCGAACACGTACCAGTAGTTCAAGAACGAGTGAGAGATGTTGATGACGACGAGCGTCGGCGCGGGCAGCTGCGCGTTGCCCATGTCGCGATACATCGCCTCGAACGTCGGGATGACCTTGACGAGCATCACCGCGATCACCGCGATCGCGACGACGAGAATGCCCGCCGGGTAGTACATCGCGCTCTTGAGCTGGCCGCGCAGCTTGACCGCCTTCTCGATGTACGTCGCGAGACGGTTCAAGATCGTGTCGAGGATGCCGCCGACTTCACCGGCGGCGACGAGGTTGACGTAGAGGTCGTCGAAGACGCGCGGGTGCCTCCTGAGCGCGTCGGAGAACGTCGCGCCCTGCTCGACGGAGTTCTTGACGCTGCCGAGGATCTTCTTGAACGGCTTGTTCTCGGTCTGGTTCGCGAGGATGTCGAGGCACTGCACGAGTGGCAGGCCGGCGTCGATCATCGTCGCGAGCTGGCGCGTGAAGATCTGGAGGTCCTTCGCGCTGACACCCGTGCCGATCTGGATCTGGATGTCGCCGAGGCCGCCTTCCTTCTTGACGGACTTGATGACGACACCGTCGCTGCGCAGCCGATCTTCAACGATGTCCCGGTTCTCCGCCTCCATCACGCCGCGACGCTTCTCACCCGCGCGTGTCGTGCCTTCCCAGGAGAACTTGGCCATGTCTCGCTCCTCAGCGCTTCATTGGACCGGCGGCCGGCCCGGCGACGTTGCCGAGCGAACCACCGCCGTTGAGAATCATCGTCTTCAGCTCGTCGACTTCGCTCGAGTGACCGAGCGCTTCCTCGAGCGTGATCTGCTTGCGCAGGTACAGGTCGGTGAGCGACTGATTCATCGTCTGCATGCCGAACTTCGACTGACCGATCTGCATCTGCGAGTAGATCTGGTGCAGCTTGTCCTCGCGGATCAGGTTCCGGATCGCGGCGTTCGGCACCATGACCTCGGCGGCGAGCACGCGGCCGGCACCGCTCGCCTTGGGGATCAGCGTCTGCGTGATCACGCCCTCGAGCACGAACGACAGGACCGCGCGGACCTGCGACTGCGCGTGGCTCGGGAACACGTCGACGATACGGTTGATGCTCTGGACGGCCGAGTTCGTGTGCAGCGTGCCGAAGCAGAGGTGACCGGTCTCGGCGACCGTCAGCGCAGCCTCGATCGTCTCGAGGTCGCGCATCTCGCCGATCAGCACGACGTCGGGATCCTGGCGGAGGATGTACTTGAGCGCGCGCTGGAACGACTGGCTGTCGCGGCCGATCTCGCGCTGGTTGACGAGGCACGCCTTGTGCTGGTGCTGGAACTCGATCGGATCCTCGATCGTCACGATGTGACCGCGCATCCGCGTGTTGATGCGGTCGATCATCGAGGCGAGCGTCGTCGACTTGCCCGAGCCCGTCGGGCCGGTGACGAGGACGAGGCCGCGCGGCTTCTCGGTCAGGTCGGCGACGACCGGCGGCATCCCGAGCTCCTCGAGCGGGATGACCTGGTACGGCACGATGCGGAATGCACCGGCGACGCACGACTGCTGCATGTAGACGTTCGCGCGGAACCGCGCGAGGTTGCGGATGCCGAACGAGAAGTCGATCTCGAGGTCTTCCTCGAACCGGAGCTTCTGCGCGTCGTTCATCACCGAGTAGCAGAGCGTCTTCGTGTCGACGGGACCGAGCGGATCGGTCTGCAGGCGCACGAGCTCGTTGTCGATGCGCAGGCGCGGCGGCGACCCCGCGGTGATGTGAAGGTCCGATGCTCCCTTGTCGAGCATCGCCTTGAGCAGCGCCTGGAGGTTGAGCTGGGCCATTAGTCCTCGACCGTGGTGCGCAGGATCTCTTCGGGCGTGGTCACGCCTTCGAGGACCTTCTGGATTCCGGCGAGGCGAAGGCTCTGGGTACCGCCGCGGATCATCTCGGCCTTGATCTCGGCCGCCGACGCACCCTGGAGCACGAGCTCCTTCAGCGGATCGGTGAACACCATGACCTCGTAGAGCGCGACGCGGCCCTTGTAGCCGGTGGTGTTGCAGGTCGCGCAGCCCTTGCCCTTCATGATCTTGGCGGTGCGGATCTGCTCGTCGCTCATGCCCATCTTGAGCAGCGCCTCGGGGTGCTTCTCCGCGGGGATCTTGCAGTCCTGGCAGATGCGGCGCGCGAGGCGCTGGGCGAGCACGAGGTTGACCGACGCCGTCACGAGGAACGGCTCGATGCCCATGTTGAGAAGGCGCGACACCGTCGACGGTGCGTCGTTGGTGTGGAGCGTCGACAGCACGAGGTGGCCGGTGAGCGCGGCCTTGACCGCGATCTCGGCCGTCTCGAAGTCGCGAATCTCGCCGACCATGATGATGTTCGGGTCCTGTCGCAAGAACGCGCGCAGCGCGGTCGCGAAGTTCAGCCCGATATCCTCGTGCATCTGCACCTGGTTGATCCCGTGCAGGTTGAACTCGACCGGATCCTCGGCCGTCGAGATGTTGCGGTCGATCGTGTTGAGCTCGGACAGGGCCGAGTAGAGCGTCGTCGTCTTGCCCGAACCGGTCGGGCCCGTCACGAGCACCATGCCGTACGGCTTCTTGATCGACTCCTTGAAGTCGAACAGCGGCTTGGCGTCGAAGCCGAGCTTCGTCATGTCGAGCTGCAGGTTCGACTTGTCGAGGAGACGCATGACGATCTTCTCGCCGTACAGCGTCGGCAGGACGCTCACGCGGAAGTCCATCTCGCGATTGCCGCCGATCTTCAGCTTGATGCGACCGTCCTGCGGGAGCCGGCGCTCGGCGATGTCGAGCGAGGCCATGATCTTGAGGCGGCTCGTGATCGCGTTGCGCAGCTTGAGCGGCGGCCGCATCTCCTCCTGGAGGATGCCGTCGATGCGGAACCGGACGCGGAGGCTCTTCTCGTACGGCTCGACGTGGATATCCGACGCCTTCTTCTTGATCGCCGAGAGGAGGATCGCGTTGCAGAGCTTGACGACGGGCGCCTCGCCGGCCTGGTTCTCGAGGTCGACGACGTTGATGTTCTCGTCGGTGACCGAGGCGTAGTCGACGTTGTCGACGTCGAGCTCGCCGACCATCTGGTCGAGGTCGGGGCCCTTGTCGTAGTAGCGGCTGAGTGCGGCCTCGACGCCGGCCTCGGACGCGACGACCGGCTCGATGTTGTACTGCGTCAGGAACTTCAGCTCGTCGATCGCATAGATGTTCGACGGGTCGGCCATCGCGACGATCAGCGTCGGACCGTTGCGGCGGACGGGGATGACCTGATGCTTCTCGCAGATCTCGCGCGGCACGAGCTTCAGCACCGCGGCGTCGATCTCGATCTCGGAGAGATTGATCGACGGCAGGCTGTACTGCTTCGCGACGAACTGCGTCAGGCGTTGGTCGTCGACGTAACCGAGGCGAGCGAGCGTCGCGCCCAACCGCTTCCCGGTGCGCTTGGCTTCGTCCTGCGCCTGCTGAAGCTGCTGGAGCGAGAGCATCTTCTCCCGAACCAGCAGCTCTCCAATACGGCTCATGCCAGTCTCCCCAAAAAAGACTCGGGTTTTCGACAGAGTAGCCCGGGACCCAAGTCACGGTCAAACAAGGCCACGGTGCGGTCTCCCTACCGTTACCCGTCGAGCGGACCGACATGTCGTGCTCGGTCGTCGTCGAAATCTTTTTCTGCCTCGTACGTCAGAAAAGTTGCGGGCCGACGACGCGCCGCTGAATTTCACGATGGGCGCTTACTTGGAGGATCCGATGAGCTACGCCGAGGCAAAGCAGATCGCGCTACTCAGGCTGGAGCTGAGGACGTGCTGGGAAAAGCAGGACTACGCGGGCGCCGGAGTGGCGCTCGCGCGGCTTTCGCAGGTCGCTGGCAACGACAACGAGCTGTCCGCAGAAGTCAGGCGCTGGGCGTTCAAGCTCCAGGTCGCCTGACCCGCGATCAGGGCCCGGTGACGTTGATCGTCAGCTTGTAGTTGTTGACCTGGAGCGCGCCCGTCGGCGGGCCGTACGCCTGGACGTAGTAAGTACCGGCCGGCAGGTTCGGCGTGTAGGCGCGAACGACGCGAGGCATGCCGGTGACCGGCGACGCGTTCATGATCGGCGTGCAGGCGGTCGTGTTGTTCATGATCGAGCCCGAGATCGCGGCGCCGCCGTCCTCGAACTCGATGATCGCCTCGAGGTTCTGGTTCGCCGTGACGGTCACCGCGTAGGTGTCCTTGTCGTTCTTGGGGCAGATGGCGAGGCCGGCGAACGTGATCGACGGCTTCACCGGGACCTGGAACGCCATCGAGCAATCGTTGTTCGGCTCGAGGTTCTGGTCGTCGTGGCATTCGAACTCCACCGCGTCGGGCGGAATCACGCCGTTCGGCGCGAGGCAGTACGCGCCGTTCGAACCGTCCTCGCAGGTGTAGCCGTCGGGGCAGCGCGGCTCCTCCTGACCACAGAGGAACGGTACCGGACCGAGCTCGGGGTTGTAGGGCGAGCAGGCCGCGAACGCGGGGAGAACGAAGGCGAGAGAGATAAGGCTACGCATGTCTGTTCGTCCTACCTGTCAGAACGTCGCCATCGCGGCGGCACCAGTGAATCCATCGCTGCCGACCGAAGGCGTGATCGCCCAGGTGGTCTCCGGCGATGCGTTCTTGCTCGACACTTTGTCCTCACCGCGCTTCTTCGAGGTGAGCTCGCGATACCAGAAGTAGCCAGCGACCGCGGCCGCGCCGATGCCGACGACGGTCGTGACCTGGTGGATCGTCTGCCAGCGCTTACCGGCCGCCTGGACCTCGGCGTCGTATTCCTTGTCGAACACGCGGCACGGCGGCATCTGACCCATCGGGCAATCGTTCGAGTCGTTGACGAGGTTCGTCGCCTGCGACTTCGCGAGGAAGTAGCTGCTGACCGCGGTCAGGATCGCCACGCCGGCGACGCCGGTCGACGCCCACTTCGCGCTCGCGAACTTCGTGCTGCCGACGTCGCGGAAGCCGGTGCCGGGGCCGCTCGGAACCTCGGGCGTCGGGCCGGTCTTGTCGCCGGTGCCGCCGCCGAGCTCGTCGTCGGTGGCCTGGTTCTTGTTGTTCGCGAACGGATCCTCTTCGTCGTGACGCAGGACGTTCTGCTGCGACGCGGCGGTCATCTCGCCCTCGTCGCTGAGGTCGGGATAGAACTTCGGCTCCGCAGCGGGGTCGATCGTGACGAGGTTCGGGCTCGTCGACTTGCCCGCGGCCGCGACCTTGGTGCCGGCGGTGTCCTTGACCTCGATGTAGTACTGGATCGCGGTGCCGTAGACCTTGTTCGGGGGAACGCGGCCGACGAGCTCGTTGTACCGCCACTTCATCTTCTTCTCGTTGAACTTCGTGTCGCCGCTACCGCGGTAGAACAGCGTCACCTCGAAGCCCGAGTCCTCGGGAACGGCCGCGGTGATGTCGAGCGGCTTGCCCGGAGGCGCGTCCAGGATCGCCTGGTGCTTGAAGTCGGCGGCCGAGTAGGTACCCGGCGGCTTGATCTCGACCGTCTTCTTCTCTTCCGGCTTCGTGCCGGTCGTGCCCGTCGTGCCCGCTGCAGGCGTCGACGTGCCGGCGAGATCGGCCTCGAGCTTCTCCTTCTCGATCGCGTCGACGCGCGTCGAGACTTCCTTGCGCTGCGCGGCGTCCTTCGGCGCGTCGTTGAGGAACTTGCGGTAGTAGAACAGCGCCGTGTCCTTCTGGCCCGCCTGGTCGAGCGTGAACCCGATGTTGTAGAGCAGCAGCGGGTTGCGCGAGAGGCGGTAGGACTCCTTGAACTTGTCGATCGCCTCGGGGAGCTTCCCCGCGTCGAACAGAGTCTTGCCCTCGCCGAACGCCTTCTTGGCGGCGTCGAGCTGCTCCTTGGTCGGCGCCGGGTCGTCGGCAAATGCCGACGGCGCGGGCGCGAGCACCGCAAAAAGACCGATCAGAATTCCAACGAAGATGCTGCGATTCACGTGGCCCCCCGCGTGACAGACGCGTGTACCGAGAGGGTCAATATCGCAGCGCTCTCGTCGATGCAACGGCGAAGATCCGATGTTCTTCGACGGAAATTTCGTACCCTGTAGTCCGCCGAAAAACGGCGTCGGACGGTGTAGGCCACCGTCGGAAACCGTCGGAAAACGTGCCCCGCGCCACGGATCCCAACGCGCAGCGTTGAAGCCCGATCTAGCGAAGCTGTCACGCAGCGCGAGATCTCTTCGCCGTGTCGCGACCGAAATGACAAAAGGCCGACGGAGACGTCCTCGCGGTCTCTTGCCCCTTCGCGACCGAAACGGACAAAGGCCGATCCTTGCGGACCGGCCTTCGTTCAACGAACGGGCAGTCGCTTCAGAACGGGTCGACGATGCCGCCGGCCGGCTTCTTGTCGGCCTTCTTGGGCGCCTTCGGAGCCTTCTTCGGCGTCGCCTTCGGCGCAGCCTTCGGCTCGGCCGTCGCGGCAGCGGGCTCGGCCTTGGCGGGCTCGGCCTTCGCGGGCTCGGTCTTCGCGGCAGCGGGCTCGGCCTTGGCGGGCTCTGCCTTCGGCGCGGCGGGCTCCTCGATCGGCTCGACCGTGGGACCCGGAGCGGCCTTCGCAGCGGGCTCCTCGATCGGCTCGACCGTGGGACCCGGCGCAGCCTTCGGCGTCGCGGCGGCAGCCGGCGCCGGCGTGGGCGCGGGCGGCTGCTGCACCTGCTGCTGCTGCGGGGGCGCAGCGGCCGGCGCGGCGGCGGGCTTGTTGTCCTTCTTCAGGACGACAAACGCGAGCGCGCACAGGAGCGCGCCACCGACGACGAACGCGGCGCCGACGGCGCCCACGCTCA
>JABFXX010000629.1 GCA_013368795.1 Kofleriaceae bacterium
ATCCGGCGAGCTGGTCCACGCCGTCGAGCGAGATCGAGCTTGGCCAGCGCTACTTCACGAGCGAGGTGCGCGACGGAGGACCGACGTGCGCGACGTGCCATGCGAACGACGGCGCCGACCTCGCGTACTTCGCGTTCTCGAACGCGAGCCTGATCACGCGTGCGGAGCACCATCTGTTTTCGCCCGGCGAGGCCGCCGCGATCGCGAGCTACATCCGGACGCTGCCGGTGCCCGCGGTCGGCCGTGTGGTCGATCCACCGTTTCAACCGGGGCCGCAGAACCGCAGCGCCGCCGGTGCCGGCCACCGCGCCGTGCTAGGTGACGACGCAGCGCTCGAGGCGATCGCGTTTCCGGCGGGCGTGCCTGCCGAGACGGCGTGGGACTTCGCGACCAGCGTCGACACGTTCGCGCTGCCGCTTCCGATCGAGACTCCGACCTGGCTGCGCTGGCTTCCGCGAGCGATCGATCCAGCATGGTTCACACGCGACGATGGCCTGCTCGGCGTCACCGAGGCCGGCCTCGCCGATCCGGGCACGATCGTCGAGGCGCGCGCGTTCATGTCGGCGGCGATCCGGATCGGCAAGGAGATCCTGATCGAGGATGGCGATCACCGCGGCCGCATCGAGCTGCTGCGCTATGCCGCCGTGAAGCTGTGGGACTGGCAGCGTCGCTACGGCGGGTTCGACGGGCCCGATCACGGGTTCCCGGACGGCGGGCCGCCGTTCCCCTACGAGGTCGGGTTCGCGTTCTTCGAGGCCGCGCAGGCGTCGGCTGTGCCCGACGCGATGGCCCAGACGATGTCGTGGTGGGCGGCGCAGATCGCGGTCAACCCGGGCCGCGGCATGACGACGGGAGCTCGGCCGCTCGATTGGAGCGACGTGCTCCTCGTCGCCGAGGGCAGCGCGCGCGGGCCGTTCACGATGACGCTGTTCCACCTGCTCGGCAGCTGGGAGGAATCGCAAGGTGCGCTCGCCGACGACTTCGGCACGGAGCGTGGCCCGGTGCGGCTGCTTGCCGTGCCCCTGCGTCATGTCGATCCTGCCACCGCGACTGCGCTGCTCCGCCGGTTCTTTGCGCGCGAGGCTTCGTTCGTCGCCGGTGGCGGCACGTTGACCGCGAGCCACCACACCGTGTTGCGCGATGCCTGGCAGAGCACGTGCGCGGCCCTGAGTCCGAGCGATCGCAGTGCGCTGCGCGCGACCGCGCCATCGGAGGTCGCCGCCGACCTCGTTGCTTGTCCGTAGAAGGAGACCTCATGTCGAGAACGTCACTCGCGTTCCTCGTGCTCGCCCTTGGAGCCTGCTCTTCGTCCGACAACGGTCCACTGCTGCCCGACGGGTGCGAAGGCGGTGCGTGCTCGTTCTGCAGTGCCGAGGTGTGGGGCGGCAAGTCGCCGACCGCCGGCACCGACGTCGTGATTCCCGCCGGCAAGACGGTCGTCGTCGATTGCGCCGCCGAGGCGCACAAGGTCACCGTCGAGGCGGGCGGCCTGCTGTTCGCCTCGCGCGAGAGCTCGTCGACGCTGACGCTGCACGGCAATCTCGTCGTCTACGGCAGCGTCGACTACGGCACGCCCGAGGCGCGCATCCCCGACGGGGTCACCGCCGAGATCATCTTCACCGGCATGCACGACGAGGACTACGTCGGCACCAAGACCGTGTGGGACGGCAACGAGACGTCGATGTCCGTCGATACGCCCATGGAGATCGTCGACGGCGACGTCGGCCTGTGGGTCATGAAGTCGGGCAAGCTCGCGGCTGCCGGTCAGGTCAAGCGCGCATGGAGCAAGCTCACCGCGTCTGCCGGACCCGGTGATCCGACGTTCGACGTCGACGATGCCAGCGGCTGGAAGGTCGGCGATCGCATCGCGCTGACGCCGTCCGCGCCGCTGTCCGTCGAGTCCGAGCTCCGCATGACGTTCGACGAGAGCACGCTCGCCGCTGTCGACGGTAGTTCGCTCACGCTCGCCGCTGCGCCGGCGGTCGTCCACGACGGCTGCGACGACTGCGTGCGCCGCGCCGAGGCCGCGAACCTGACGCGCAACGTCGTCATTCGTTCGGCCGATGCGACCGCGCACGCCCACATCATGGTCGCCGAGCAAGGGCTCGCACAGCTGGATAGCGTCGAGCTGCGCTGGCTCGGCCCGGTCCGCAACTGCAGCGCCGAGGACGGCTTCTCCGAGCCTGCGCGCCGCGCGCCGCTGTACTTTCACCAGCAGCGCGACGCGTCCGCCGAGTCATTCGTCCGCCACGTCGCGATCTGGGGCGCGGGCCAGCACTTCATCGCGCTCGAGCAATCGAACGGCGTCGAGGTCACCGACGTCGCGGGCTACGACACGCACGGCTTCGGCTTCCTCCTGTTCTACGACAACACCGGGTGCGGCACGCGTTGCCAGGACCGCACGAAGGCGTCGTCGGGCACGGTGTTCGATCACGTGCTCGCCGCGAAGGTCGGCGTGCCCGACCGCACCGATGGCTGCCTCCGCATCGGCCACCGCCACGCAGGTATCGTCGTCTCCGGCGGCGAGAGCTCCGGCGCGCGCGACTCGGTGGCCGTCGGCGTCGGCTGGGATGGCGACGGTGATGACATCGCCGGCTTCCAGTGGGCCGAGGGTGGGTCGGGCCGCCCGGCGGACTTCACGTTCAGCGGGAACGTCTCGCACGACAACGTTGGCCACGGCGCGCTGATCTGGACCAACAACGAGA
>JABFXX010000048.1 GCA_013368795.1 Kofleriaceae bacterium
GACGGCAAACTGACCGACGGCAAACTGACCGACGGCAAACTGACCAACGGCAAACTGACCAACGGCAAATCGACCGACGGCACATCGACCGATGCGACGGGCGACGAGTCGATCCATGCGGACTCGACCAGCGACGAGACGGCCGACGAGGGCGAGACGATCGAGATCGTCGACAAGGCGCCGCCCGGCGCGCGCGCCGAAGTGAGCAAGGAGCAGCTCGAGCGCGACGAGTACGACGACCTGCACAAGGTGCTCGGCCACGTCGCGGGCGTGTACATCCGCGACGAGGACGGCTACGGCCTGCGCCCGAACATCGGCATGCGCGGCGCGAACGCCGATCGCAGCCAGAAGATCACGCTGATGGAAGACGGCGTGCTGAGCGGCCCCGCGCCGTACTCGGCACCGGCGGCGTACTACGTGCCGCTCGTGACGCGGATGACCGGCGTCGAGGTGACGAAGGGACCGTCGGCGATCTTGTATGGGCCGGCGACCGTCGGCGGCGCGATCGACATGATCAGCCAGCCGTTCCCGAACCGCACGTCGGGCTTCATCGACCTCGCGGGCGGCAGCGACCTCTACGGCAAGGTCCACGCGATGGCGGCCGAGCGCCGCGAGCAGTGGGGCCTCATGGCCGAGTACGTCCACCTCCGCACCGACGGGTTCAAGGACCTCGACGGCGGCGGCGACACCGGCTTCGACAAGGATGACGTCCTCCTGACGGGACGGATCACGTCGAAGGCGACGGCGACGAACTATCACGTGCTGTCGTTCCGGGCGCAGTACGGGCACGAGACATCGAACGAGACGTACACCGGGCTCACCGACGAGGATTTTCGCGAGCACCCGCAGCGGCGTTACATCGCGTCGCAGCTGGACCAGATGAACTGGGACCACTGGACGCTGCGCGCGGACCACCGCCTCGATCTGGGACTGCACACGCGGATCGTGACGTCTGCGTATCGCCACAAGTTTCACCGCGCGTGGGGCAAGGTCGACGGCTTCGTCGGCATGCGCGACTTCTATGGCCTGATCGCCGAGCCGAACGCGGGCGCGAACGCGCTGTACTACGCGATCCTCACCGGGCAGACCGACTCGTCGAGCCCGGAGGAGCAGCTGATCCGCGGCACGAACGATCGCTACTTCACGTCGCAGGGCATCCAGTCGCGGTTCGCGACGGAGCAGACGACCGGACCGCTCGCGCATCACGTCGACGCGGGCGTGCGGTTTCACTTCGACCGCGCCGATCGCAGCCGCTACGAAGATGGCTACGACATGGTCTCGGGCACCCTCGTGCGCAGCGACCGCTTGCGCGACACCGTGCTCGATACGCGCGCCGAGACGCTCGCGATCGCGACGTTCGCGCAGGACACGATCCACTACAAGCGGCTCGAGGTGAGCGGCGGGCTGCGGCTCGAGCTCATCGACTACCGGTTCAAGGACTGGCTGTCCGATGCGTATCGCGACGGCCAGTACGCCGTGTGGATCCCCGGCGGCGGCGTCGAGTACCACATCACCGACGAGGCGAGCGTGCTCGCGGGCGTGCATCGCGGCTTCGTGCCGGTCGCGCCGTCGGCCGCCGAGGACGTCAAGCCCGAGTCGAGCATCAACTACGAGGCGGGCGCGCGCTGGCGCGACGATCGGATCGCCGTCGACGTCATCGGCTTCTACAGCGACTACTCGAACCTCAAGGGCGCGTGCACGCTGTCGAGCGGCTGCATGGAGACGCAGGAGGGCGAGGAGTACAACGGCGGCCACGTTCGCGTGTGGGGCGCCGAGGTGCAGGCCGGTGGCGAGTGGCCACTCGCGCGGCGCGCGGCGCTCACGCTTCCGTTTGCAGTCGCTTACACGTTCACGCGTTCGGCATTTCAGCACTCGTTCACGTCGGAGCTCGCAGGCTGGGGCGACGTCGAGAAAGGAGACGAGCTTCCGTATCTCCCGCATCACCAGATCGCAGTCTCGGCAGGCGCGAAGATTCCCCGCGGCGAGGTCGGCGCGACCGTGCGCTACCGCGGTGAGAGTCGCGACGAAGCCGGGCAAGGTCCGATCGAGGAGGCCGTTCTCGCCGAGTCACTGCTGACCCTGGATCTCTCTCTACATGCTCGGCTGCATCCGTACGCCGAGCTCTATGCCACCTGTTCGAACGTCTTCGACGAGCAAGTGATCATCTCGCGCCGGCCGTACGGAGCGAGACCCAACCCGCCTCGCATGTTTGCCGTTGGCTACAAGGCCCGGTTCTGACGAGGCCGTGAAGGAGAGAGCGATGAGGAAGCTAGCACTCGTACTGGTCGTCGCCGCGTGCGGTGACGATGCCGCCACCATGCCCGATGCGGGCACCACGCTCGACGGCTCGACCGTCGACACGCCCCCGATGATCGACGGCGCGCCAGCGTTCACGCCGCCGACGCCGTACAAGGTCCCACTGTCGGCGGGCGGCCCCGACCAGATCCATTCCGTGAAGGCCGGCCCGAACGGCTCGTTCTTCCTCGGCGGCTACGTCGCGCAGACGCCGACCGGCGACAAGGCGATCTTCGTCGCGAAGACGACCGCGACCGGCCCCGACACGACGTTCGGCAACGTGCCGAACAGCGGCGTCGCGGTGCTCCAGCAGGTGTTCACGCCCGGCGGCGGCAGCGGGGCAGACGAGATCGATCTCGCGGTGCAGAGCACGGGCAAGGTGCTCGTGTCGTTCACGGTGGCCGATGCCGACGACGCGACCGATCGCGACGTCCGCGTCGTGCGCCTGACGACCACCGGCGCGCTCGACACGACGTTCGGCGGCGGCAGCGGGTTCATCACGATCGATTTCTCCGCGAAGGGCGCCGGCACGGTCCTCGACATCGCGCGCGGCCTCGCCGTCGACAGCAACGACAACATTTACGTCCACGCCGTCGCGAAGTCGCCGACCGGCACCGACTCCGACTTTGCCGTCGCGAAGATCACGCCCGACGGCACGCTCGCGAACAACTGGGGCCTCAGCGACAGCGGCAAGTTCTTCCTCGACACGCCGATCGGCAGCACGCCGGCGGCCGCCACGCCGCGCGGCATCGTCGCGCTCGCGGACGGCTCGATCATCGCCGGTGGCTACTCGAACGCGATCGGTCCGGGCAACCAGCCCGTCATCTACAAGCTCGACGCGAACGGCGATCTCGCGACGTCGTTCAACGGCACCGGCTACTTCTTCGATACCGTGCTCACGCGTCAGACCGAGGCGTACAACTTCGCGGTGCAGAACGGCACGCACGTCGTCACCGGCGGCTACGGCAACGAGGCGGGCATCACGCGCGATGACTGGATCTCGATGCGCGTCGACGTCGCGACCGGCCTGCGCGACATGACGTGGGGCGGCTCGACGAACGGCGCGAAGGTTGTCGACGTCTCGCCGAACATGACGAGCTCGAACTGCCGCAACGCGGTCGCGCTGCCCGGCGGCAAGACGCTGCTGATCGGTTCGACCGGCCCGGGCAACATGGCCGCGCAGGACGGCGTGTTCGTCGTCCTCGACGCGAGCGGCAACGTCGACACCAAGTACAACGGCATCAACCGGTTCAAGCTCGACGGTGCCGACGGCAACGATCAGTTCTGGGGCGCGGCCGAGAGCGGCGGCAACATCCTGATCGCCGGCTGGCGCGGGACGAGCGGTGCGGCGCAGTCAGCGACGCTCAACGACGATTCGTACCTGATCGTCTTCCCGGTGCAGTAGTCAGGACCTGTAGCCCGACGGCTGCAGGCTCCTTCGTTCTCGCGAAGCGCTCGCCTAGCCGGACCGGGCTCGCAAGCTCGCCCTCAGGCGCGGCGCTGTTCGCGACTGCGCTGCTGTTGCTGCTGCTGCGCCTTCAGCACGACGTACGCCGTCATGTTGACGATGTCCTCGGCGCTGACCTCGTTCTGGAGCGCGGCGCACGGCTTGTTGAGACCGAGCAAGATCGGGCCGACGGCCGACGCGCCGCCGAGGACCTTCAGCATCTGGTACGACGCATTCGCCGGATCGAGGTACGGGAAGATGAGCACGTTCGCCGCGCGCATCAGGCGCGAGAACCCGTAGTACTGCTTGCGTCGTTCCGGATCGAGCGCCATCTCCGGCTGCATCTCGCCGTCGATCTCGAGGTCGGGGCGGCGCGCGCGGACGATCTCGATCGTCTGCTTGATCTTCGTCACGCCGGGATGATTCACGGCGCCGAAGTTCGAGTACGAGATCATCGCGATGCGCGGCGTGACGCCGAAGCCCTGGACGGCGTCGGCGGTCTGCAGCGTGATGTCGGCGAGCGTCTCGGCATCGGGATCGATGTTGAAGACAGCGTCGGAGAAGAACTTCACGCTGTTCTGCAGCACGAGCATGTACATGCCGACTGCGACCTTCGCGCCCGGTGACAGGCCGAAGATCTCGAGCAGCGGACGCACGGTGTCGGGATAGTTGAGGCGCAGGCCGGTGACGACGCCGTCGGCATCGCCGCGATCGACCATCAGCGCCGCGTAGTAGTCGCTCTTCTGGATCAGCGCCTGTGCCGAGAACGACGTCACGCCCTTGCGCTGGCGCAGCTCGTAGAGCCGCTGCGCATAGGCCGGGTTGCGCTCGATGCGAGGATCGATGATCTCGACGCCGTGCTCGAGCATGTCGAGCGACATCTCGTGGCACATCGCGTGGATCTCGTCGGGGCGGCCGAGCAGCACCGGCTTCGCGATGCCCTCGTCGACGATCTGCTGCACCGCGCGGAGCAGGCGAGGGTTACCCGCGTGCGGGAACACGATGCGCTTGGGCTCGCGGCGCGCCTCCTTGCCGATCGTGCGCATGATCGAGTACGCGGCGTTGGAGCCCTTCGACATCAGCCGCTCGCGGTACTCGCCGACGTCGAACTTGATGCGGGCGACGCCCGAGTCCATCGCTGCCTGCGCGACAGCGGGCGCGACCCACCACAGCGCGCGCGGGTCGAACGGCTTCGGGATGAAGTAGTCGGGACCCATCTTCAGCGTCTTGCCGCCGTAGGCCATGATGACGCTGTCGGGCACCGGCTCGCGCGTCAGCTGGGCGAGCGCGCGGGCGGCGGCGAGCTTCATCTCCTCGGAGACCGCGCTCGCGCGGCAGTCGAGCGCGCCGCGGAAGATGTACGGGAAGCCGAGGACGTTGTTGACCTGGTTCGGGAAGTCCGACCGGCCGGTCGCGACGAGCGCGTCGGGGCGCGCGGCGATCGCTTCGGGGTAGGAAATCTCGGGATCGGGGTTCGCGAGCGCGAAGATGATCGGCCGGTCGGCCATCCCCTTCAGCATCTCGGGCTTCACCGTGCCGGCGACCGACAGGCCCATGAACATGTCGGCGCCGACCATCGCGTCGGCGAGCGTGCGGCGGCCGTCGTCAGCGATCGCGAACTTCTCCTTGTGCCGGTTGAGGTCCTTGCGGCCCTTGTGGATGACGCCCTTGCTGTCGACGAGCACGACGTTCTCGGCGCGCATGCCGAGGCTGCAGAAGAACTCGACGCATGCGATCGCGCCGGCGCCGGCGCCCGACACGACGAGCTTCATCTCGGGCAGCTTCTTGCCGGCGAGCTGCGCAGCATTGATGAGGCCGGCGCCCGAGATGATCGCGGTGCCGTGCTGATCATCGTGGAACACGGGGATATGCATCCGCTTGCGCAGCTTCTCCTCGATCTCGAAGCAGGCCGGCGCGGAGATGTCCTCGAGGTTGATGCCGCCGAACGTCGGCTCGAGCGCCGCGACGATGTCGCAGAACTTGTCGACGTCCTTCTCGGCGATCTCGAGGTCGAACACGTCGATATCGGCGAACTTCTTGAACAGGCACGCCTTGCCCTCCATCACGGGCTTGCCTGCGGCCGGGCCGATGTCGCCCAGGCCGAGGACGGCGGTGCCGTTGGAGATCACGGCGACCAGGTTGCCGCGTGCGGTGTATTCCCAGCTCCGATCCTCATCCTCGGCGATGGCGAGACACGGCTCGGCGACGCCGGGCGTGTACGCGAGGGACAGATCGATCTGGCTGACGAGGGGCTTGGTGGGGACGACCTCGAGTTTTCCTTTACGTCCACGCGAGTGGTACTCGAGGGCGTCTTCCTTTCGACTCATGCGGGCAAAGCTAGCGCATCTACCCGGTGGTACGATACCGACGTGGGCTGGCTCTCCGACCTGCTTCGTGGCGGCGGCGACGAGGTCGGTTGGGACGATCTGATCCGCCGGATCGTCGAAGCAATACTTCCATTGCGCGTCTACGGACCGAAGGGCGAGGTCACGTTCCCCGCCGAGGTCGTGGTGCGAATCACCGTCCCTGAGGGTAGCGCCGATGTCGTACGTGGCTTCATCGACAGGCCGGACCTCGACCACGACGTCGGTGCGACGCTCGCCAACCGCGCAGATGTTGCGACGGAGGCACTCCCGATGCGCGAATACGTCGTGTCGACGGCGGACCGCCTGTCGGTCACCGCGACCGAGGGGGCGCCTCGCACGTGGTCGTTCATGATCGAGGGCGGCGACCTACGGGGGCAAACCCTGTCACCGCCCACCGGGTGGACCGAGCTCGCGTTCGGGCGGGGCGACTGGCACGGCGCCGATCACGGTGCCAAGAATGATCTGGTCGTGTGTGCCAGGACCGAGTTCGTCAGCCGCCGCGCCGGCCGGCTGTATCGCGCCGGCCACCAGCTCGAGGTCGCATCGCTCGATCAGGGCGACGAGCTCGTCGTGCGCCGCGCCAGCGGTGAGGCGGTGCGCCCGGCGCGCACGGCAAGGGGACGCGCGGTCGTGAAGCCCGGCGACACGATCGAGCTTGGCGATGGCCACGGCAAGGCCGTCAAGCTCCTGGTGAAGCGGAGCTGAGATGGCGGCAATCGGCAAGGATGGCCTCGATCAGTTCCGCGTGAAGTTCGGCGAGCTCGCCAAGACGCGGCGCGGCGAGCCCGTGCAGGTCGATCCGTTTCTGATCGCGCAGGCGATCGCGCTCGTCATGCGCGAGTGCACCGTGCGCGCGGCGACCGGCAACGCGCTCGTGTGGAACGACTACCGCGTGATTCTCGCGCGCAGGGACTTCGACTTCATTCGCCCATTGCAGGCGCCGCTCGAGCGCGACCTCCGCGCCGTGCTCGCGCAGGAGGCGAGGGCGCGCGCGGCCGAGCTCGTCGGAGAGCTGCGCGTCACGGTCGTGTTCGACGAGGCCGACGAGCTCGCGCAGGGCACCGGCGTCGTGCGCGTCGCGTTCGTACCGACCGACAAGCTCACCGCGCCGCGCGCCGGCGAGATGACGATGCGCCTCGATGCGTGGCAGGTCGCAGGCGAGATCGTCGCGAAGGCGCCGCGTTCCGGCGAGGACACCGTGCACGTCGCCGACACGTTCGGCGGGCAGGGCGTGCCCGTGCGCTGGCCCGGCGGCGCCTCCGAGGTCGCGCTCGCGACGACGTACGTGCTCGGTCGCGATCACGCCGAGGCACCGCCGAAGTTCATCGGCCTGGGCGCGGGCACGACGATCAACAAGCAGCACATCTGGATCGCGGCATCGGCGACATCGGTGCGCGTCGGCCGGTTCGCGAAGGCAAATCCGGTGCACGTCAACGGCCAGCTCCTGGCGCCCGGCGACGAGGTCGAGGTCCCGCTGCCTGCGGAAATCTCGCTGTCGCGCGGCGACCTCGTGCTCGTGCTCGGCAAGGCCTGAGTGTCCACCGGCATGCAGACTCGAGGATCCGGTCTTCGTTGAAGCGCCGCGTCGTCACCGTCGGGGTCACGCTCGTCGAGCTCGCCGCGTTCGGCGGCGCCCTGTTGATCGTCTGGTGGCTCGGCCGCGTCGCGACGAGCGACTGGCTCGCGCGCGTCGCCAAGCTTGGCCTGACCGCGCCCGCTGAGTCGGTCGTTCGCGGCGCCGCCCACAGCGCGTGCCTCTACATGACGCTCGGCATCGGCGTGCTCGCCGCGGCGCGGATCGCGAGCGCGCGGCGACAGAGCGAGCTGGCGATCCACGTGCCGTGGCTCCTGCCGGCCGCGATCGGTGCGTCGCTGCTCGGCTTCGCGGTGCACCTCGCATCGATCGAGGTCTCGCGCGGCGCCGCGCTGCTTCCGACCGGCGCCGGGTTCGCGCAGGGCTTCCTCGTCGGCAGCGTCGCCGCGGCGATCATCCTCGTCACGCCGGTCGACCTCGCCGAGGCAGCGCAGCGCGCGCGCACGCCGATCGCGATCGTCATCGCGGCGATCTTCGGCGCGCTCGCGGTCGTCGGCTCCGGCCCTGCCGGTACAGGCACGCGCATCAACCTCGGCCCGCTGCAGCCGATCGAGCTCGTCAAGCCGCTCGCGGTCGTGTTCCTCGCAGTGTACTTCGGCGCGCGCGCACCGAAGCTGCGCTGGCAGCGCCGCCGCGTCCTCGGCCTGCGCTGGCCTCGACTCGAGCTGATGGTGCCCGCGCTCGGCGTGCTCGTGATGATCGTCGCCGGTCTCTACCTGATCGGCGACCTCGGTCCGGTGCTGCTGCTCGCGTGCGTGTTCCTCGGCATGTTCTTCCTCGTCAGCCGCGCGACCGGCTGGGTCGTGATCGCGCTCGCGCTGCTCGCGATCCTGCTCGGCGTGCTCGCGGCGTGGCCGCACCTCGCGGGCTCGGGGACGGTGCAGACGCGCCTCGTGATGTGGCAGCACCCGTGGGACAACGGGCTCACGAACGGCCACCAGCTCGGCGAAGGACTGTGGGCATTCGCGGCGGGCGGCTGGACGGGGCAGGGCCTCGCCCACGCGGCAACGCCGCTCGTCCCCGCGGGCAAGACCGACCTCGTGCTCGCGACGCTCGTCGAGCAGATGGGCGCGGTCGGCCTCGTCGCGTACCAGATCGCGCTGCTCGCGATCGTGCTCGGCGCACTGCGTGTCGCGTCGGCGAGTCGCACCGCCGAGCGCGTGCTGATCGCAGGCGGCATCGCGATCCTGGTGCTCGTCCAGTGGATCGTGATCCAGGCCGGCACGCTCGGCCAGCTACCGCTGACCGGCATCGTCGTGCCGTTCGTGTCGTCGGGCCGCAGCAGCATGGCGGTGTTCATCGCGATGACTGCGCTCGTCGCCCGCCTCGGCGCCGACGGCAGCGCGCGTGCCGCATCGGTCGAGCTCGACGAGCTGCACGGTGCCGCGCGCGGCGTCTCGCACGTCGCGGTCGTGCTCGCGCTCCTCTCCGCGCTCGCCGGCATCTCGGCCGCGACGTTCTTCCGCCGCGAGACGAGCGGTCGCGGCATCCTCGTCCGCCTCGCCGACGGCACACAGATCACGCGCTACAACCCTCGCCTCGTCGTGCTCGCCGAGCGCATGCGGCGCGGCCCGATCCTCGACCGCAACGGTGAGCCGCTCGCGACATCGCCGGTCGCGGGCGCGCGCAGCTATCCACTCGGCAACGCGCTCGGCACGCTGCTCGGCCCCAATCCGTCGAGCGTGTTCCTGCCGAGCTGGGCGCTCGAGCGCACGTTCGATCTGAAGCTGCGCGGCTACACCGACCTCGGCATGTTCCTGCCGCTGCTCGATCTCGACGACGCCGCACGCGACAAGGCATTCGCCGCGCTCGACGACAACCTCGCCGCGCGCACCGTCAAGCTCACGCTCGACGCGCGCCTGCAGAAGAAGGCCGCCGAGCTCGCGCGCGACCTCGTCGCCAAGCGACGCGTCCCCGCCGCCGCGATCGTCGTGCTCGACGTCGCGACGGGCCAGGTCCTCGCGCGCGTGCAGGTGCCCGACTACGATCCAAACAAGCCGTCGTGGCAATCGCGGGTGCTCGCGAACGACGCGCCCTACCTCGCGCGGTTCCGCGGCGCCTACGGCGAGTGGCCCGACAAGACCGGCATCCAGGGCATGTTCCAGTCGGGCTCCGTCGGCAAGCTCGTCACCTCGCTCGCCGCCGTCCGCGCCGGCCACGCCGACTCTCGCTTCGAGTGTCGCGAGGAGGACGCACAAGGGCCGCTCTTCACGCTGCCCGCGTGGTCCAAGCCGATCCACGACTTCACCGGCGATCATCCGCACGGCGCGCCCGATCTCGCGAGCGCGCTCGCCGTGTCGTGCAACGTCTACTTCGGCCAGCTCGGCCTGCTCCTCGGGCCCGAGCCGTTCCAGCAGCTCCGCGATGCGGGCCTCGAGGTCGGCTACGGCGCGCACCTCGATCCGGGCAAGCCCGGCTCGCGTCACCTCGCGGCGACCGCGTTCGGCCAGGGCGCGATGGTGATGAACGTGATGCAGGCCGCTCGCCTCGTCGGCGCACTCGCCGCGGGCGGCCGCTACACGCGCTGCCCGTCGACGATGCTCCTCGACGGCAAGTGCACCACGACGAACCTCGTCGACGATCCGCAATCGCTTCGCCCGATCATCGACGGCATGCGCCGCGTGATGGTCGACGGCACCGGCGCCCGCCTCGACGAGCCCGCCGGCGTGCGCGTCTACGCCAAGACCGGCACCGCCGACGTGAAGGGCTTCGTCGGCGAGGAGCCGTTCGGCATTGGCCGCGCGCAGTCGGCGCCGCCGCACTCGTGGTTCGTCGCGTTCGCCGAACCGTCGTCGGTACCCGAGGGCGCGATCACCGCCGACCATCGCCTCGCGATCGCGGTCGTCGTACCGCGCGGCGGTACCGGCTCGTCGGCCGCCGGCCCGCTCGCGATGCAGATCCTCGCGGCGGCAAAGGACCTCGGCTATCTGCGATAGGGGGCAGACCCAAGTTGCACAAGTTCCCGAGTTACTTGTGCAACTTGTGTCTGACCCATTCCGTTTCATCCACGCACCGGCCGGCCGGTTGGTAAGATGTAAGCCGTGTGTGCGCGTCGCGGATCCGATCCTCGCGTGCCCACCATTCCGTCGAACGGCGACGACTCCGTCTGGAGAAGACCCACGCCGTCCACTCCGCCTCCCGTAGAGGAACGAAGTGGGTCTCGGCCTGTTCCTGACGGCCTTGGGGATGGGCGCGGCACGCAACTTCTTCCCGACGGACCGCTCGGAGACGGCAGCGGCACGACGCGTCTCCCCGGGGCGCCGAGCGCAGATCGCGGCGGTGCGAGGCTTGCGCCCGACGGTCCTGTCGCCGATGGCCGCGGTACGAAGGCGATCTCCGACGGTCCCGACGATTCGACGTCGACGCGCTTCGTTCCCGACGGTCCGGTCGCGGCCCCGAGCTCGACGCGCTTCGTTCCCGACGGTCCCGACGATTCGACGTCGACGCGCTTCGTTCCCGACGGGCCGGTCGCGGCCCCGAGCTCGACGCGCGTCGTTCCCGACGGTCCCGACGATTCGACGTCGACGCGCTTCGTTCCCGACGGTCCGGTCGCGGCCCCGAGCTCGACGCGCTTCGTTCCCGACGGTCCCGACGATTCGACGTCGACGCGCTTCGTTCCCGACGGGCCGGTCGCGGCCCCGAGCTCGACGCGCGTCGTTCCCGACGGTCCCGACGATTCGACGTCGACGCGCTTCGTTCCCGACGGTCCGGTCGCGGCCCCGAGCTCGACGCGCTTCGTTCCCGACG
>JABFXX010000666.1 GCA_013368795.1 Kofleriaceae bacterium
TTGACGGTGCAGCTACGTACGCTCGCGGTCAGCGCGCATTTCGCATGGTGCGTCCGCTCAAGTCGCGCTCGCGCTGATCGACGACGCCAATCGAGGCCCAACGGCAACGCCAGCAGGTCGTCGCAGACCTTCTCGCGCTTGCGGTACTTCCCGTATATCTACGCAAGGGCATCGGCTCGAGGCTCCTCGAGCACGTGATCGATGTCGCCGAGCGAGTCGCGCGCCACGTCGCGCTCGCGCGATCGGAGCTGATCGACGACGCCAATCGAGGCTCGATCGGCGCGCGATCACCGCTCGATCGAAGCTCGATCGAAGCTCGATCAGCGTTCGATCGAGTCTCGATCGAACCCAATCCGCTTTGATTAGCTACGCCCCTCTACTTAGGTGATTACAAAATCACGCTGCCGCACGGGAACGTCGCCGACACCATCGGATTCGTCGAGCTCTTCAGCGAATCGCACGCGCCGCCGAGGAGACGGATCGTGTTTCCGTTCACGAGCTCCCAGTCGGTTCCATACGTCAGCGTGTTTCCATTCAACGTGACGATGCCGCCGCTCGCCTGGTTCACGTCAACCGTTCCGTTGATCGCGAGCTCGCACGACACGACGCCTCCGATGATCTGCTGAAACGCCATCTGCAGGTCCTGCGGGCTGTTCGCCGTGTAGTACGTCGCGTTCGGCTGGTTCGGCTGCACGCCCTGGCCCGCGTTCGCCATCGACTGCAAGAAGCTGTCGTTCACGCCGGCGATTCCCAGAATGAACGTCCGGATCCCTGCCGTATACGCATTCTTCGCCGACTGGATCGACTGCGCCTGCGTGTCCGCGCCGCCGCAGCTGTTCGGCAAACCATCCGTCGCGAGCACGATGATCGGCGGGCTTCCCATCGGCGGCGGGTTCGCAGCAAACGACTGCACGGTCGCATCGATCGCAGGCGGCGTCGGCGTGTTGCCGTTCGGCCCCATGCTCTCGATCAGCTGCTTCACCTGCGCGAAGTTGTTCGTCGTGCGGCTCGCCGTGTTGTAGAGCTTCGGGCACGGGTTGTCGCTCGAGTACAGCGACGCCCCGAAGTTCACCTTCGCCTGCAGCTGCGCGACGACTCCATTCGTTCCAACCAGCGCGTCGTGCATCGCGTTGTACCGGGTCGTATTCCCAAAATTCTCGCCCATCGATCCGCTGCGATCGATCAGCAGGTGCACCGACGGAATCACCTGCGTCGCGGTGAAGTTCACGCCGGGGCAGCTCGCATCCGGTCCTCCGCCGCCGTTGTCGCTTCCGCTTCCACTGCCGCTGCCGTCGTCGTCACCGATCTCGCCGACGGTCGGTGCACAACCCACGGCAGCAAGCGCGACAAAGGACACCACAGAGGCAAAGCCGGCGAGACGAGTCATGCCGACCGCTACAGCAACGACCGCGCCACTCATTTCCGCGCGATCGCTCGAGCTAAATCGGCACTTTCACTGCTGAGGTCAGCCGACCCAGGGATGGCTAATCCCCCAGGCATCCCGTCACCTTCAGGTCAGCCGCTGCGCGAATTGTGCAATGCCTCGTCGGTGGCGCCTCGTCGCAAACCAGGCCTCGCTCGCGCCGATTACTGTCCGTCTACGCCCAACAAAGCGGCATCCGCCTCATGGTGTCCGCGCCGAGCTCTGCCGGCATGGGCTCTGTCACCTCGACCGGAGACCGGCCGCTCCATCGCCTCCGTGGCTGTCGCGTCGCACCTCTTCGGCCCACGCCGCGAGCCTGGCGAGCGTGCCCTCCATGCCCTCCATGCCCTCCAGGCCGCGGCCACGCGACCCGCGCCTCTGGTGGTGTCCGGTGCCGCTCACGCCCTCCACCGCCGCGGCTAGGTCCCGACCGTCTCTGGGGGCCCTCGCAGCGCCCAAGGGCGGCGTCCTGGCATCTTCGAGCGTGCCGCCAAAGGCCGTCCAGTCGCGCTTCCGGGCGTATAGCTCGTCATCTGCGCCACCGGCGCGCTTCGATCTTGGCCGCTCGCTCGTTGAGCGCCGGATATCGAGCGACTCGCGCTGGACGAGATCGAGCCGCTCGGCGCGCCGCGATAGATTCCGTCGCCACTGCGCATGGTGAAGCACGCAGCCGAGTCCCTCGGCTTCGCCAAGCCGCCGCGTCACTGCTCGGCAGCACGAAGCGGATACGTTCCAGCGAAGCGACCGGTGAAGGACGGCGCGCGCAGGGCCGAGGCCCTGCTCGGACAGCAGGCGAGGGCACGGTGAGCGACCGTCTTGCGCGTGATTTGCGCGCAACGAGACATGTGGAGGCAGCGGACCGTTGAAGTGCGGCGCGCGCGAGGGCCGAGCGCCCAGCGCGCCGCCCCTACGGGAAGGACGTCTGGCAGCCAGAGCAACGATTCGATCACGCGAGCAGCGGCGCAACTCATCGGCGTATCGCGATTCGAAGCGCGCGTTGGATCGAGCGTCGCAAGCTCGAGCGCCATCTCGGCCTCAATCTGGCCAGCTGAGCACGACTATCGTGCGGACGCGCTCTGGCGACGAGCGCTGCTGAAGTGCGGCGCGCGCGAGGGCCGAGGGCCCGCGCGCCGCCCCTACGGGAAGGAAGTACGGCTCGGACAACGCGAGCAAGTAGCAGCAACACAGAGCTCACCAGTCCGTGGCGATGACCAACGGGAAGACAGGGAACAAGCAACGCACGTTGTCCGAGCGGT
>JABFXX010000305.1 GCA_013368795.1 Kofleriaceae bacterium
CGCTGCGCACCCAGTGGAAGAAGTCGACGTGGGGCGTCGTGACGAACATGACCGCGGCCGGTGCCGCCGCGATCGATGAGGCAGCGTCGCCGTGATGCGCGCATCGATCACGCTGGCGCTCGTCGCCGCGTGCGCGGGACCGGACGTCGCGCCGCCTGCAGCACCGCCGCCGCAGCCGAAACCGATCGCCGCCGCGCTGATCGACGCGATGCCTCCGGATGCTCCGGCCGCGGCGAGCCCCGAGGTGTGGCTTCGTGGCAATACGCACGTGCACGCAAAGCCGTCGGGCGACAGCCGCGAGCCGATTCCGAACGTCATCGCGTGGTACGAGCAGCACGGCTACGACTTCATCGCGCTCACCGATCACAACCGCGTGAGCGAGGTCGATGCCGGTACGACGCGCGGCCAGGCGTGGGTTCGCGCGCCCCAGAGCGGGCTCATCGTCCTCTCCGGCATCGAGCTGACGCACAACCCCGCCGACTGCGTGCCGAAGGGCGACGACAAGTGCCGCATCCACGTCAACGGCATCGGCGTGACCGGCCGGCCCGACGCGAAGCTCGAGTGGGCCGAGCGGCGGAGCAATCAACGCGTCGACATGTACAACGCCGCGATCGTGGCGACGCGCGCTCTCGGCGGCTCGCTCGTCCAGATCAACCACCCGAACTGGCACTGGGGCATGACGCCCGAGGTGATGACCGAAATTGCCCGACGCGGCGCTCGGCTCGTCGAGATCGCGAACTCGCAGTTCGGGATCTGGAACGCCGGGGACAAAGATCATCCGTCGGTCGAGACGATCTGGGATGCGGCACTCGCGAACGGAGTGGAGTTATGGGGTGTCGCGAGTGACGACGCACATGATTACGCAGCGGACGGCAGCGGAAAGTATCCCGCAGGCGGTGGCTGGATCATGGTCAAGGCGCACAGGGATCCTCAGGCGATCCTGGATGCGCTCTATGCGGGTCGCTTCTACGCGTCGACGGGCGTGACGCTCGCTCGCGCGGAGGCGGACGCCGACGAGCTAGTCGTCGAGGTCGCGCCAGACACGTCGAACACGTACACGATCTCGTTCATCGAGAACGGCAAGGTCGTCGCTACGGTGAACGGGCCGAGTGGCCGACGCCAAGTTCCGCGGACCGGATACGTCCGCGCCGTCGTCACGCGTGATGACGGTAAGAAGGCTTGGGTTCAGCCCGTTCGCCGTAACTAGAGCGAGACGTAGCCGTGCTTGACCGCGAAGCGAGTGAGCTCGGAGTTGTTCCGAAGCCCGAGCTTCTTCAGCACGTGACCGCGATGGGTATCGACGGTCTTGATGCTGATGTCGAGGTGCTCGGCGATCTCGCGATTGGTCATGCCTCTCGCGAGCATCTCCATCACCTGCTGCTCGCGCGCCGTGAGCGCACTCGCCGGGTGTCCGTCACCCGAGGCCAGGAGCTGCTCCACGCCGGGTGGAACGATCTGCTCGCCTCGCGAAACGGCACGGATCGAGTTCAAGAGCTCGGTCGGCTCGACCGCCTTGTTCACGTAACCGTGAGCACCGGCAGCGATCGCTCGCGCGGCGTAACTCGGCTCGGTGTGCCACGTGAGCACCACGACAAGCGGCGCCGTTTCGACCTGCCGCATTTCTGCGAGCACGTCGAACCCGGAACGGTCGGGCAGGGTGATGTCGAGAAGCAAAACGTCAGGTTTGACGTTCTGGACCATGGCGAGCGTTTCCGCTGCCGTGCCAGCTTCTCCGACGACTTCGATGTCATCTGCCTTGCTGAGAGCTTCTCGCAAGGCCCAACGAACGATGGTGTGGTCTTCAGCTAATGCAAGTCGGATCATGTCAGCCTCCGCCTACCTGCAAGAAAGTAGCAACCCCCGGGCCGGTTCTCGTTGGGATAAGGTGAGGGTCCTCTTCTGTGGATCCCGCACACGCGCACAACCACCTCGGTGAGTTCCGGATCGAGTCTGTACTCGGTCAAGGAGGCAGCGGAATCGTTTACGACGCGACCTGGGGCCCCCGTCGCGTCGCACTGAAGGTTCTGCATCCGAGTCTCGTGGGCACAGGTAGAGAGCGCGCGCAGTTCCTGACGGAGGCGCAGCGGCTGCAACAGATCATGCACCCGTCGGTGGTGAAGGTCCTCGCCGTGGGGACGTTGCCGGACGGGCGCCCATATCTCGCCATGGAGCGACTCGAGGGCGAGACGCTCGCGAGCGTCATCGCGCGCGGTGCGCTGACGCTCGATCGTGCGCTCGACATGTTCGCCGAGCTCGCGTCCGCCGTCGGTGCGCTTCACGAGCAAGGACTCGTCCATCGCGACCTCAAGCCGGAGAACGTGTTCGTGGTCGCAGGACGGCACGCCGTGCTGCTCGACTTCGGCATCGCGAAGGATCTCGCCGCGCCCGCATCGACCACTACGCAAGAAGGGAACGTGCGCGGGACGCCGGCGTACATGGCGCCGGAGCGGTTCTTCGGCCAGCCAGCAGGGCTCGCGACAGACGTCTACGAGCTGGCGCTCGTGCTCTACGTGATGCTGGCGGGCAGGCTGCCGTGGGACGAGATCGCCGACCCTGAAGCGCGCCTGCAGCCGCGCGCGCTCACCGAGCTGGCAGACGTTCCAGAAGCTCTCGATGTCGAGATCCGCCGCGCGCTATCGACCCGCGCGCAGAACCGCCCGGCGAGCGCGAAGGCGCTACTGGAAGCGGTGCGCGAGGCCGCGAGCGGATCTGTCACGGAACCTGGACCCGGCGAAACTGCGCGGCTCCGCCCGGATGCACAGTCGGTGGCGAACGCAACGACCGCCGATGCTCCTGCGCACGCCGGGCGACATGTCACGCACGCGTCGACGAAGTCGAAACTGGGCGCCCCATCTGAACAGCCCACACCGCTCGCGTGGGCACCGACGCTGGCTGCACCAGCATCCACGACGGCGAAGCAGCGCGCGCGGCGCTGGCCGCTCGCCGTCGGGGTCGGGCTCGTTGCGATCGCAGGCGCGGGTGCTGCGTGGTGGGCGCTGCGCGATCGCGAGACCGGTCCAACGAAGGCGGTGATCGCGCCTCCGCTCACGCCAAGCGATGGCGGCACGAACGGCATGCTGCCGTACGACCCGAACGATCCGTGGAGCACGAAGCCCGAGGTGACCAAGGCGTTCTCGCTCGTGGACGAGCAGAAGAGCGTCGACGAATACCGCGCCGAGGCGGCCGCCGCGGTACTGCGTCTGCCGACCGACACGCGCTTCGTGTTCACCGCACAGATCGGCGAGCTGCGCGCGAACAGCCACACGGCTGACCTGCTCGACAAGATCACCAAGCACCCGCGGGTCGCGCCGCTCGCGCTGATGATGCCGGTATGCGTGCGCAGCCTCATCGGCGATGCCGAGTGGATCGTGTTCGGCGCGCCCGGCCTCGACACGTCGGAGATGGGCACGCTCGTCCTGCGCGGCCGGTGGCGCCGCAGCGACGTCGAGGCGTGCTTCGGCGATACGGTCAAGGCGCACGTCACCAACGACGGCGCGAAGCTCTATCGCGTCGGCGATACCGGCTGGCTCGACTTCGTCGACGATCACACCGCGCTCGTGACGCTCAACACGAAGCTCGAGCCCGAGGGCCTGCACAGGATGATCAAGAAGGCGCCGGGCCCGGTGACGCGCGTCAAGCAGATCGTCGCGGCGCTGCCCGCCGAGCGCACGATCTCGATCGTCGCCGACGGCAAGGCGAACGACGACTGGTCGATGCTATCGCTTCCGCGCGGCAGCGACGTCTTCGGCTGGATCCGCGTCGAGGAGGCCGGCCTCGTGCTCGACCTCGCGGCCGACCCTCACAACGCCGAGGCGGCGAACGCCGCGATCCGCCAGATCAAGCCGGAGATCGACTCCGTGTTCGGCGCGTCGACGCCCGACGCCGTCGGCAAGCTCGAGGTCGTGCGTCAGGCCACGGTCGTCCACATCCGCGGCAACGTGACGTCGTTCATGCTCGGCATCGTGACAGCGAGCATCCCTTTGTGAGATAGCTGCGACGATGTCACGTCCGCTCGTCGTCGGTATTGCCGGGGGGACCGGCTCGGGAAAGACCACGGTCGCGCACAAGCTCGCGGCCTCGATTCCGAACGGCCGCTGCGCGACGATCGAGCACGACTCCTACTATCGCGACCAGGGCCACCTGACGCCCGAGGAGCGCGCGAACATCAACTACGACCATCCGTCGTCGCTCGAGAGCTCGCTGCTCGCCGAGCACCTACGCGCGCTGCGCGAGGGCAGGGCGGTCGACGTGCCGAGCTACGACTTCTCGACCCACACGCGCAGGCGCGAGACGCGCCACGTGGCGCCGGCGCCGGTGATCATCGTCGAGGGCATCCTCGTGTTCGCCGAGTCCGCGCTGCGCGAGCAGATGGACATCAAGATCTTCGTCGACACCGATGCGGACATCCGGCTCATGCGGCGCATCCGGCGCGACCTCGAGGTTCGCGGCCGCACGTTCGAGTCGGTGCGCCACCAGTACTACGCGACGGTGCGGCCGATGCACCTCGAGTACGTCGAGCCGACGAAGCGGTGGGCCGACCTGATCGTTCCCGAGGGCGGCGACAACCGCGTCGCGCTCGACGTGCTGCTCGGCCAGCTCGGCCGGATCGCGTTCGGGCTCGGCGAGCGGTTCTAGGCGCAAACGCAAACGCAAACGTCTCCGGTCAGAGTGTGGCGGCGGCTTGCCGGTATCGTGTCAGTCGATAGAGCTGCGCGCCTCATGATGGGCGTCCTCGACGAGCTGGAGTCCTGCCAAGTGCCGGGTGTGGCAGACCGGGCGCCGCGATCGCCGCGAACGATACGTGGTCGCGACCCTGCTGGCGTACAGCGCGGTTGCCTCCGGGCGGTGGCCTCGCGTCGGTCGAGAGCGCTGGCTCGCCGGCCGTCGGCAATCGGGCCCCGAGCTTCGTTTGCGTTTGCGTTTGCGCTTGTTCAGATCGTCAGGATCGACGAGCCCGTCGTCTTGCGGCTCTCGAGGTCGCTGTGTGCCTGTGCGGCGTCCTCGAGGCGGTAGCTCCGCGCGACGTCGATCTTCACGCTGCCCGATAGCACGACCTCGAACAGGTCGTCGGCCATCTGCTGGACGACCTCGTGCGACGACATATGCGTGTTGAGCGTCGGGCGATGCAGGTACAGCGAGCCCTTCTGCGAGAGCACGAGCGGCGCGATCGGCGGCACGGGACCCGACGCGTTGCCGAACGTGACGAGGGTGCCAAGCGGCGAGAGGCAGTCGATCGACATCTCCCACGTGTCCTTGCCGACGGAATCGTAGACGACCTTCACGCCGCGGCCGCCCGTGATCTCGCGGACGCGCGCGACGACGTTCTCCGTGCGGTAATCGATCACGTGCGTCGCGCCGTGTGCCTTCGCGAGCGCGCACTTCTCGGGGCTGCCCGCGGTGCCGATCACGACGAGACCGAGCGCCTTCGCCCACTGGCACGCGATGAGGCCGACGCCGCCGGCTGCCGCGTGCCACACGATCGGGTCGCCCGCCTGCAGGCCGCCAAAGATCGCGGTGCGCTTCACCAGGTATTGCACCGTGAGGCCCTTCAGCATCATCGCGGCCGCGGTCTCGAACGCGATAGCGTCAGGCAGCCTCACGACGACCGCGGCATCGAGCGTGCGCGTCTCGGCGTAGCTGCCCGGACCTTTCGCCGCGTACGCAGCACGGTCACCGGCGCGCAGGTGCGTGACGCCGGCGCCGACCGCTTCGACGACGCCCGCGCCTTCGCTGCCGAGGATCAATGGCAGCTTGGCGCTGTAGAGGCCGGACCGGTAATAGGTGTCGATGAAGTTGACGCCGACCGCACTGTGGCGAAGGCGCACTTCGCCCGGCCCAGGGTCGCGCACGGGCACATCGGCGAGCGTGAGAACTTCGGGACCACCGGTTCGATCGATCTGGATCGCACGCATGCGAACCGGAACCTAGCAGCTACACTGCGACCGTGGCAGCTCATCCGATTGTCGTCGTGACCGGCGGTGCCGGTTTCATCGGTTCGCACACCGTCGACCGCTTGATGGAAACGGGCCATCGCGTCGTCGTGCTCGACAACTTCTCGACCGGCAAGCGCGCGAACCTCGCGCGTTGGGTCGACCACCCGATGCTCCACATCGCCGTGTGCGATGTCGGCCACGGCATCTTCGCGGCGCTTGCACCGATCGTCGCGAAGTACGGCCCCGTCGAACGCATCATCCATCTCGCCGCGCAGGTCTCGGTCGTCCACTCGGTCGCGAACCCGCTCGTCGACATGCAGGTCAACTACGGCGGCACGCTTCACGTCCTCGAGTACGCGCGCGCGAGCGGCGTGCAGAAGGTCGTGCTCGCGTCGTCGGCCGCGGTCTACGGCGACGTCGAGGAGCTACCGGTCTCCGAGGACGCGCCGAAGCGTCCGGTCTCGCCCTATGGCATCGACAAGTACGCGAGCGAGCTCGCGCTCGACTACTACAGTGCGGTCCATGGCGTCGCGACCACGACGCTGCGCTTCTTCAACGTCTACGGTCCACGCCAGGATCCGTCGAGCCCGTACTCGGGCGTCATCTCGATCTTCACCGACCGCGCGCGTGCCGGCCGGCCGCTGCTGATCTTCGGCGACGGCACGCAGACGCGCGACTTCGTCTACGTCGGCGATGTCGTGCGCGCGATCATCGCGGCCGCAGGCGACGGCAACTCGCGCGTCGCGGCGAACGTCGGCACCGGCGCAGAGACGTCGGTGCTCGAGCTCGCGAGGACGATCGTCGACCTGTGCGGCGGCACGTCGAAGATCGAGCACGCCGAGTCGCGTGCCGGCGAGATCTTGAAGTCGCTCGCGCGCGTCGATCGCCTGCGCGAGCAGCTGGGCGTCGTCGCCGAGACCAAGCTCGTCGACGGTCTCCGCCTGACGCTGGGCTAGATCGACGAGACCTTCTTGCCGGCCTTCACCCAGCCGGCGATGCCCTCGGGCATGACCTTCACGTTCGTGTAGCCCGCGGTGATCGCGCGCTCGGCGGCCTCGTGCGAGGCGCCGCACTGCGTGTTGGCGCAGTAGAAGACGAGCTGCTTGCTCTTGTCGGCGGGGAGCTCCGACACGCCGTACTGCTCGGAGTCGGTCAACAGGACCGCGCCGGGCAGCGTGCCCATCTTCTCGCGCGTCTTCTGGCCGTTCGCGTCGACCGGTACACAGTCGCCCTTGGCGAGCTGCTGGTCGACCTCGTCGACGCTGACCGAAGGCACATTCACCTTGTTCTCGGCTGCCTTGTCGGCCTTGTCCGCCTTGCTGCAGGCGCCGGCACCGAGGGTGAGAACAACTGCGAGGAGGATCGTGCGCATGAAGCGGAACATAGCCGACGCCGAAACCCTTTCAAGATGCGAAACTGCGACACTCCGTGCAGTCCCGCATCGTCGCCGCGTACGTCGTCTGTGCCTTCATCTGGGGCACCACCTGGTTCGCCATTCGCGTGTGCATCGCTCCCGATGGCTACCCGACGATGACGGCGGTCGCGTTGCGGTTCGCCCTCGCCGCGCTCGTCCTGATCCCGCTCGCACTGCGTGCGCGTCCGTGGCCGAAGGGCAGGGCGTGGGCGTACCTCGTGCTCGCCGGCGTGCTCGACGCTGCCGCATACATGCTCGTCTATCTCGGCGAGGAGCATGTCTCGGGCGGCATCGCGGCGGTCGTCTACGGGACGCAGCCGCTGATCCTCGCGATCATGCTGAAGGTCGTCCGCATCGAGGCGCTGACCGCGCGACACATCGCGGGCGCGATCGTCTCGCTCGCGGGCGTCGCGCTGTTGTTCCTCGATCGGCTCGACGTGTCCGCGAACCAGGCCGCGGCGGTCGCGCTCGTGCTCCTCTCGGTCGTGCTGTCGACAAGCTACTCGGTGATCATGAAGCGCCACTCGACGGGCGTGCATGGCATCGCCGCGACGACGATCTTTCTCACCGTCACCGCGATCGTGCTCGGTGCGGTCGCGCTCGTCGACGGCGGTGGCATCCCGTGGCCGCCGCCTGCGATGCCGACGCTCGCGCTGCTCTATCTCGCGATCGTCGGCTCGGTCGTCGCGTTTCTCGTCTACTTCTGGCTGCTCGACCGGACGAGCCTGCTCGTGACGAGCACGCTCGTGTTCGTGTTTCCTCTCGTCGCGCTCGTCACGGACGTCCTCTACGAGCACGAGATCTCACTCGGTGTGCGCGCGTACGTGGGTGTTGCGATCACCCTCGCCGGTCTCGTCGTGAGCCTGCGTCGGCGCTGAATCACCTGAGACCGTCTAACGAACGCTGGTCAGGCTACCGATTCGAGTAAGAATTCGGTGATGCCCGCCGACCGTTCGCGCGACCAACCGTGGATCTTCCGCACGTACGCCGGTCACTCGAGCGCACGCGCGTCGAACGAGCTCTATCGCAAGAACCTCGCGGCGGGGCAAACAGGCCTCTCGATCGCGTTCGACCTGCCCACGCAATGCGGCTACGACGCCGATCATCCGCTCGCGCGGCCCGAGGTCGGCAAGGTCGGCGTGCCGATCGCGTCGCTCGACGACATGCACGCGCTGTTCGACGGCATCCCGATCGAGCAGATGAACACGTCGATGACGATCAACGGCACCGCGATGTGGCTGCTCGCGCTCTACGTCGCGCTCGCGCGCGAACGCGGTGTGCCCGAGGCCGGCCTGCGCGGCACGACGCAGAACGACATCGTCAAGGAGTACCTCGCGCGCGGCACGTACATCTTTCCGCCCGAGCCCTCGCTCGATCTGATCGCCGAGACCTACGAGTACAGCGTCGCGCACCTGCCGCAGTGGAACCCCTCCAACATCTGCAGCTATCACCTCCAGGAGGCGGGCGCGACGCCGACCCAGGAGCTCGCGTTCGCGCTCGGCGACGCGATCGGCATCCTCGATCGCGTCAAGGCGCGCGGCCGCGTCGATGCCAAGTCGTTCGCTCAGTGCGTCGGTCGCGTCTCGTTCTTCGTCAACGCGGGCATGCGCTTCATCGAGGAGATGTGCAAGATGCGCGCGTTCGGCCAGCTCTGGGACGAGCTGTGCCGCGACCGCTACGGCGTCACCGAGCCCAAGCTCCGCCAGTTCCGCTACGGCGTGCAGGTCAACTCGCTCGGCCTCACCGAGCCGCAGCCCGAGAACAACGCGTGGCGCATCCTGATCGAGGCGCTCGGCGTCACGCTGTCGCGCGATGCCCGCTGTCGCGCCCTGCAGCTGCCCGCGTGGAACGAGGCGCTCTCGCTTCCTCGCCCGTGGGACCAGCAGTGGTCGCTGCGCCTGCAGCAGATCCTCGCGTACGAGACCGACCTCCTCGAGTACGGCGACATCTTCACCGGCAACCCCGTGATCGAGGCGAAGGTCGCCTCGCTCTGCGATGCCGCCAAGACCGAGCTCGCCCAGATCGAGCAGATGGGCGGCATCCGCGGCGCGATCGAGACCGGCTACTGCAAGCGCGAGCTCGTCCGCTCGATGGCGCAGCGCATGTCGAAGATCGAGAAGGGCGAGCAGGTCCTCGTCGGCGTCAACAAGTGGACCGATGGCCTGCCATCGCCGCTGACCACCGGTGCCGACGGTGGCGTGTTCCGCGCCGACCCCGCCGCGGTCGACGCCGCATTCGCCTCGCTCGAGCACACGCGCAAGACGCGCGATGCCGCCCGCGCGAAGGCCGCGCTCGCGCGCCTCGAGTCCGCCGCACGTGCCGGCGAGCCGCTGATGGAGGTCTCGATCGAGTGCGCGCTCGCTCGCGTCACCACCGGCGAGTGGGCGGGCACCCTGCGCAATGTCTGGGGCGAGTACCGCGCGCAGACCGGCGTGCAGGGCGCGCGCATCGCCGATGGCGATGGCTGGAACGCGCTGCGCGCCCGCGTCGAGTCGCACGTCGCGAAGTCGGGCCGGCGTCCGCGCCTCCTCGTCGGCAAGCCGGGCCTCGACGGCCACTCCAATGGTGCCGAGGTCATCGCGGTCGCCGCCAAGGATGCCGGCTTCGAGGTCATCTATGCGGGCATCCGGCTCGAGCCCGCGGCGATCGCGCAGACCGCCGTCCAGGAGGCCGTCGATGTCGTCGGCCTCTCCGTCCTCTCGGGCTCGCACGTCGAGCTCGCGAAGGCCGTCCTCGAGGAGCTGCGCGCCCGCGGCGGCTCCGATGTCGCGGTCGTCCTCGGCGGCACCGTGCCGCTCGGCGATCACGCCGCGCTGCGCGAGCTCGGTGTTCGCAAGATCTTCACGCCGAGCGACTATCGCCTCGTCGATGTCGTCGGCTCGCTACTCGATCTCGTGCCGACGAAGTGATGGACCTCTTCGACCTCGCACTCATCGCATCGCGGCGCGGCGACTACCCGTCGGCGCACCTCATGCTGCAGGCGCTCGTCGACGAGGAGAACGATCCTCGCGCGATGTCCGCGCTCGCGCTGTTCGCGCGCAAGGGCCTCGGCGAGCCGGTCGACCTCGCAAAGTCCGCCGCGCTCCTCGCGCGCGGTGCCGCCCTCGGCGATGCCGATTGCGCGTACGACCTCGGCGTCCATCACGCCAACGGCTGGGGCGTCGACGCCGACCCGACGCAGGCGCTCGCGTGGTACCGCACCGCGGCCGAGCGCGGCCACCTGCGCGGCAACCTCATGGCCGGCATCATGGCGTTCCGCGGCGAGGGCATGGCGCGCGATCTCGACGATGCCGAGCGCCGCCTCCGCGCCAACGCCGCGCGCGACGACGGGTCCGCGAAGATGTGTCTCGGCGATCTGTTCGCCGCGCAGACCGAGCGCCGCGATCCGATCGAGGCCGCGCACTGGTACATCGAGACCGGCGCGGAAAGCGTCGTCGAGCGACTCACCGCGCTCCGCCCGGAGCTCGAATCGCTCGCAGCGGCTGGCAACCGCCGCGCGGCGCACGTGCTCGCCGCCGCGCTCGTCGAGTATCTCGACGATCCAGCCGCGGCTGCCGCGCTCCTCGAGCCGCCGACCGATCCGGTCGCGGAGCGCATGCTCGGTGCGCTCCTCGTCGCGGGCCGCGGCGTCGCGCAGGATCGCGATCGCGGGCGGAAGCTGCTCGCCAGCGCGGCGACCGCAGCCGATCCGGTCGCGTGCCTGCACCATGGCCTCCTCGTCGCGGCCGACGGCGATCACGTGAACGCGGCGATCCTGCTCCGCACCGCGGCCGAGCATGGCGCTACCGCCGCGTGGGCTCCGCTCGCGCGCTCGCTCGCCGCGCAGGGGCTCGGGCCCGAGGCACGCGATGCCGCTCGCAAGGCGGCCGAGCACGGCGATCGCAACGCGCAGCTCGCGCTCGCGACGTGGTGTCGTCGCGGCACGCATGGTCCCGTCGATCTCGCGAGGCGGCGCGCTGGTACTTCGCGCTGCTCGCGGCGGGCAATGCCGATGCGCTACTC
>JABFXX010000495.1 GCA_013368795.1 Kofleriaceae bacterium
CGTTCCGCCGCGCCATCACGAACGGCGCCGGCCGCTTCGACGTCAGGGGCGCGCCGCCGGGCAGGTATCGCCTGTTTGCGCGCCGGCGCGACCAGACCGATGACGACGGTGACGGCGTCATCGTTCACTCCGGCGATCGCGACGTGAAGCTGGTGCTGCCCGACATCACCACGATCACCGGTCGTGTCCTGCTCGAGCACAAGCCGGTGACGTACTTCGGCGTCGTCGTCAGCGATCGCGGTGAACAGCACTGGCGCGGCGCATTCCCGGTCGCGTTCCGAGCCGCGAGCGGGCGCTTCACCCAGCGCGGCGTACCCGCCGGTGACCGCAACATCGTGATCGTCGGGCCAGGGTTCGCCCGGCACATCCTCGACGTCCGGATCCCCGAGGGCAAACAGCTCGACCTCGGCGACATCGAAGTCGAACGCGGACAGGTGATCAGCGGTCGCGTCACCGACGCGAGCGGTGCGCCCGTCGCGAGCGCGACCGTCCTCGTCGAGCAGAACGCACCAATTCTCGTCGGCGATCCCGATCCTCTCATGCGCGCGCTCGGGGGTGGCGCGATCGCGATCACCGACGCCAACGGCATGTACTCGATGGCCGGCATCGCAGCGCCGCCCGAACCACCGATGGAGTGGCGCGAATTCAACCAGATCTCGGCACGTCATCCAGAGCGCGGCACCGTCCCGGTCCGCACGCTCGCCCCGACCGAGTCGAACGTCGACTTCGTGCTCGCGGCCTCCGGTGGCATCGACGGCGTCGTCGAGGGACCACTCGGCTCGCTCACGTACGTCGTCATTCAGCACGACAACTCGAGCGACACGAAATTTGGCCCGCTCGAGAACCGCAAGTTCAGGTTCGACAACCTTCCCGCGGGCAACTACACGCTCGCGCTCGCGCGCTCGAACGGCGACGGATTCAAGGTCGCGCCCCTGTCGGTGACCGTCGTCGCGAACCAGCGCATTACTGCCGTATTCAAGTTGCCGCCGAGCGTGACGCTCGCGATCCACGTTCCCGACGGTACCTGCGAGATCATGATGCTCGTTCCGCCCGGAACATCGCCGCCGCCGACCGAGCCGCGATCAGCCTCCGGCTTCGCCCACTGCGCGGGCGCCGACGCGATCATCGAAGGCGTCTTGCCGGGCAGTTACCGGGCGTGCCTGCCGTCGGGCCGGTGCGCCCCCGTGACCGTCGCCCCGAGCCCCGCGCGGCAAACGTTCGAGTTTCCGGCGAAGTGACGCCCACCTGCGGGATCCTCCTGCCGGGGCACACCATGCTGCGCCAGCCCCTTGCGCGATTGCCCTGTCTCGGGTACCAGTTACGCCCTACCCGCCGATGTAGCTCAGGGGTAGAGCAACGGTTTCGTAAACCGTAGGTCGCCGGTTCAAACCCGGCCATCGGCTCCACAATGATCGAGAGTGTCCCGACAACCGGGGCGCTCACCGATCGGCCGGCCGTGCGTTTCCGCGTGGCGCACGCTGCTCATCGCCGATCAAGCTCCCACTTGATCCTGCCGTCCTCGCGGCACGTCACGAAGCTGCCATCCGGCATCTGGTCGCGCACCGTCAGCTTGATCGTGTCGCAGAGCCCACTGTTCGCGGAGATGACGATGCCGCCCTCGACGTCGCTGTACCGCTGGATGCGTCCGCGTCCCTGCGCCTCGATCGTTGCGCGCAACGCGAAGATGTAGTCGTCCACGGTGATAGGGGGCCCACCCTTCGGAACCTTCTCGATGTCGGGTCCGCACGCAACGAGGCACAGAACGACAACAACGTGGCGCATGGCTCATATCGTCGCATGGATGCGTTTGGTCTCGCGTCGCCTCGCCGTTGTTCACCATAGGACGCTACCCCTCACATCCCGAGTGGCCGCAGTCCAGCCGATAGCCCGCCGCGATGTCGTACCGGCGCACCCATTCGCGTGTGCGGTGCGCGAGGATGGCGCGATCCTTCGGCTCCGTGAAGAGCTCGGCGCCGCGCGCGCCACGAGCCCGGTCCGAACCGAATCAGCGACGGTCAGTATCGGCGACTGATGTCAGACTCACCGGATGACAGAGAAACCGGGTGCAGCGATGACAGAGAAGACGGTTTCGGTCGAAGTGAAACTCTCGCCCATCGTCGCCGAGCTACTCGCCGTGCTCGATCGAGACGTGGCTCACCTACCCCGGCCGCCAGCGCCGGAACTGCCCAAGCTCAAACCCGAGGAGGTGCTGGCGATGAGCGACGACGAGCGAGCAGCGCTCCAGCTGCAGCTGGATGAGGCATTTGCCAGGGCGCATGCACCGCGTGCAGAGACGCTAGAGCAGCGTTGCACACGCGTGCTGTTGCAGCTCGCCGATCACGCGCAGCAAGGCGTGTATCAAAACGGTGGTTGGGAGCGGCAGTGGGTCGTGCAAGCGTTCGGCGATGGCTGGCTCGAACGCACGGAACCAGGCGACCCATATGACCGCACGGCCGACCAGCTCGAGGTGGAACAGAGCCAGCGCCTGTACCGACGGCCGAAGAGAGTGTGAGCAGGTCCCTCTGCGGATGCGCGCTTCATCATGGACGGCCAGTTTCGGCGTCCAGCGAGGCGAAAGGTCGAGATGGCGTCTGCCATGTGCGTAGACGATGGCCACGACGCGCGCTAGCGTGCCCGCGTGGGAGAGCACGTCGATGCCGCGCGCAAGCCCAGC
>JABFXX010000097.1 GCA_013368795.1 Kofleriaceae bacterium
CTCGAGGACATGGAGATCATCCGCACGCAGACGAAGAACGTCACGGGCATCGATCCGTCGCACGGCGGCTCGGGCGATCCGTCGCCGTTCACCGCGCTCGGCGTTCGCCGCGGCATCGAGGCGTGCGTCAAGTTCAAGCTCGGCAAGGACTCGCTCAAGGACGTCCACGTCGCCGTCCAGGGCGTCGGCCACGTCGGCTACTACCTGTGCAAGGAGCTCCACGCGGCGGGCGCCAAGCTCACGGTCGCCGATGTCGACCGCCTCAAGAGCGAGCGCGCGCAGCGCGAGTTCGGCGCGGCGATCGTCAGCATCGACGACGTCGCGAAGGTCGACTGCGACGTGTTCGCCCCGTGCGCGCTCGGCGCCGGCCTCAACGACACCACGATTCCGCACCTCCAGGCGCGGGTCGTCGCGGGTGCCGCGAACAACCAGCTCCTCGAGCCGCGCCACGGTGACGACCTCCACGCGCGCGGCATCCTGTACGCGCCCGACTACGCGATCAACGCGGGCGGCCTCGTCAACGTCGCGCAGGAAGTGAAGGGCTACGACCCCAAGCTCGCGCGCGAGAAGACGATGGAGATCTACAACACGATCTGGGACATCTGCGATCGCAGCAAGAAGCTCGGCGCGCCGACCTACAAGGTCGCCGACATCATGGTCGAAGAGAAGCTCGCGGCCGCCGGCAAGAAGTAGCGAATCGTCGCTGCATCCTGCATGCACGCGAGGCTCGCGGTGCGCAGGTCCGTCGGCGGTGGTTGTATGCTGTGCGCGTGGAACGCGATGACAGACGAAGGCGCTACTCGCCGCACTTCGTCGTCGCGCTGTTCGCCGTCGCGCTGATCGCGGGAGCGTTCGCGATCGCGTTCCGCGCGACGCTCGCGTTCGCGCTGCGCGCGGTCGCCGGCGCGGCCAACGTCGTCGATGCGATGGCCGGCGCCGGCTGGTACTGGCGGCTCCTCGTGCCGATGCTCGGCGCGGCGGTCGCCGGCCTCCTCTCGCTCGCGATCGCGAAGCGCGGCGGCGGCGGCGTCAGCGACGTCATGGAGGCGGTCGCACTCGGCCGCGGCAAGCTGTCGCTCGCGGTCACCACCGTGAAGTCCGCGGCCTCGTGGTTCGCGATCGTGTGCGGCGGCTCGATCGGCCGCGAGGGTCCGCTGATCCAGTTCGGCGGTGCCTCGGGCTACGCGGTGTCGACGCGGTTCGGCCTGTCCGCCGACGACCGGCGCGTCCTCGTCGCGGCGGGCACCGCGGCGGGCTTTGCGGCCGCGTACAACACGCCGCTCGCCGCGGTCGCGTTCGTGCTCGAGATCGTCGCCGGCATCGTCGTCATCGACACCATCGTGCCGATGCTCGTCGCGACGGTGATCGCGACCATGCTGACGCGTGCGTTCGTCGGTGCGGGGCCGATCTACCACACGCGTGCGTTCGTGATGCTCCACGCGGGCGAGCTCGCGGCCTTCGCGCTCGTCGCGATCGCCGCCGGACTCGCCGGGTTCGCGTTCACCCGCCTCGTCGCGCTCGGCGAGCACGTGTTCCACCGGCGCTGGCTCGCGCCGCCGTGGCGTCAGGCGCTCGGCGGGCTCGGCGCGGGCGCGATCATCGTGTTCGTGCCCACCGTCGCCGGCAACGGCTACGAGCCGCTCGACCAGCTCCTCGATGGCACGATGGTGATCCGGGTCGTGGCCATCCTGCTCGTCGCCAAGGCGCTCGCGACGACCTCCTCCGTCGCGTCCGGCAGCCCAGGCGGCATCTTCACGCCGACCCTGCTGGTCGGTGGCTGCACCGGCTATCTCGTCGGCTACGGCCTCGCCTACGCCGGCCTCGACGTCGGCCCGCCGGGTGGCTACGCGCTCGTTGGCATGGCCGCTGCCATCGCCGCCGCGACCCACGCGCCGTTCATGGCCGCAATTCTTGCGTTCGAGCTGTCGGGCGACTACGCGGTCGTGCTGCCGCTCGTGCTCGCCACCGCGATCGCGACCGCCCTCGCACGGGCGCTCGGCCGCGACTCGATTTACATGGCCGAGCTGCGCGCACGGGGCGTGGGCTGGGAGCTGACAATGGCTGGCCGCGAGCTCGAGGGCGACGACGGCTCTGGCTAGCGAAGCACTGGCCACACGAGCAGCTAATTTCGGCAGCTTTCGCTTGCTTCCGGAGCGCTACTCAAAGGACAAAACCGACCATGAACCGTAATGCCGTAGCTCTCGTTGTCGTCGCGGGCATGTCCGCGTCGGCCCATGCCGGTGTGGAAGTCGGCGGTACCGCAGGCGTCCACGTCTTCAGCGAACACAACGCGCTCGGCACGAAGGAAGATGACATCATCAGCCACGCCAACTCGGCGGTGTTCTCGTTCCGCCTTGGCGTGTACTTCAGCGCGATGCTCGGCGTCGAGGCCGAGGTCGGCGTCATCCCGACCGAGTCGCGCGGTGGCAACGTCACGTTCGACATCTTCGACGGCTTCGCGCGCGGCAACCTGATCGCGCAGTTCCGCTCGGAATCCGGTTCGAACACGATCATCCCGTTCGTCACGCTCGGCGGCGGCGCGATGCGCGTCATGAGCATCGGCACCGACGACGGCTCGCTCCTCAAGGAGGGCGCGACGGATCCGTTCGGCTTCGTCGGCATCGGCGCCAAGTACCGCGCCGGCGGCGGCTGGGGCGTCCGCGCCGACTTCCGCGTCAACCTCGTGCCGTCGAACACGAGCTCGGTGACCACCGACTTCGAGGCCCTCGCCACGCTCTACCGCGAGTGGGGTCGCCCGGCCGCGAAGGCCAAGGTCGAGGAGAAGAAGGACGAGACCACCGAGACGGCCACCGCGGACGCCGACAACGACGGCATCCTCGACGCCGACAAGTGCCCGAACGAGGCCGAGGACAAGGACGGCTTCCAGGACGAGGACGGCTGCCCCGACGCCGATAACGACAACGACGGCATCGCCGACACCGCCGACAAGTGCGCCTCGGAGCCCGAGGACAAGGACAACTTCCAGGACGACGACGGCTGCCCGGATCCCGACAATGACAACGACGGCGTGCCCGATGCCGCCGACAAGTGCGCCGACCAGGCCGAGACCCGCAACGGCTTCGACGACGAGGACGGCTGCGCCGACGAGATTCCGGCCGCGCTCCAGAAGTCGGTCGGCGTCGTCACCGGCGTGACGTTCAAGGTCAACTCGGCGGACCTCCTCCCCGCCTCGAACAAGGCGCTCGACGCGCTCGCCGCGACGCTCGCGCAGTTCAAGGGCGTGAAGGTCGAGATCGGCGCGCACACCGACGACCAGGCGCTCAAGGCCGGCGGCGCGTTCGCCGATAACGACGCGCTCTCGCAGGCGCGCGCCGAGTCGGTGAAGGCGTACCTCGTCACGAAGGGCGTCGCCGAGGACCAGATCGTCGCGAAGGGCTACGGCGCGACGAAGCCGGCGCAGGACCCGACCGGTCTCAAGGGCGGCAAGCTCGCCGCCGCGCGCAAGGCCAACCAGCGCGTCGAGCTGCAGATCGTGATGCCCGAGGCTGCTGCTGCGGCGGCGACGCCGGCGGCGCCTGCCGCGGAGCCGGCGAAGGAGTAATCCTCCTTTCGCCACCGACCGCGAACGCGGGCTGCTCCGGCAGTCCGCGTTTTTGTTTTCGGCCGCCAGCCCGTATCTTCCGAGGCTCGATGAAGATCGTCGTCGAGGACCTCGCCAAGACGTTCCGCGTCGCGGAGCGCACGTCGGGCCTGCGCGGCGCGGTGCGCGGGCTCGTGCGGCGCCGATCGCGCGTGGTGAACGCGCTCGACGGCGTGTCGTTCTCGCTCGCGGCGGGCGAGCTCGTCGGCTACATCGGCCCGAACGGCGCGGGCAAGTCGACGACGATCAAGGTGCTCGCGGGCATCCTCGTACCCGATCGCGGACGCGTCGAGGTCGGCGGGCGCGTGCCGTGGCAGGACCGGATCGAGCACGTCCGTCGGATCGGTGTCGTGTTCGGTCAACGCACGCAGCTGTGGTGGGACCTGCCGGTGATCGAGTCGCTCGAGATGCTGCGGCACATCTACAAGGTGCCGGCCGAGCAGTTCCGCACGCAGCGCGACGAGCTGATCGCGCTCCTCGATCTCGGCGGTCTCCTCGATCAACCCGTCCGCCAGCTCAGCCTCGGCCAGCGCATGCGCGCCGACCTCGCCGCGTCGCTCGTGCACGCGCCGTCGATCCTGTTCCTCGACGAGCCGACGATCGGCCTCGATGCCGTGTCCAAGCTCGCGGTGCGCGCGTTCGTCAAGCGGCTCAACCGCGAGCGCGGCGTCACGGTGATTCTGACGACGCACGACATGGACGACATCGAGGCGCTCTGCGACCGCGTGATCGTGATCGGCAACGGCGCGATCCTCTCCGATGGCACGCTCGCCGATCTGCGCAACCGCGTCACGCGCGAGCGCTGGTTGACGCTCGATGTCGCCGATGGTTCCGCCAGCTCCGTCGGTGATCCCGACGCGACGGTGATCCGGTGCGACGACCAGCGCGTGTGCCTCGCGTTCGATCCCGAGGTCGTGTCGCCGGCGCAGCTCATCCAGCGCATCACGAGCCGGCACGCGGTGCGCGACCTGTTCGTCGAGAACCCGCCGATCGAGACCGTCATCGCGCGGCTGTACGAGCAGCGATGAGCGGCTATCTCGCGATCGTCTCGGCGCGGTTCAAGGCGCTCCTCCAGTATCGCGCCGCCGCGCTGAGCGGCCTGTTCACGCAGACGTTCTTCGGCCTGGTCCGGATCATGATCCTGCGCGCGTTCTACGCGGCCTCCGTCGTCGCCGTGCCGATGGCGCTGCCCGAGGTCACCGGCTACGTCTGGCTCGGCCAGGCGACGCTGCTCCTGATCCCGTGGCGTTCCGACGAGGACGTCGCCGAACAGATCCGCACGGGCAATGTCGTCTACGAGCTCACGCGTCCACTCGATCTCTACGGCCTGTGGTTCGCGCGTGCGCTCGCCTGGCGAACCGCGCCCGTGTTCCTGCGCATGCTGCCGATGTTCGCGCTCGCGATGATCGTCGTCCCTCTCGTCGCGCCCGGCTGGGGACTCGCGCCACCGCCAAGCGTCGCCACGTTCGTGCTGTGGATCGCGTGCTTCGCGGGCGCTGTGCTCGTGTCGGCTGCGCTCACGACGCTCATGAGCGTCACGCTCATGTGGACGATCAGCGGCGATGGCGTGCCGCTGCTGATCGGTACCGGCGCGACGATGTTCGGCGGCCTCGTGATCCCGCTGCCGCTGTTCCCCGACTGGATCCAGCCGGTCGTCTACGCGCTGCCGTTCGCCGGCATGCTCGATCTGCCCTCGCGCCTGTTCACCGGCGACCTCGGTATCGCGTTCGCGCCCGCGATCCTCGCGCACCAGCTCGTGTGGACGCTCGCGCTCGTCGCGCTCGGCCGCGCCCTCCTCGCCCGCGGCATCCGTCGCCTCGTGGTCCAAGGCGGATGATGAACGCGCTCTCGCTCTACCTCCGCTACGTCGCGATCTCGATCCGCGCGCAGCTCACCTATCGCGCGACGTTCGCGATGAAGGCGGTCGGCCAGCTGCTCGTCACCGGCATCGAGTTCTTCGGCATCTGGGCCCTGTTCTCGCGCTTCGGCACGCTCGGGGGCTGGACGCTGCGCGAGGTCGGCCTCTTCTACGGGCTCGTCGATATCGGCCTGGCGATCGCGGATTCCGTCGGGCGTGGCTTCGACAAGTTCGGCACGCTGCTCAAGGCGGGCGACTTCGATCGCATGCTCCTGCGCCCACGCTCCGTCGTCCTCCAGCTCCTCGGCTACGAGCTGCAGCTGATCCGCATCGGCCGCTTCACGCAGGGTCTCGCGATCCTCGTCTGGGCGTGCCTTCCGCTCGCCTGGACGCCCACCACGGCCGTGCTCCTCGTCGCCTCGATCCTGTCGACCAGCTCGCTCTTCCTCGGCATCGTCGTGCTGCAGGCGACGAGCACGTTCTGGACGATCGAGAGCCTCGAGGTCTGGAACGCGTTCACGTACGGCGGCAACTACGCCGCGCAGTACCCGATGTCGATCTACCGGCGCTGGTTCCAGCGCTTCTTCACCGCCATCGTCCCGCTTGCGCTCGCGAGCTACTACCCGGCGCGCGCGATCCTCGGCCGCGACCCCGTCGGCGGCGTCCACCTGCTCGGCCCACTCGCGGGCTTCGCATTTCTCGCGCTCACCTTCGGCGTGTTCCGGCTCGGCATCCGGCGCCACGCATCCACCGGATCGTGATGGTTACCGTACCGTCTCGAACCGCATGTACGTCAGCTTCGACGTGGCCGAATCGATCTCGATCGTGAGCTTGAAGCGATGGTCGCGTGTCGCGAGGTACGCGCGCACGTACGTCGGATCGTCGACCTCGAGACTCTCGAGCACGGCGCCGTCCGCCGCGTTCGCCCACTTGCGAAACCCGTCCGCTGTTCCGGCGACGGGTCCCAGCAAATACGGGCCACAGTACTCCGCCATCTCGTCGCGAGACACCTCGCCTTTGCTGTGCGCGATCACGTCGACGAGCCATACCAGCACGCGATGTGTCGGCGTCGGCGTGAGTGCCGGCATCGCGGCGGGTGCAGGATCAACTGCCGCATCGGGCGTCGTCGTCGTCGTCGTCGTGACGACCGATGGAGCGACAGGCTGCGGTGGCGCTGGCTTCGCGCAGGCCGCTGCTATCAAGAAGATGCTCGAACGTCGCACGCGCCATTCGTAACACGACCGCGCAACGCTCGGCGCGTGACGCTCGACGAGCTCATCGCACTCGCCGCGACCGAACCTGCCGTCCTGGCTCTCACCGTACCGGGGTAAGTTTCCGGGTTCTCACCGTACCGGGGTAAGTTGTCGACCACCGTCGTTGACCGCGCTTGCCAACTTGCTGTCCGACGAACGGACGCATCGAATCGTCAACGCTGTTCTCACCGTACCGGGGTAAGTTGTCGACCACCGTCGTTGACCGCGCTTGCCAGCTTGCTGTCCGACGAACGGACGCATCGAATCGTCAACGCGATCGGCGCCCGCCAAGCTCCGGGGCTCAGGCCCTGTGACCGTACCGGGGCCCTGAGACCGTACCGGGTTAGTTTTCGACCGCCGTCCTGGCACTCACCGTACCGGGGTGAGTTTCCGACTGCCGTCCTGATCGAACCAACCAGCTTGCTGTCCGACTTCCGAACGAACATCGGACCGCCCACGCAATCGGCGCCCGCCAAAACTTACCCCGGTCCGGATCTGCCCCGGATCTGCCCCAAAACCTACCCCGGTCCGGATCTGCCCCTGATACGCGGCCCGGATGTGCGGCGCCAAAACTTACCCCGGTAGGGATCCAGCGCTACTCCGTGCGCTGGATGATGTGGATGCCGAAGTCGGTCTTGACGACGCCGACCTCGCCCACGTTGAGGCGCAGCGACAGCTGCTTGAACGGCTCGACGAGGCCCGCGTCGGGCGTCACGTCGTAGCCCTCGCCGGTCTTGGCCGAGCCCGGATCCTCCGAGAGCTCCTTCATCAGCGGCTCGATCTTGTCGCCCTTCTTGAGCTTCGCGACGGTGTCCTTGACGAGCTTCTCGAGCGCGGCGCGGTCGCGCGTCTTGGCGCGCGGATCCTCGCCACCGCCGTTGTTGTCCTTCCAGTTGAGGAGGATGTGCTTGACCTTCGCCTTCTGGGTGACGGGCTCGCGCTTGAGGATGTCAGCCGACTCGAGCGTGTCCGGCGGCGGCGGCGGAACGCGCTTGATGACGTGCCAGCCGAACGGCGACTTGACGAGGCCGGCCTCGCCTTCCTTGAGGCGCAGCGAGAGGTTCTTGAACGGCTCGACCATCTGCGCGTCCGGGCTGACCGGGTAGACGCGCGCGTTGTCCTTGGAGCCCGGATCCTCCGAGTACTCCTTCATGAGCGCGGCCATGTCGCCACCGCCCTGAACCTTGGCGAGGACTTCCTGCGCGAGCTTGTCGGCGGCGGCCTTGTCGCGGTTCTTCGCGCGCTCGTCGGCGCGGCCGGCCTTGGCGGCAGGCGTGTCCTTCCAGCCGATGAGGATGTGCTGGACGTTGACGGTGCCCTTCTCGGGCTCGCGCTTGAGGATGTCGGCCGACTCGAGCGGATCGGGCGGCGGCGGCAGGACGCGCTCCATCACGTGGTAGCCGAACTTGCTGCGGACGATGCCGACTTCTTTTTCCTTGAGGTGAAGAGCGAGCGCCTTGAACTCGGGGACGAACGGCGCGTCGGCCTTGACCGGATACGGATCACCCGAGAGCGAGCCGGGGTCTTCCGAGTGCTCCTTGATGAGCGCGTCGATCTGGTCCGGGTCCTTCTTGAGCTTCGCCGCGAGCTCCTGCGCGAGCTTGGCCGCCTCCTCGTTGGTCCGCTTCTGCGCGCGAGGATCCATGCGTCCCTGGTAGACCTTGTCGAGGTCCTTCCAGCCGATGAGGATGTGCTTGACCTCGACCTCGGGCGCCGACTCCTTGCGGTTCAGGATGTCCTTGCTGTCGATGTCGATGGCGTTGTCGGCCGCGCTCGCGCCGGCGCTGCCGCCGCCGGTGCCCATCGGCTTACTGGACACGTCATCGAGCTTGCTCTTGTGCTGTTCGCACGCGGGTGCGGCGAGCAGAACGGCTGCCGCCAATAGGAGGGTACGCATCAGGCGCGCATCCTAGAACGATGTCCGCCTGTCCGGGGGCACGAAGGCCATGAACAGCAGCCAGCTCCCGTCCAAGATCTCCGCATGCCAGGGCGACCGTCGGGTGGGTCGCAGCGGTACCTGCGGTGTCAGGCGTGCTCATCGAGGCGCCTTGGTCGACGGCACACGTCAGGTGTATATCCGCACGGTCTCATGACGGACCCGGTTCTTCCCTCTCGTGCACGCGTCGTCGTCGTCGGTGGCGGCATCATCGGAACCTCGGTCGCGTACCACCTGGCCCACGCGGGCTGGAAAGATGTCGTCCTGCTCGAGCGTGACCGCTTGACGAGCGGGACCACGTGGCACGCTGCGGGATTGATCGTCACGTTCGGCTCGACGAGCGAGACGTCGACCGAGATGCGCAAGTACACGCGCGACCTCTACGTACGGCTCGAGGCCGAGACCGGTCAGTCGACGGGCTTCAAGCCGGTCGGCTTCATCGAGGTCGCGGCCGACCGCGATCGTCTCGAGGAATACCGTCGCGTATCGGCGTTCAATCGGTTCTGCGGCGTCGACGTCCACGAAATCTCGCCGCGCGAGGTCGCCGACCTGTTCCCGATCGCAAAGACCGACGACCTGCTCGCCGGCTTCTACGTGAAGGAAGACGGCCGCGTGAATCCGGTCGACGCGACGATGGCCCTCGCGAAAGGCGCGCGCATGCAGGGCGCGAAGCTGATCGAAGGCGTGCCCGTCATCGGCTTCAACACCAAGCGCGGCGCGGTCACCGGCGTGAAGACCGCGTACGGCGACATCGAGTGCGAGTACGTCGTGCTGTGCGGCGGCATGTGGTCGCGGCAGCTCGGCGCACAGGTCGGCGTCAACATCCCGCTGCAGGCCGCCGAGCACTACTACCTCATCACCGAGCGCATGCCCCAGATCTCGCCGGACTGGCCCGTCCTCGAGGATCCGGGCTCGTACGGATACTTCCGCGAGGAAGTCGGCGGCCTCATGATCGGCCTGTTCGAGCCGAAATGCGCGCCGTGGAATGTCGGCGGCATCCCGGGCGACTTCTCGTTCGGCGAGATCCAGCCCGACTGGGAGCGCATGGGGCCATACGTCGAGAAGGCGATGGCGCGCGTGCCTATCTCGATGGACACCGGCGTGAAGAAGTTCTTCTGCGGACCCGAGTCGTTCACGCCGGACCTCGCGCCGATCGTCGGCGAGGCGCCCGAGCTCAAGAACTTCTTTGTCTGCGCCGGCCTCAACTCGATCGGCATCATCACGGGCGGCGGCCTCGGTCGCATGATGGCGCACTGGCTCCAGAACGGCCGCCCCGACGTCGATGTCAGCTACATGAACATCGACCGCCTGCACTCGTACCAGGCGAATCCCGAATATCGCCGGCTTCGCACGGTCGAGTCGCTCGGCATGGTCTACCAGTGCCACTACCCGACGCGCTCGATGGAGACCGCGCGTGGTGCCAAGCGCTCGCCGTTCTACGATCGCCTTGCCGCGCGTGGCGCGTACTTCCGCGACGTGTCCGGTTGGGAGGGCGCGGACTGGTACGGCAACCCGGACAACGCGCTCACGTTCGGCAAGCCGAGCTGGTTCCCGCAGTGGGCCGCCGAGCATCGCGCCGCGCGCGACGGCGTGATCCTCATGGACATGTCGTTCATGGCCAAGTTTCGCGTCGAGGGTCGCGACGCGGGTCGCCTGCTCAACTGGATCAGCGCCAACAACGTCGACGGCGAGGCCGGCCAGATCACGTACACGCAGTGGCTCGACGAGGCCGGCAAGCTGCAAGCCGACCTCACCGTCGCCAAGCTCGACGACGAGAAGTACTGGGTCGTCGCGTCCGACACCGCGCACCGCCACGTCGAGACGTGGATGAAGCGCCACTTCGACGGTCACCACGCGTTCGTCGCCGACATGACGAGCGGCTACGCGCAGATCAACATCCAGGGTCCGCGCTCTCGCGAGCTCATGCAGCTCGCCACCAGCGTCGACATGAGCAACACCGCGTTCCCGTTCCGTGCCGCTCGCGAGATCGACATCGGCCTCGCGCGCGTGCTCTGCATCCGCATCACGTACCTCGGCGAGCTCGGCTACGAGCTCTACATCCCGACGGAGCAAGCGCTCCACGTCTACGATCGGCTCGTCGAGCTCGGCGCCCAGGTCGGCCTCGTCCATGCGGGCCTCAAGACGCTCGCGAGCTGCCGGATGGAGAAGGCGTACCGCGACTACGGCCACGACATCGACAACACCGACACCGTCCTCGAGGCCGGCCTCGGCTTCGCGGTCGACCTCAAGAAGCCGGGCGGCTTCCTCGGCAGGGACGCCGTCCTCGCACAGAAGGCAAAGGGCCCGCTGACCAAGCGCCTCGTGCAGATCCTCGTGAAGGACCCTGACGCGATGATGTTCCACGCGGAGATCGTGCGACGCGATGGCAAACCCGTCGGCTACATCCGCGCTGCGTCCTACGGCCACTCGCTCGGCGGAGCCGTGGGCCTCGCGATGATCGACAACCACGAGCCGATCGATCAGAAGTGGATCGATGCCGGAACATGGGAGGTCGAGATCGCGAACCAGCTGTATCCGGCGGTGGCGTCGCTGAAGCCGCTGTTCGATCCCGAGAACAAGAAGGTGAAGGCGTAGCCGTACCGGGGTTTGTTTGGCGGCCAGCG
>JABFXX010000652.1 GCA_013368795.1 Kofleriaceae bacterium
CGCACGATGGCGGGCTTCACGGTGTCGAGGATCTTGTCGCGACCACCGACGGCGGCAACGTGCGCGGGCTTCAGATAGGTGCCCCACCTCGGATGGCGCACGTACGTGTCCCCAAGGAGATGAGAGCTCGCCGCATACGACCTGATCTCCTGCGGGCGTGGGTGCATCAGCGTACCGTTGAGCGACGTGAGACTGAGCCAGATCTCTGCCCGCAGCACGTACTCGTTCGTCGCTGTCACGATAACGCCATGCTTGACGCCCAGGGCCGAGACGATCTCGTGCTGTAGCTCGACCCATGCCGCACTCACCGCGTCGACATCGACGTCTTCTGGTACACGCCACCGCGCATTCGACTGGATGCTCAGGCTCGGTGACGATTGACGTCCAGTGCTAGCATCGAAATGGGCATGATCGAGCGAATCCTTCTTGCTCATGCTGAACGTCGCACTGGCAACCGAGCTCGCGGCAAGCGCCTGCAGCGCCGTGTCGCGCATCCGTGCCGCCGCGATCTGGCCCGAAAACCGTTGCTCCGCGGGCAGGCCCGGCACATACGTCGTCGTTAGGAGCTTGAACTGATAAATCCAACGCGGATCGACGACGAGGTTCGCAAGCCGCGCCTGGCGTGCAGGATCGCGCGCCAGCGCGTCGTCCTCGACACATTGCATTCCAAGAATCAGCCCCACGGGACTCCCCTCAATAGTTCCGTATCACGACTGCGGCTGTGTGATCGGAGCCAATAGCCCTTCGAGCGCACGGCGACGCTCGAGAGCTTCCGCGCTCAAGGCATCGGCCGCCTTCACCGAGCACTGCACGTACAGGAGCTTGCCGACCTCGCGCGTCACCGCAGCGGCAGAGGCGAGCTTCGCCCGCCCCACCCTCTCGACCACCGCAGGGGCGAGATAGGTGCCCCACTCCGGTGGCCGGATCCATGTGCTGCCGAGCGTGCGCCGCCCGGTTGCGATCCGAGCGTTCTGGTTATGCGGATGATCTGCCGGCTGGTCGGGACGGCGGCTTCCGGTGCCATAGAGCAGCGACCAGACGTGCCGCTCGTCGGGCCGAGCGAAGATCACCGCGTTTGGCGCATCGAGCAGGACGACGAGCTCGTGCAGAACCTCGATCCATTCATCGAGCGCGTCAGGCCGCGGCAGCTTCTCGGCCCGGGCGAACAGCTTTGCCTCGAACGGAAAGTCGGTTCCCTCTGCGCGTCCCGTGTACTCGGCGTGGCCGCCGTCGATCTGCGCGAAGACATGATTCAGCTCGTCCTTGCGGCTCGCGACGACATGAATGCCGAGCGAGCTGTCGGAGCGCAATACATCCAGCGCCGTCGCGCGCAGCTGGGTATGCGGAATCTTGCCCGCCGGCCAAGGATAGACCGGCCTCTCGGGCATCGGCGTCGGCCGCACCAGCATCATCGGCCATGGCCACCTGCTGTCGACGAGTAGCTCTGCCACGCGCGCCGCAACCTCCGGCTCCGCATGGATCGCGCGTGCATACAGCGCGAGAAACCCGAACCCTCTATTCACTTCGGCTCTCGGTCATGGGTCGCCCGATAGCTCCGCGAACAAGTCATTAGAATTCTCCCCCCGACGCACAGCCCCACGTCCTCGTTACTCGGGAGGCACCGTGATCGGCGCGAGGAGCTCGGCGAACGCGCGATAGCGAGCCTTGGCCACGTCGCTCGTCGCCTCCGACACGCGCTCGGTCAGCTGGATGTAGAGCAGGTCACCGACGTCGCGCACTACGGCGGGCTTCACGATGTCGAGGATCTTATCGCGACCACCGACGGCGGCAACATGCGCGGCCTTCAGATAGGTGCCCCATCTTGGATGGCGCACGTACTCGTTGCCGAGCATCCGAGACCTCACCGCGTACGAGGAGATCTCGTTCGGCCTCGGATGCATGACTTTGCCGTCGACCGAGGTGAGGCTGAGCCAGACCTCGGCATTCAGCACGTACTCGTTTGTCGCGGTCACGATCACGCCGTGCTTGGCTCCGAGGGTCTCGACGATCTCGTGCTGGAGCTCGACCCAGGCCGCGCCGGCGGTATCGACGTCCGTGCCCTCGGGAACGCGCCACCGGGCATTTGCACGAATGCTGACGCTCGGCGTCGCGTCGCGTCCAGTTCTCACGTCGAAGTGAGCGTGATCGAGTGAGTCCTTCTTGCTGATGCTGAACATCGCAGTCGTCACGTTGTCCGAGGACAGCGTCTGCCAGGCGGCGTCGCGCATGCGTGCTGCCGGGACCACGCCGACGAACCGCGGCTCGCTCGGGCCTAGCGGCACGTAGGTCGGAGTGATGAGCTTGAACGTATATCGCCATCGCGGATCGACGACGAGATCCGCAAGTCGCGACTGGCGCGCAGCATCCCGCGCCAGCGCGTCGTCCTCGACGCATTGCATACCAAGAATGAGTCCCACTAGTCGGACTCCGAAACGTCCGACGAGATGCCGCTGAGATCCTCACCGAGCTCCTTTGATTCAGATTCGGAAGGACAAAACTTGTACGTCTGCAGGCTGCTCTTCGTCGTGATTTCGCCGTCTCGGACGCAGTTCCTGATATCTGGATATCGCTTGAACAGGTCGTCCTTGTTCTTCTTGAACCACTTCTGAAGCGCCGCCTCATAGGCATCCTTCTGCTTGTTGCCCATCGCCTTTGCTTCGTCGTTCTCGGGTTTGAGCTCGATCACCTCGCACGTGGAGCCAGTAGTGACGCAGTCTGCCGCGCAGCCCGACCCAGAGCGGATGGGGTTGTCACAGTATGTGTTCTCGATCGCGAACTCCTTGTATCCGCTGCAGGACCAACTCGCGTGATAGTTGGTTCCGTATTGCATCTTCGCTTTGATCTTCGGATTGTTCGATCCTTGTAGATCCGAGTTCCTGATCTTCTCGAGCGTCGTGCGGTTGGCTCGCAGCCCTTCGAGAACCTCCTTCGAGCCTTTGTACTTCTTGAGCTTGTCCGACGTGGCTCGTTCGCCCAGTCGGTCGGACTGGCCCAGCAGCGTGCCGTACGCGCTATTGATCTGGCTCGCCCATCGATCCGCCACTGCGTTCGCCTTCTGCTCGATGTCCTTCAGATCGACGCCCTTGGTGCACATGACCTCACGGAGCTCCTTATGGTCCTGGTCGGTCATCTCCCGCACCTTTCGTGCAGAGGCGAGCCATGTGTTGTAGTCGATCTTGAGCTGACGCACCGTCTGCTTGACGTTCCCTGTGTACGTCTGCAGGTCCTTGAGTGCAGCCTCGATGTCGGGATGCTTGTCGCTGAGAGCGAGACGTTTACATGCAGCCTCGACCGGCGCATAGCGGTCTCTCCAGTACGGCATCATGCGCGAGGCCGCATCCTTGTACTTATCCCGTACGTCGTACCAGGGATCGCTAGAGGAGACGGAGATGTCGAACCGGACGTAGGACTCGTTGTTCCGAAAGTCGCTTTGGGCATTCTTCAACTGCTCGAGCAACGGCGCGTAGAGGCGCCCGTACTCTTGCCCTTTTGCAGGAAGCTTTGTCGTCGCCTCATCGGCGTCGTCCGGCCGGCCCACATAGGCGCGTATCAGGGTCTGGAGATCCGCTTCGTCGCGAACACACTTGTCGGCCACGCCGTCCGCGAGAAACTGAACGCGCTTGATCTCCTTCAGTGCGCGCATACCCTCGCGAAACGAATCGATGTAACCGGGATAGTTCGAGACAATCGTATTCGCGTCCTGATCGCTCTCCTTGACGTCACGGAGCTTGCTCACGAGGTCGGAGACTTCGCGCGCGAGGTACAGCGCTTCATCGGCGTAGCTGGAGTCGCGTCTCGAATGGAAGTCGGAGAGCTTGTCGGAGATGCGGCGCACCTTGTCGTTGATCTCGCGCTTGAGCGAGTTTCGATCTGATTCGCTGTCTGCAACCGCGAACCGACCGGACAGAACACTTACCGCGAGGACCACAACGGCGAACGCCGCCACCCATTTCAACATGCGAGAAGTCGTATCACGGGGCCGATACGAACAAGTGCAACCGTTTGTTGCAGCGGTCCCGACCTGCGCGCATTAGGTCTGATTCGCGCTCGATAGCTCGACCAGCCAGCGCCGCGGCACATGCAGCTCGAACTGGTCTCGCCGCGAGCTCGTTCCGTTGACGGTCAACAGTCGATGCTTGCCGAACGGATACTCGGTCGCGTGCTCGTGCTCCGCGAGCGCGCGGTTGGGCACCTTCGAGATGCTCATCGCGCCAGCGGGCGGTAGCCACCACTGCAGCCACGACGTGGTCCAGCTCGAGCACTTAGAGGCGTCCGACCGCGAGCTCTGGCGGGCCGCATTGCAGCGCAGCCGCACGACATCGTCGACGCACGACGCCTCGACGTGCATCTCGCGCGAGCTCGGCAGCGTGCGCCAGTTAGAGTCGAGCGGTGCGGCGAGCGACGCGCGCGTGACGCCGAACAGCATCGCGACGGGTCTGCATAGGGTGCTCGTCGCGAAGTACCTTGAGCTCGAAGCACGGCTCGGCATAGCCGTTCGGCTTGTTGTACGAGAACAGCACCATCACACCGTGGCCCTTGTAGGTGCGAAAGCCGGGCGGGCCAGCGCTCTTCGGCGCCTTGGTGAGCGTGTCGTCGAGGTAGCCCGTGATCCATCCGTAGATGTGCTCCCAGACCGCGTCGGCTCCGCCGATCTGGAACTGGCGGATCGAGAGCTCGGCCGCGACAGGTGACGCGCTCAGGTTCGCCCGCGGAGGGAGCAGGGGCGGATTCATGCGAAAGCGCAGCGGCCCGATGATCGGCGCCAGCTCCTCCATCGTCGGGAACGGCGCGCTCGCCGGCGGTACTCCGTCGACGTCGAGGAGTACCAGGAGCTCGCTGAACGAGAACACCGCATTGCCCACGGCGGAATGGACCCTAGCGCCGCGCCATGACAGACCGACACGAATACGATCCGACAGCGGCTACCGACGTGATTCCGGCAACTTGCAAGAATTCATCGCGGCACCGATGAGTTTTGGATCGGGGTCTCGTTTGAGTGGGCATGACGCCGCAACATGCCTACGCCACCGTGAACCTTCCCCTCGAACAACACCGAAGCGCGCTCCGCGCGCACTGCTACCGGATGCTCGGCTCGTACAGCGATGCCGAGGACCTGGTGCAAGAGACGATGATCCGCGCGTGGTCGGCGCAGGGCTCGTACGATCCGTCGACCGGCGAGGTCGGGCTGCGCCGCTGGCTGTATCGCATCGCGACGAACGCGTGCCTCGATTTCCTCAAGAGCGCGTCGCGCCGCGTGTCGTCGGCCTCGAGCTCGTTCTCGGAAATCTCGTGGATCCAGCCGATGCCGGATCGCCTGCTCGATGACGAGACCGCATCGAAGGAGACGATCGCACTCGGTTTCCTCGCGCTGATCCAGATGCTGCCCGCGCAGCAGCGTGCGGTGTATCTGTGCCGCGAGGTGCTCGGCTGGACGGCCGCGGAGACGGCCGAGACGCTCGAGATCAGCGTCGCCGCCGCGAACTCCGCGCTGCAGCGCGCGAGAGAGACGGTCGATCGCAATGCAGGCACGCACCCGATGCCGAGCGAGCCGAGCGAATCCGAGCGCGCCGTGCTCGCCGCGTTCATCGACGCGCACCAGCGAGGTGACGCCGCGGCCGCGTTCGCGCTCATGCGCGAGGACATCCGCGTGACGATGCCGCCGCTGCCCGCGGTGTATGTCGGTCGCGACTCGATCCGACCGCTCCTCGTGCAGGCATTCGAGGCCGGCATGGGCGAGTGGCGCCTCGTGCCGACGATGGCGAACCGCATGCCGGCGGCCGTCAGCTACCTGCGCGCGCCCGGCGATACCGCGTTCCGCCTCTTCAAGATCGACGTGCTGCGCGTTGTCGATGGCACGGTCGCCGAGATCACGACGTTCGATGGCCGCGGCATGACGACGGCATTCGACATCCCGGAGGTGCTGCCGTGATCGCGCGCGCCCTCCTCCTCCTCACCACCCTGTTTCTCGCTTCCTGCACCACGACCGAGGCAAAGACGATGAGCACCAAGAAGACCGGTTACGCCGACATCAATGGCCTGCACCTTTATTACGAAATCCACGGCAGCGGCGAGCCGCTGATCGTCCTCCACGGCGGCTTCGGCTCCGTCGAGATGTTTGGCCCCAACATCGAGCTCCTCGCGAAGACGCGCCAGGTGATCGGCGTCGACCTGCAGGGCCACGGCCGCACCGCCGACATCGATCGCCCGATGTCGGCCGAAGCGCTCGGCGATGATGTCGCCGCGCTGATCCAGCACCTCGGGTTCGAGAAGGCCGACGTGATGGGTTACTCGCTCGGGGGCGCCGCCGCGCTGCAGGCGGCGATTCGCCATCCCGAGCGCATTCGCAAGCTCGTGCTCGTCTCGACGGCGTTCGCCCGCAGCGGCTGGTTCCCCGAGGTCCGTGCGGGCTTCGACGCAATCGGCCCGCAGCTCGCCGCGATGATGAAGCAAGGCCCCGCGTATGCGTTCTACGAGAAGATCGCGCCGCGCCCGCAGGACTTCGAGCGCGTCGTCGAGAAGGTGGGCGCGATGGTGAAGCAGGACTACGATTGGTCCGCGCTGATCACCGACAAGCTACCGCCGACGCTGATCGTCGCCGGTGACGCCGATGGTCTGCGCCCGACGCACCTCGTCGAGATGTACGCGAAGCTCGGCGGTGGCCAGCGCGATCCGGGTTGGGATGGCTCTGCGGGTCGCTCGAAGTCGCAGCTCGCGATCCTTCCGGGAAAGACGCACTACGACATCGTCGCGTCGCCCACGCTCGCCGCGACGGTCGAGCCGTTCCTCGCGTCGCGCTGATCGCCGTCGCGTTCGCCACGTATGCGGCGTTCGCGACTCGCCTTGCCGGTCCGGCCGCGCACGATCACAGTCGCACTATGAAGGTCGTGGTCATCGGTGGTTCGGGGTTGATCGGCAGCAAGGTTGTCTCGAACCTTCGCGCGGCGGGGCACGAAGCGATCGCCGCATCGCCTCAGTCGGGCGTCAACACGGTCACCGGCGAGGGGCTCGATGCAGTGCTCGCCGGCGCGCGTGTCGTCGTCGATGTCTCGAACGCGCCCTCCTGGGCAGATGCGGACGTGCTCGCATTCTTCGAGACCTCGACGCGCAACCTGCTCGCGGCGGAGGCCAAGGCGGGCGTCGCGCATCACGTCGCGCTGTCGGTGGTAGGCGCCGATCGCGTCCCCGACAGCGGATACCTGCGGGCAAAGGCAGCGCAGGAGAAGCTGATCGAGAGCGGCGGCGTGCCATGGAGCATCGTCCGCGCGACGCAGTTCTTCGAGTTCCTCGGCCGCGTCGCAGACAGCGCCGTTCACGACGGCACCATTCACCTGACGCCCGCGAAGGTCCAGCCGATCGCGGCCACCGATGTCGCGGCGGAAGTGACGCAGGCCGCGGTCGGTGAACCCACGCTGAGCATCACGGAGGTCGCCGGCCCCGAACGCATCGGCATGAACGAGATCGTTGGCCGCTATCTCTCCTCGATCGGCGACACGCGGAAGGTCGTCGTCGATCCGGAGGAGCGCTACTTCGGCGCGAAGCTCGACGACCGATCACTCACACCCGACGAAGGCGCACACATCGGTGCGATCGGGTTCGAGGAGTGGATGCGCGACCAGCCGCACGCACACTAGCTCTTCGTAACTGTAGCGTCGTGCGCCACACGCGGTGCAAACCGGTGTCTGCAACCGCCGCGCGTGCTGATCACGTAAGCTGCGCGCATGTCGTGGGCCATGAGTTGTGTGCTGCCGTGGAAGGAGCTCGACTTCGATCGCGTGCGCGCTGCGATCGAGGACGCGATTCGTCTGTGCGCCGTGGCGCGGCCGGAGTACTCGGACTCGCGCGTGACAGAGATCGACCGCGAGCGCGGCTACATCCACGTCGCGTATCCGGCTCGGCTCGTCGAGCTCGTAGGCTGGGAGGCCGACCCACCGAGCACGTCGAGCGATGGCGAGCCGTACACCTGCTCGTACTGGCACTACCTGATCGCGGCGGATCCGAAGACCGATTTCGACGGGGAGTGTGGCGTCAGGCTCCGGTCGAATGTCAGCTCGAACCGCGACGCGTGGATCACCGCCACGCAGGTACTCGAGCGCCTGGAGAAGCTGCTCGACGGAGAGATGATCGACTACTGACCGTCAGATGCTGCAGTCGACGGGAATGTAAGAAGGGATCGTGCAGATCGAGACCCGGAACTGGAACGTGCCCGTGAACAGCGTGCCGCACCAGTCGTGCACCGGGTCGTGATAGCTCGTCCCCGGCTCGAGACCGAGGATGATCGGCACCTGGTTGGACGGGTCGATCTTCGCGACGTCGCAGTCAGTATCGCCGACGTTGATCCAGTTGACCTGGAACGACGTCCCCGCGGCGACCCCGATCATCGACGGCGTCGCGTGGAGCACGCAGTCGTTGTGACAGTCGATGCGGACGTCGAGCACCGCCGGAAACGCGTCGGGCGTCGGCCTCGCATCGACGGCGGCATCGTGCACGCCACCGTCGTCGCCGGGTTGCGACACCGCGTCGGGGTCAGTCGCCGCGTCGCCCGTCTGGCCACCCGGATCGTGCGGTCCGTGCGAACCACAAGCGACGAGAAGGACGAGGAGTGCGCTGCGCACGACCGGGGCGTATCACGATCGCCGCGGCGCGCGCGCGAAATTCGCTAGCGGTCGAGCGCCGCAGCCGCCGCGCCGACGACCGCCTTGACGTTCGCGGTCGCGAACTCGATGTCGATATCGGCGAGGGAGTCCGACGACGACTGCAGACAGTGATAGTGCGGATTACGGAAGTCCGCCGTGTCCGTGATCATCAGTGCCGGATAGTCCGCATCCCAGAACGGCGCGTGATCCGAGCGACGAAGCGCATCGATCGCGGTCTTGAGCGGCGCGAGCAGCGAGATGTTCACGACCGGCAGGTTCACCGTCTTCGCCGTCGCCTGGAGGTCGGCGACTGCCGCCGTCGCGGACTCGTCGTTGACGACGAGGATGAAGTCGCCGCGATAGTCGTTGGCGGCGATCTGGGCGCCGGCGTCGGGGAACACGGCCTCGAGCGAGGCATCGGTCTTCTGCGAGTTCGGCTCCGTGCTGCGATAGCCGATCATCTCGAACACGAGGGAGAGGACGATCTTTGTACCGGCGGCCTTCTCGCGCGCGACGTACGCCGACGAGCCGATGAGCCCGCGCTCCTCTTCGTCCCAGCACGCGACAACGAGCGTGCGGTCGTGTGGCTGGAGCGACAGCACCCGCGCGGCCTCGAGCGTCGCCGCGACGCCGGTCCCGTTGTCGTCGGCGCCCGCGCAGTTGGGCACGCTGTCGTAGTGAGCCGAGACCACGACGCGCTCGTCGGGCTTCGTCGTCCCGGTGCGGACGCCGATCACGTTGACGCCCGTCGCGTACGTTTGCCGCTCGACCTCGAAGCCGAGCTTGGCGAACCGCTCCGCGCAGAGATCCTGCACCTCCTGCCAGTGCGCCGTGCCCGGGCTGCGAGGCGCCGCGATCGTCGTCAGGTCGGCTTCGTACGCCGCGCTATCGACGAGCTCGGGCGGCGACGGCGTATCGGAGCCGCAACCCGTGGCCAGTGCAACGAGCGCATACGCGCGGAGGCTTCTCATGGGCCCTCTTCTACCACTACGCGCCGCGCCATTCGGCGGTGAGCGGCTCTGCGGCTCACTCGGTAGGCGCGCCGGCGACGATGCCGCCAGGTGCGCCCGGCGGACGAGCGCCGGGAGCCCCTGGCGGAAGAACGAGCTCGGGTGGCCCCGGTGGAGGAACAAGCCCGGGGGCTCCGCCTGTCGCGCCCGTCCCCTTGAAGCCTTCGCGCGGTCCAAAGCCGGTCGTGAACTCGGGGGACCCGTCGGTCGGATCCATGCCGATGCCCGTCTGCGCAGCGACGCCATTGCCGCCGGTCGTCGGCGAGATACCGCCCGCCGGCACGCCGGTCGTGCTGCCATTGATCTGGAGGTCCTCGATGGGCACCTCCGTCGGAGCTGCAGCGATCGCACTCGGAACCACGATGACCGTCGTCGGCGCCGGTGCAGGCGCCGCCGGCGTGGCAGCCGGTGCAGGCGCGGCCGGCGTCGGAGCCGGTCGGGTCGGCGCCCGGTGATCGAGCGCGCGTCCCGCTCGCCGCGCGTCCTCGAGATTCGAACTGCGCTGTTCTCGCGCGAGATCCGGGAATGCGGTTGTGGCGCGCATCACGACCGACTGTTCGCTGCTGCGCGGATCGCTGTACGCGACGGCCATCATGCGTTCCGGATCGGCGCCGGCGCGTATCAGCGCCGTCCGCACCGCATCGGTTCGCGCCTCGCTGATCCGAACATTCCTCCTCGACGATCCCTGGCGAGACGTGTGGCCTTCGAGCAGTAGCAAGGCCTCGGGGTGCCTGGCCTGCCATTCCGCAGCCTCCTCGATGTCGATCATCGCTTCTTGCTGAATGCGAGCCGATGCGCGGTCGAACGAGATGACGCCGAGTGGCGCGCTATCGAGCGTTCGTTCGCGCGTCTCGCCATGCGCGACGGCGGAAACGATCGTGAGAAGACCAACGACGACGGTACCGCGCATGCTCTAGCTCCTGACCGACGGTGGAGCAGCGAGCGTGCCAGTGCGATTGCACAATTCGCGCATTGGCCAGGGTCAGTTGTCCCCAGCGGAATCAGGCTGTTCGGCTCGACAGCACGAGTGTTAGGGTCACTTCGATGAGGGATTCGCTACGTGCCGTCGTGGCTTCATGGGTGTTCTTCGCGCTCGCTGCTTGTGGCCCCGGTGGCGGCAGCGACGGCGACCTCGTGTCGATCGAGATCGAACCGGCGAACGCCACGCTCGAGTACACGGGCACGCCGCTGACGCTCGACTACCACGCGATCGGTCACTTCGCCGATGGCTCGACCGCGGAGCTGACCGACGCGACATTCACGCTCGACGCCGCCGGTGTGTCGCTCGGCCAGTTCTCGGCCGCGACGTTCACCGCGACCGGTCAGGCTGCGGGCAAGGGCGGCGTCAGCGCGCAGCGCGGCGACGTTACCGGCACGACGTCCGTGATCGTGCGCATCCACACGACCGATCTCGGTCCGGGCGTGCCGGCCGATGGCGCGAGCAAGTTCCCCGACGACGTCGCACCCGTTGGTGCGCAGTCGCCGACGATTGCATATCCGCTGCAGGACGCGGTCATGCCGACGAGCGTGAAGGCGCCTGTCGTCCAGTGGGAACCCACGGGCGGCGTAGATCACCTGTATCGCGTGCGCGTCGTTTCGGGCGACGCGATCGTCGATACGATCCTCGCCCAGGATCCCGCGTTCACGTTCTCGCTGCAGCCGCAGCACGAGCGCTGGCAGACGCTCAAGAACAGCAGCGACGGCGTCGTGCGGTTCACCGTCGAGCACTGGGACGCTGCGACCGGCGCGCAGGGCACCCAGCCGGTGTCGATCCGCATGGTCCCGGCGAGCATCACCGGCGCGATCTACTACTGGAACCTGAACGCCGGGCAGATGGAGCAGATCACCGAGATGGGCCGCACGGTCGCGATCCAGAATCCGCCGCCGAAGTCGAACGGCAGCCGCTGCGTCGCGTGTCACTCGGTCAGCAAGGACGGCCGCTACCTGTCCGGCGCGCTGTGGGAAGGCGGCTCGCAAGGCGCCGTGTTCGACATGGCCAATGATGCGGTGAAGACCGCGGATCCGGCGCCGACCGTGACTCCGCTCGCCGAGAACTCGACGTACACGGTCCTGTTCTCGACGTTCAACGACGACGGCACGCGCCTCATGCTCAATCGCGGCACCGGCCTCGAGGTCATCAACCCGCAGAACGGCACCAGCGTCGCGACCACGGGCTTGCCGACGAGCGGCGTCGCGCATCCGTCGTGGTCGCCCGATGGCAAGAGCGTCGCGCTCGTGACCAACATCATGGCCGGCGGTGGCGCGGCGGGCTGGGCCGTCGACTACGATCGTGGCGACCTTGCCGTCATGCCGGTGACCGCGCCCGATACGTTCGGCGCGCCCGTCAGCCTGGTCCCCGCGGCCTCGGTCGACCCTGCGTTCAGCGCGCCGTCATGGCCGACGTTCGCACCCGACTCGAAATGGATCGCGTACGGCGCGGGCACCAATTCGCGCGGCCGCAACGACTCGATCGCCGCGGTCTATCCGGGGGCGCTGTTCCTCGTCGACAAGGACGGCGGCGCGTCGTACCGGCTCGACACCGCGTGCGGCGGAGCGCGCGACTGCTACTTGCCGAACTTCAGCCCGTACGACGACGGCGGCTACTACTGGCTCGTCTTCTACAGCACGCGCGACTACGGCAACGCGCCCGCCGGCACCAAGGGCGCCCAGCGCCGCCAGCTCTGGGTCACCGCGATCAACAAGGCAAAGCTCGCGGCCGGCGATCCGAGCTCGGTGCCGTACTGGCTCCCCGATCAGGACGTGCAGAGCGCGAACATGAGCGCGTACTGGGCGCCGCCTCCGCCGCTCCAGTGAGCTAACCGAGCGCCTCCGCGAACGCGCGATGGTTCGCGTAGTCGCGGGCCTCGACGATCTGTCCGTCGCGCACACGCCAGACGAAGATGTTGCCCACCACGAACGCGCGACCGGTCGTGGTCACCTTGCCGTGGTACTCGTACTCGACGACGATGACCTCGGGATCCGCGGTCTCGTGGACGACGATGTTGCGGGCCTCGAGCTCGATCGGAAGTGCGGCGGCGTGTTCGAAATGCGCACGTAGAGCATCGCGACCGTCGAGCCGCGACGGCGACGGCATCGCGAACGGATGCTGAACGACCGTGTGCTCGGCGTAGAACCGCGCGAGCTCGCCCCACTTCTTATGCACGATGCCGTCGATGACCTGCAGTGCAACCTCTCGCGGACTCAGTGGCATCTCGTTCGACTCCTCGGTTACTCGGGTTTCCACACCAGGCCCTGCCCTTCCGCGACGACGTGCCCGACGCCGCGGAATGGAAAGTGGACCGCGAACACGCGCGTGTGGTCGCTCGCGAGCTGCGCGAGTGTCTGCTGGCGCATCGCCTCGCCGGCCGCGTGATCGTGATCGAACTGGATCGACCACGCTGGGCGCTGCACCGAGAGGACCGAGTGGTGCGCGACGTCGCCGAGGTAGAACACCTTGTCGTCACCCGACGAGACCTCGTACGAGCTGTGACCCGGCGTGTGGCCCTGCGTCGCCACGGCCTTCACCTCGGGCAACACCTGCGCGCCCGGCTCGAACGCAGAGACCTTCGCCTCGATCGCGGCGACGAGGCGCTTGGCGTCGGCGTCCGGATCGGCCCGGAACGTCGCCCACTCGGGTGCCGACATGTGAATCGTCGCCGACGGGAACGCGAGCGCGCCCGCCTTGGTGACGAGACCGCCGACGTGGTCTCCGTGCGTGTGCGAGATGAAGATATCGGTCACCGCCGACGGTTCGACGCCTGCGAGCGCGAGCGACTTCGACAGGTGCCCGGCGGTCGGGATGAACGCACCTGCCCCCGTGTCGAACAGGATCACGTGATCGCCGGCCTTCACGAGGAGGACCTGGACGTCGAGGCGGATCTTGTCGGACGGCAGGCCCGCCGCCGCGAGCACCTCGGCGGCCTCGCTCGTGTGCCCGAGCACGAATGCCTTGCCGTCGTTCGGCTCGACGATATAGCCATCGTCGAGGGCGAACGCCTCGAGCGATCCGATCTGCAGACGCTCCGCCTTCCCCTGCGCGGTCTCGCTCGGCGCTTGCGTCGGAGTCGACGAGCCAGAGCATGCGGTCGCGAACAGCACGGCAAGCAAAGTGAACCTCATGCGCCGAGCCTGGCATCCTCGGCGCGTGGATGCGACGGATCGACTCGCGATTCGCCGCCCGCGGGCGGTGCACTTCGATACAGTCCCCTCATGTACAGACTTGCCGGCGTGTTGTTCGTGCTCGCAGCCTGCGGCGGTGGTGAGAGCCCCGTCGGAGCGCCTCCAACGCTCGGTACGACGCCCGGCGAGTGGCAGTACGTGCCGATCGAGGGCACGCGCTGCATGGACGGCTCGCCGACGGGCATCGGCGTCAACCTCGGTACGAGCGGTGACCTCGTCATCTACCTCGAAGGCGGCGGCGCGTGCTTCAACACCAGCACGTGTCGCTCCGTCGCCCATCCCTCGGGCTGGGGCCCCGACGGCTTCGACGTGAACATCGCGCCCTACAAGATCGGCCTGTTCGATCGCCTGGATGACGCGAACCCGCTGCACGACGCGACGTTCGTGTTCGTGCCGTACTGCACCGGCGACGTGCACGCGGGCTCGAAGCCCGATGGCATGGGTGGCCGCGCGTTCGTCGGCTACGAGAACATTGGCCACGACCTCGACTTCATCGTTCCGAAGTCGCAAGACGTCGCGCGCGTCGTGCTCGCCGGATCGTCGGCCGGCGGCTTCGGCGCGCTCATGAACTACGAGCGCACGCAGACCGCGTTCGGCGAGACGCCCGTGCATCTGCTCGATGACTCGGGTCCGCCGCTCGGCGACGCGTACCTGACGCCGTGCCTGCAGCAGATGTTCCGCACGGCGTGGAATCTCGACGCGGCGCTGCCGGCAGATTGCGCCGAGTGCAAGCAGCCCGACGGCGGTGGGTTGCAGAACGCACTAGGCTGGCTCGCCGACGCGCATCCCGATCGCCGGCTCGGCCTGGTGACGAGCACGCGCGACGGCACGATCCGCAGCTTCTTCGGCTACGGCTATCCCGACTGCGAGGCCGGTGCGTCCGGGTTCCCGATGCCCGAGGAGAAGTACGCCGAGGCGATCGCGGACATGCGCGACAACGTGCTCGCGAGTCACCCGAACTTCCGCATCTACTCGAAGGACAGCGGCGACCACGTGTGGCTGCTCTACGAGCCGGAGACGATCTCACCGCGTCCCGACGGCAGCGGCGAGCACCTCGCCGACTGGCTGCGCGACATGCTCGATCCGTCCGCCGACTGGAACAGCGTCGCGCCCTGACTACGAGCTATTCGCTCAGCACTTCTCGCGCGAACAAAGAGAGATTCTGACTTCGACTCTCGACGAGGATCGGCGAATCGCGATCTTCGATCGTGTGGAGTCGTGTCGTACAAATAATACACAGCGCCCGCCGAGCGCGACTGCTACGTCGTGCGGCAATGACTCAACGTAAGTTCCTGTCAGGGCTGGTGGTTTGCGGGTTATTCGTAGTCGGATGCGCTGATACGCACGACTCTGTCGGTGAAGGAAGCGGAGGCCCGGACTACGGCGGTTCCGGAAGCAGTGGTGGCGCGGGTGGCGGCGACGACGGATCTGGTTCGGGGAACGGCGGCGGCGGCGGCGCGGGCAACGTCGACAACAACGCCGGCGGGCCCGACGAGGGCGCCGACACGATGCCGACCTACCCGACGCAGCATCCGCGGATCTATCTGCCGGGCAACAAGACGCGCCTGCAGGCGGCGCTCGCGGCGAACACGCAGGCCGCGGTGCGGTTTCGCGATGTCGTCGATCGCTGGGTCGCTGGCCAATCGATCTACGGATTCGAGGTCTGGAACGCGGCGCTGATGGGCGCGCTGACCGATGATCCGAAGTACTGCACGAAGGCGGTGAGCGCGATCGATAGCGCGGTCGCAGCCGAGGAGTCGGCGATCGCGGCGGGCCAGCAGCCGAATGCCGCGTTCAACAGCTACCTGCATGTCGGCGACGTGATCGGCGACGTGATGCTGACGTACGACTGGTGCTTCGATCGCGTGTCAGCGTCGCAGAAGACGCGCTGGCTGCGTTACGCGAATCAGGCGGTGTGGAACGTCTGGCATGCGTCGCAGGCGAAGTGGGGCAGCACGACGATGACGTGGAGCGGCTGGTCGACCAACAACGCGTCGAACAACTACTACTACTCGTTCTTGCGCGCGACGATGCTGACCGGGCTCGCGGCCCACGGCGAGGATGCGCAGGCCGACGGCTGGCTGACGATGTTCCGCGACACCAAGGTGCTCGGCCAGCTCGTGCCGACGTTCGACGCGCAGCTGCGCGGCGGCGGCTCGCGCGAGGGCACCGCGTACGGCGTGTCGCATCGCGGCCTGTTCCACCTCTACGACCTGTGGGAGGGCAGCACCGGCGAGAAGCTCCAGGCCAAGACGAAGCACGGCCGGCAGTCGATGCGCTCGTTCATGCATCAGATGATGCCGACGCTCGACTTCTTCGTGCCGACCGGTGATCAGCCTCGCGACCACACGGCCGCGTTCTTCGACTACCAGCGTGCGTATCTCGAGGAGCTGGTGTCGCTGTATCCGACCGATTCGCTCGCGTCGCGCGCGAAGGCGATGCTCGACGCGAGCTCGCTGCCGCGGATGGCTCGCGGCGAGATGCTCGCGTACGACTTCCTCTACCCGATGGACAACGTGACCGCGCAGCCGCTCGAGGGGCTCGACACGAACTACTACGCGTCTGGCATCGGCCACACCTACTCGCGCTCGGGCTGGGACCGCCAGGCGACGTGGGTCGAGCTGATCGGCGGCGCGTACACCGAGTCGCATGCGCACCAGGATCAGGGCTCGCTCATGATCTACAAGGGCGGCTGGCTCGCGTACGACGCGGTGGTCAACTCGCGCAGCGGCATCATCCAGGAGACCGGCTCGCACAACCTCGTCCAGATCAAGAGCTCGACCGGCTCGCCGATCGCTCAATCCGTCAACACGACGTCGAAGACGGTCGCGCTGCACGAGGGCCACGACTGGCTGTACGCGGCCGTCGACGTGACGCCGGCCTACAAGAACAACGCCGCGATCAGCAAGGTTCAGCGCGAGATGGTGTTCCTCAAGCCGGACGTCGTGATCGTCTACGACCGCGTCGCGACGGCGCCTGGAACGAAGCAGACCTGGCTGATGAGCTCGCCGGTGCAGACGACGATCGCCGGTGCGACGACGACGATGAGCGGCGCGCACACGCTCAGGATCCAGCGCCTGGCGCCGGCTTCGGCGACGGCCCGCGTGACGAACCTCAGCGGCGTGAGCGACTACACCGCCGGTTATCGCCTCGAGGAAGAGGTCAACGGCGGCGACGTGCGCCATCTGCACGTGCTTTCGATCGATGGCGCTGCCGTCACTGCCACCGCGGCGAACGACTCGACGGTCACCGTCCAGCTCGCGAACGGCAAGACTGTGACGGTCGCGTTCGATCACGACAACGTCGGTGCGGAGCTCACGTACGACGGCACTCCGACCACGCTGACGCCGACCGTCGACGTGCTGCCGGAGTAACGCTACCGCGGTCGCGCGAGCAGGTCGCGGATCGTGGTCGGCTGGATGTGCGAGTAGCGCGCGTTATCGAGCGGCGTCAGTAGACCGCGCCCGCTCGCCATGTCGCGCGCGTACTGCATCCGCTGCCAGAGCGGGAATGGATTCGCCGGTGCCTCGTCGGCCGCGCGCATGCGTTCGATCTGCGCGTCGAGGTCCGCAACCGAGCCCGCGACCTCGAGCGTGACCGGCACCTTCCAGATCTCCTCGAAGACCGCGGCGAGCTCGCGCGGTGACTTCGTATCACCGGCAACGCGCAGCATCCGCGGCGCCTGGGTGTCGAGCGCGGCCGCGGCGATGTACTTCGCGACGTCATCGGTCAGCGTGAAGTCATAAGGCTGGTCCGGATCGCCGTAGACCCGATAGACGTGCGTCTTCGGATCGGGGCCCATCGCGCCGAGCGCGAGCAGGTCCATGAACGCGCCGCACAGCACGGAGGTCGGGCGGACAGACGAGCCATCGAATGCGCGGTTGAGCTCGCGGCGCAGATCGAGATTGCGATTGCCACCGTCGGGCGTCTTGAAGAAGTCGAGCGCGTAGTCGGAAGGAATCATCCGGGAGACGCGGGCCTGCTCCGCGGCACGCAGAAGACGCGTCTGGCCATCGACGATCACGTCGCGCATGCCCTGGACGGCGGATACGACGACGGCGACGCCCGAGCACGCGCGGACGAGCGACGCGCTGTCAGCCAGATCGGCGATGACGAGCTCGGCGCCGGTCTCGCGCAGCTGAGCGATCTGTTCGGGCTTCGAGCTCGCGCGGTGGGTGACGCGGACCTGCGCACCGGCTGCGATCAGCTCGCGCGTGATCTTGAGGCCGAGGTGGCCGGTTGCACCAACGACGAGAACGTTCATGTGGTGCGCAAGCTAGCACCATCACCGGCGTGCGAGTGCACGCGCGAGCCGCCTCGCGACCTCCGCGAGCTCCCGCTCGGATAGATGCCCGTAGCCGAGGCGGAGGAACGGCCGCGCGCGGCGATCGAGCGCGAAGTCGCGCGCGAACGCGACCGCGACGCCCCGCTCGAGAGCGCGCTGGCGCCATCGCTCGAGGTCGATGTCCGGCGCCGCGCGTGCCCACAGCGACATGCCGCCCGCGGGCAGCTCGAACGAGAGGACCTCGTTGCCGAGCTCGCGCACCAGGACCGCGGCGAGCGCGTCGCGCCGCGCGTGGTAGACGCGCCGCATCTTGCGCACGTGGCGTGCGAGGTCGCCGTCCTCGATCAGCTCGGCGATCGTGGTCTCGAGCACGTGATCGCCCTGGCGATCGATCGTAGCGCGGAGCCGCGCGAGGGTCTCGATCACCGACGGGTGCGCCGCGACGAAGCCGAGGCGCAGGCCGGGCGCGAGGATCTTCGAGAGCGAGCCGACGTAGATGACGTTCGTCGGATCCATCGCCGCGAGCGGCGGCACGGGCCGGCCCTCGAAGTGGAACTCGTGATCGTAGTCGTCCTCGATGATCGCGATGCCGAACTTGCGCGCCCGCGCCAAGAGCGCGAGCCGCCGCGCCGGCGACATCAGCACTGTCGTCGGGTATTGGTGATGCGGTGTCGTGTAGAGGCAGCGCGCGCGCGCGGGGAGCTTGTCGACGACGAGACCGGCGCCATCGACCGGCACGCCGGCTAGCCGCGCACCGGCCTCCTCGAGCGCGCGCCACGCGGGCCGATAGCCGAGCTCCTCGACCGCGGCGGTGTCGCCCGGGCGCAGCACCGCCCGAGCCGCGAGATCGATCGCCATCTGGCTGCCGCGCGTGATCATGACGTTGTCGATCCCGGCGCTGACGCCGCGGCCGCGCAGGTAGGCCGCGATCGCGGTGCGCAGCCGCGTCGTCCCCAGCGGCGAGCCGTAGTCGAGGTTCGTCCGCGCGGCACGTCCGTGGAGCGCGCGTCGATATGCACGCGCGAGTAGCTCGTGCGGCACGAGCCGGGTGTCGGGCACGCCGATCGACACGTGGAAGTCGACCTCGGTCGCACCGAACGGCGTTGTAACGGAGGCGACCTCGCGCAGCGGAAACGTCGGCGCGCGCGTATCCGTCGACGCCGGCGCAGCGACCGCGTCCAGCGGCGTCGGCGCCGGCAGGTCGGCCAGCACGCGCGTGCCGCGAGCGCCTCCGGCCGCGATCCAGCCCTGCGCGACGAGGTCGTCGAACGCGGCGACGATCGTGTTGCGATTCACCGCCAGCTGCGCGGCGAGCTCGCGCGTGCTCGGCAGACGGTCACCTGCGCGGAGGACGCCGCGACGGATGTCGTTGACGATCGCCTCGGCGATCCGGGCGTACAGCGCACCGCCGGTCGCCGACGGTCGCGACACGTGCCGTGGAATGGACCACATGATGTCTGAATCTTGGACCTTCGCGCTGGTCCATTCCAGCGCGAACGTACGTCGCATGAACACGCTGGAACCCACGGAACGGACGCGGCTGCGCAGGAAGCCCGGCCGTGGCTCGTTCGATGTCACCGTCGTGAACGCGATCCTCGACGAGGCGCTCGTCTGCCACGTCGGCTTCACCACGGGCGCAGCGCCGATTGTCATTCCCACGACGCACGTGCGCGTGGAGGACCGGCTGTACGTCCACGGCTCGGCCGCGAGCCACATGCTGGGTACCCTCGCGAAGGGCATCGAGGTCTGCGTCGCCGTCACGCTGCTCGATGCGCTCGTGTTCGCGCGCACGGCATTCCACCACTCGGTGAACTATCGCTCGGTCGTGCTATTCGGAACGGCGCGCCTCGTCGACGAGCCCGCCGAGAAGCGACGCGCACTCGCCGCGCTGATCGACAAGCTCGCGCCCGATCGCTCGGCGGCATGTCGGGCTCCCGATGACAAGGAGCTCGCCGCGACGAAGGTGATCGCCGTGCCGATCGAAGAGGCGTCCGCGAAGATCCGCACCGGCCCTCCCCTGGCGGACGAAGGCGACGACGCGGCGCTGCCGTACTGGGCCGGCATCTTGCCGGTGCGGCTCGCACGCGGGACGGCGCAGACCGCGCCCGACTGCACGGCGCCGCCACCGCCGGACCTCGGCTGAGCTCGTCGGTGATAGCGTGGCGCGCGATGTCTGTTCATCTCGAAGCACGCCCAGGCCAGATCGCACCGATCGTGCTGTTGCCGGGCGATCCACTGCGCGCCGAGTTCATCGCCGATCGCTTCCTCGACGGCGCCGTCTGTCACAACCGCGTGCGCAACGCGCTCGGCTTCACCGGGACCTACCGCGGTGTGCCGGTGTCGGTGCAGAGCACCGGCATGGGAATGCCGTCGGCCGCGATCTACGTGCACGAGCTGCTCGCCGCGTATGGCGCTCGGGTGCTCGTGCGGATCGGCACGTGCGGCGCGATCCGCGCAGACCTCCGCACGCGCGACATCGTGCTCGCCCAGGCGGCATCGACGGACTCGGCGATGTTTCGCGCGACGTTCAAGGGCTCGACGTACGCGGCCGCCGCGAGCTTCGAGCTCCTCCGGCGCGCGCACGACCTGGCGACCGAACAGGGCAAGACGGTGCGCGTCGGCAGCGTGCTGACGAGCGACACGTTCTACCCGGACGAGGCGGCGATCTCGACGTGGTGGGCACCGTGGGCCGAGCACGGGATCCTCGCCGCCGAGATGGAGACCGCGGCGCTGTACACGCTCGCGGCGCGACGCGGCGCGCGGGCGCTGTCGATCCTCACCGTGAGCGACAACCTCGTCACCGGAGAGCAGACGACCGCCGAGGAACGTCAGAACGGTTTCGGCGAGATGGCCCTGCTCGCCCTGTCGGTCGTCACCGCGCACGCCTGAGGTGTTGTCTCCAGCCTGCAGCAAGAACCCCCAATAGCGAGGCGTTGCGACGTTCTCCATACTCGCGCGCGATGATGTTGCCGTGTCGTCGCGTCGTCTTCTTGACCAGCATGATCGCGCTGGCCGCGTGCGGTGAAAGTAACCACGCCAAGCCCGACGCCGGCGAGCCTCCGGGCGATACCGGCCCGGTCCGGCCGAAGTGCGACGACGGCGCTGACAACGACGGCGACGGCAAGGTCGACTATCCATACGATCCGGGCTGCATCGCGCCCAACGCCGATGACGAGGCCGACGACTGCCCGAGCGGCCCGAACTGCCCGCAATGCGGCAACGGGATCGACGACGACATGAACGGGCAGATGGACTACCCGAACGATCCGTCATGCACGTCAGCCGCCGACGAGCGCGAGTACTTCACGAACCCGAATGCGTGCGGCACCGGTCTCACGATCAAGGACATGCCGATCACCGGCAGCGACACGGTGACGCTCGATATGTCGAGCAGCTCGAACGTCACATCCCCGTGCGGCGGGGGCGGAAGCACGCTCGCGTATGCGTACGAGCTCCACATTCCGCGAACGACCGTGCTCGTCGCGACCACCGACGACACCGCGACGACCGCCGACACGATCCTCGACCTGCGCAGCTCGATGTGCAGCGACCCAGGTTCCGAGATCGTCTGCCACAACGATCTCAGCACGACCAACAAGCGCTCGACGATCACGCAGCTCGTCGCGCCCGGCATCTACTACTTGATCGTCCAGGCCGCGAACACCTCGGTGTCGGGCAGCTACAACCTCCACATCAGCTACCTCAAGCCGGAGGGCACGACGTGCGTCGATGCCTCGGAGTGTGGGCCTGGCCTGGTCTGCCGCGTCCCGCTCAACCAGACCGGCATGCTGTGCACCAAGCCGATGTGCAGTGACGCCGTCGACGATGACGGCGACGGCAAGAACGACTTCCCCGAGGATCCGGGCTGCACCGACGCGTCCGACAACGACGAGACCGACGACTGCCCGAACGGCCCGAACTGCGGCGAATGCGCCAATGGCATCGACGACGACGGCGACACGAACATCGACTTTCCGGACGACCTGACGTGCATCAGCGCATCGGGCACGACCGAGGCGTGTCCGAGCCATGAACCGGTCGCGATCCTCACGATGCCGATGACGACAGGTGACACGTCGATGGCGACCGACGACTCGAAACCGTCGTGCGCATCGACCTCGTCGACCGCTCACGCGCCGGACCTGATGTACCGCCTCGATGTCCCGGCGACGACGACGCTGCGCCTCAACATGACGGCGAGCTGGGACACCGTCACGGCGCTCTACAACTCGACGTGCGGAGGCACGGCGGTGGCGTGCAGCGATCCGCTGAACATGACCGTCAGTAATCTCGCCGCGGGCACGTACTACTTCCTCGTCGATGGTTGGTCGACCGCCTCCGGCCCGTTCACGATCAACGTCTCCGGTACGATCGCGAATGGTGCGAGCTGCGAGAGCGCCCTCGCCCAGTCGGGCGCGCTGACCTGCGCAACCGGCTATTTGTGTACCGGCACGATGGGCTCGCGGACCTGCACCGAGGCCGCGTGCCACGACAGCATCGACAGTGACGGAGATGGCAAGCCCGGCTTCCCGCTCGACCCGGGCTGCACGAGCGTCAACGACAACGACGAGACCGACGACTGCCCGTCGGGTCCGAACTGCCCGCAATGCAGCAACGGCATCGACGACGACGCCAGCGGTCAGACCGACTACCCGGCCGACCCGAACTGCGCATCCGCATCCGGCGCACTCGAGCGCACGTGTCCGCTCGAGCAGGACATGTTCGCCCCGATCACGATGCCGTCGACGACCGACACGCTCGTCGGCGCCCACGACGATCACAACCCGAGCTGCGGCGGTGACGGCGGCCCCGACCGGCTCTACACGCTGACCATTCCGGCGCTGAAGACGCTCCGCCTCGACACCAATGGCTCGACGTTCGACACGCTCCTGTCGCTGATGGGCGCTGCGTGCACCGAGCCGAGCACGCAGTGCGACGACAACAGCGGCACGACCGCGGGTGCATCGTCGATCACGCGGAGCAACATCGCCGCCGGCACGTACGTCGTCGCCGTCGATGCCGCGAACACGACGACCGTGCTCGGCAACTACACCCTGCACGTCTCGGGTGTGCTGAACGCCGGTGCGAGCTGCGAGCCCGCCAACACGCTCGGCGGCGCGCTGGTCTGCGACGTGCTCTCGCCGTGCGCCGGTACCGCCGGCTCGCGAATCTGCACGCCCGTCGCGTGCATCGACGGCAACGACAACGATGGCGATGGCAAGACGGACTTCCCGAACGATCCGGGCTGCGACTCCGTGCTCGACAACGACGAGGCCGACGCGTGCCCTGGACCGGGCTGCCCGGTGTGCTCGAACGGCGCGGATGACGACACCGACACGAAGACCGACTTCCCGACCGATCCGAGCTGCTGGGCCGCGTCGGCCCCGGACGAGGCGTTCTGCACGGCGGAGACGAATCGCACGCTGCTGGTCATGACGCCGCAGACGACCGGCACGACCGTCGGTGCAACCAACGACTTCAATCCGCAGAGCTGCCAGTCCAACACGAACAACGACGTGACGCTCGCGCTGGTCCTGCCCGTTCCGGTCGCCTCGCTGTCGATCGACACCAACGGTTCGGCGCTCTCCGACACGGTGCTCAGCGTGCGCGACGCGACGTGCGGCAACGAGATCGATTGCGACGACGACGGCGGCACGAGCCTCCGCTCGCGGATCACGCTCACCAACGTCTCTCCGGGAACCTATTCGGTGATCGTCGACGGCTACAGCACGAACACCGGGGAGTTCGTCCTGAACGTCTCCGGCACCGTGGCGATGGGAACGGCGTGTACGTCACCGCTGTTCGCGACCGGCGTGCTCGCCTGCCCGACGGGCACGACCTGCACCGCGGGTACGTGCCAGTAATCAGTGGCCGCGGAGGCCGTGCTTGCGCAGCAGCTTGCTGAGGTGCACGCGGTCCATCGACGCGAGCCGCGCGGCTTCCGAGACGTTGCCGCCGGCGCGCGCCATCAGCTCGGCGAGGAAGCCGGCCTCGAATGCGTCGAGCGCCTTCGCCTTCGCCTCGCGGTAGCTCGCGCGCGGCGCGGTTTGTGGCTCGGTCGCCTCGCGCGGGCGTAGCAGGGCGAGCTGCTCGACGCGATGGCGGAGCTCGCGCACGTTGCCCGGCCAGCTGTACTCGGTGAGCTCGGGGAGCAGGCTCGCGGGAATTCCGCCGCCGTCGTCGCCGATGAACGTGCGCCAGAAGTGATCGGCGAGCAGCGGGATGTCATCGGCGCGCTCGCGCAGCGGCGGCACCGAGATCGGAAATGCGTTGAGCCGGTAGAACAGGTCCTCGCGAAACGCGCCGCTGTTGACCTCGCGTTTGAGGTCGCGATTGGTCGCCGCGATGATCCGGACGTCGAGAGAGCGCGCGCGATCGGAACCGACCGGCCGGATCTCGCGCCGATCGATCGCGCGCAAGAGCTTCGGCTGTAGCTCGCGCGGCAGCTCGCCAATCTCGTCGAGGAACAGCGTGCCGCCCTGCGCCTCCTGGAAGGCACCGTTGCGCCGATCGAGCGCACCGGTGAACGCGCCGCGTTCGTGGCCGAACAGCTCGGATTCGATCACGCTGCCGGTCGCGGCACCGCAATCGAAGACGATGAACGGCGCCGCCGCGCGCGGCCCGGCCTCGTGGAGCGCCTGCGCCGCGAGGTCCTTGCCGACGCCCGACTCGCCGAGCAGCAGCACGGTGACGTCGGCGGTCGCGACCTGCTCGAGCAGCGAGAACAGCCGGCGCGCCGCGATGCTGCGACCGAGCAGTGGCCCGAACCGTGACGAGCCGCTCAGCGGTAGCTCGACGCGTCCACGCTGCAGCTCGACGCGCATCCGCGTCGATCCGACATCGATCGCGTCGCCGGGCTCGGTGTACGCGGACTGGATCCGGCGACGGTCGACGCGCGTGCCGTTCGTGCTGTCGAGATCCGTCACGAGGATGCCGTGCTCGGTCATTCGCAGCGTCGCGTGATGACGCGACACGGTCGGATCGGTCAGCCGCAGGTGCACCGACGCTGCGGTGCCGACGACAACCTCCTCGCGATCGATGCGTAGCGCGTGGCCGCGATCCGGGCCACGGAGCACGACGAGACGCATCTCCGGCATCGAGAGCTCACCCGCGCCTCGTGACAGGATCTGTGTCGCCGGCGTGTCGGCCACGTCGCCCTACTGTACCAAAACAGTCCGCGAGCTAGACTGGCGATGATGACCCACTTCGGGCGCTTCCGCCTGGTCGAGCGCCGCGCCGTCGGCGGGATGGCCGAGGTGTGGCGCGCGGTCGTCGAGGGACCGCGGGGTTTTGCGACGAACGTCGTCCTCAAGCGGCTGCGTCCCGAGTACACGAGCGACCCGGCGTTCGTCGCGATGCTCGCGGCGGAGGCGCGGGTGTGCGCGCGGCTGGATCACCCGGCGATCGTCAAAGTCTACGAGTTCGGTGAGGTTTCCGGCGAGTACTACCTCGCGATGGAGCTCGTCGACGGCTGGGACCTCTACGACATCCTCGCAGCTTTTGCGCGTGCGGGTCGGGCCTTGCCGGTCGCGTTCGTCTGTCACATCGGCGCGGAGCTCGCCGACGCCCTCGCCTACGCCCACGCGATCACCGACGAGCACGGCCGGCCGTTCGGGCTGGTCCACCGCGACGTCAGCCCGGGCAACGTGATGATCACGCGGCAAGGCGCGGTCAAGCTCGTCGACTTCGGCGTCCACACGATCCGCGACCGCCGCGCCGACGAGCGCACCGCCGTCGGTGTGCTGCGCGGCACGCTGTCGTTCATGTCGCCGGAGCAGGCGGACGGTCAGACCGTCGACCGGCGCAGCGACGTGTTCTCGCTCGGCTCGGTGCTCTACGAGGCGCTGACCGGCCATCGCCTGTTCCGCGCCGACAGCGACCTCGAGACGCTGCGCCGCGTGCGCGAGGCGGTCGTGCCACCGCCGTCGAAGTTTCGGCCCGATCTCGATCCGCGGCTCGATCGGATCCTGCTCGGGATGCTCGCGCGTTCGCCGGCCGAGCGCTGGGCGAGCGGCGACGAGCTCCGGCCGTTCGCACAGGACGCCGGCTTCGATGCCGCACGGGTCCGCGAGCTACTCGGCAGCCTCGACCTCGGCTCCGACGAGCCGATCCGGACCGAGCGCCAGCGGACGCAGCCGCTGATGCCGAGCGCGCCGCCGAAGCGTTCGGTGTGGCTCTGGGCGGCGCTGCTCACCGCAGCGATCGCAATGCCGTACGCGATCCCCGCGTGCCATTCGTCGCAGCGGAGTCACCCAGCGCGCACCGCCGTCACACCCGACGCACCGGCGCACCCGTGACCACGAGGCGTTGCGCGATGCCGGCCATGCCGGCACCGACACACGCGAGCGCGTGGAACGACTCGCCGAGCACGCGGAATGCCTCGCCGTTGGCGTGGAGCACGGAGCTGATCGAGAACACCGCGTCGTAACAGAGCCAGCCGAACGACGACGCGGAGAGAAGTGCCCACGGCCACGCGATCGCGGCGCCGCGCAGCGCGAGCGCGGTCAGCAGCACGGGCGCGATGAGCGAGATCGCGACCGCATCGCCGATCGCGTTGGACACGCCCATGATCGCGGTCGGCAGTCCCGTCGAGGCGAGCGGCACGTAGACCCAGATCGCCGGAAGCATGATCGACACCGCCATCGCCGCAGCCGCCGCGCGCACGAGCGTGCGGGTCGCGTGCGTGCCGGGCAACGCGATGCCGCCGACGTACCACGCGCGCGCCATCATCCAGAAGCCGACGACGCCGAGCACGTTCGCCGGCAGCACGACCGCGAGCTCGATCCAGCGCCCCGCCGCGGAGAACGCGTCGACGATCAGGTTGCGGTAGATCACCGCGTCGCGCGTGACCAGCATCGCGTACATCGCGGCGAGGAGGCTCCAGCCGCGGAACAGGTGCTGGTGTCGCTGGAACGTCAGCGCGCCGACGAGGCAGCCGAACAGCGCGATGATCTTGCTGACGCGAATAACTCCGTCGAGGATCGACCAGCGCAGGTCGGCCGGCGCGAGTGCACCGACTGCGAGGACCACGACGAAGGCGCCCGCAGCGGTTGCCGCGAGCAGGACGTACCGCACGCACGGTACTCTAGCCCGGCTGGCGGCCTAGAAGAGGACCTGGAAATCGTCCCATGCCGGCGTGTGGTTACGCTCGTTCGTCGGCTGGTTCCACAGGTAGAGAGCCGGGTACGTCGTGATCGCGCCGGTGGCGTCGACGGTGGCCGGCACGACGTAGAGCTGGGGCGTGCCGCCGGGGCGGCGCTTCGACGAGAACGTCAGCCAGTAGTACTTCGTGCCACCGGACGCCTGGACCGTCGGCGACCACTTCGGCCACGAGTTGCCGACACCGGGGCTGACCGCGGTCGTGCACTCGGCCGGATCGTTCGCGACGAGGCGCGTCGGCGTGCCACCGGTCGTCGGCACGAGGAAGACCTCGGCCTGGGCGTTGTCGTACGGGTTCTGGGCGGCGGGGACACGCACGAACGCGACGAGCGCGTCGTCGCGCGAGAACGCGGCGTACGACTCCGAGAAGTTCGTGTCCGAGGCGCCCATCAGCTTGGTCGCCGTGCCACCCGCGCCGCCGTTGTACGGCACGGTGTAGATGTCGGCATGGCCGTTGTCGACGTTCATGCCGCTCGTGATGAGCGGCGCCGACGTGTAGGCGATCGTGAGCCCGTCGTGGCTCCACGCGCCCGCGCCGGCCTGGCCGGTGTCGCCCGTGCGCGCGACGACGCCCCACCCGGTGCCTTGCGCCGTCGACGTCGCCTCGAGGTTCGTCCAGATGATCGAGGGCGTCCCGCCAACCGGGTACATCGTCAGCATCATGTGGTCGCCGGCGGCCCAGTGCGCGGCCGAGTAGAACGGGGCCTGCTGGTTCGGCGCGCGCGCGATCAGCGTCTGGGCCGACGGCGTGAGGAATGCCGGTTGCGACGCGGTGCCATCGAGCGAGCGCATGTCGACGTGCGCGTTGCGCCCGTCCTCCGCGGTCGGATTCGCCGAGAACCCGACGAACGCTCCGTCGGGCGTCGACGTGTGGCAGCCGACGCACATCGTGCCACCACCGACGGCCGACGGGCCCATGACGTCGTGCACCGTCTCGTCGCCGATGTTGAAGCCCTTGAACGCGGTCGTGTTACCGCCCGGCCCGCTCGTCCAGTAGACGATGGTTCCCGGCGCATCGACAGGCGCGATGCGGAACGTGCCGGTCGCGCTGATCGTCGGCTGCCCGGAGAGCGTCGAGCCGCTCCACTTCGCAGCGCGGACCCGATACTGGATCGGCTGATCGATCAGCTCGGTGTTCATCGCCTCCCAGATCGACTTCGGCACGATCCACGTCGTCGACGTGGTGTACGCGACGAGGTCGTGATCGATCGACGGCGTGCTGAGCCGGATCTCGAACAGGTTCTCGCCGTTCGCCGGCACCAGGCGGAACCGCTGGCGGAGGAACTTCTTCGGCAGCAGCGTCCCATCGGTCGGCTCCGCGATGCACGGTCCACCGGGCACACCCGCCTCCGGCTGGCCGAACAGACTCGGCGCGTCGCTCGGGGCGCCGCCGCCGATGATCGGATCCATCGGAAACACGACGAGCGGTCCCGCATCCGGCGGCGGAGGCGTATCGACCGACGTCGCGTCGACGGGAACCTGGGAATCGGGTTTGGGGCCGTGGCCGTTGTTCGTCGGCGAACACGCGGCGAGCAAGAGACAAGGCAACGCGAGGCGACTAAGCATTTCGGCTCCTCCTTGCAAACAGACCGCCGGATCGCGGTCCCATGGACTGCGCTGACTTGGCGCGCGTGGTGTTGCTACCGATCGACAGGCTCAAGGCGCCCCGAAGCTGATCGAGGTCCAGAAATATGAACCGTCGGGCACGTCGCCCGGCGAGATCTCGAGCGAGACGGTGCTGTCGCCCGGCGGCAGCGTCGCCGCGAACGTGTGCGACGGGACCAGCGCGCCCGGGCACCAGTTGCGCGGGTTGTTCGTCGTGTTGTTCCCGAAGATGCCCGGATTGCCGTCGGGGCTGAACTGCTTGTACGACGCGCAGTCGATCATCGTGCTGAACGAGCCGATGCTCTCGCCGTTCACCTTCACGGTGTCCTGCGTGTACTCGTACTCGTTGCCGCCGGCGCCGGGACCGTGACCCGAGACGATCACCGTGACGTGGCCCGTCGCGTCGGTCGTGCCGGGGTTCGTGAACGTGCCGGTGACCGGCGTCATCGTCGCCGACGTGCCGCCGACCGCGCTCAGCGTCAGGCTCGTGCCCGGGCTGAGGTCGCCCTTCGTCGTGAGATCGACCGAGTACTTGAAGCCGACGGCGGCGAACTCCGGCGGCTGTGGCGTGCCGACCGTGCACGGATCACCGTCGTACGGGTTCGAGCCGCCGGCGATCCCGAACCAGATGTCCTTGTCCGGATCGGCGAGCGTGTGCGCGAACGCGGAGATGTCCGCATCCGGGAACGTGTGCGTCGCGAGCGCGCCGCGCTTGTAGTTACTGAACGGCGTGATGAACCGGACGATCTCGACGCGTGGATCGGTCGGCTGCGGCGTCTGTCCCGGCGGCTCGACGACGAAGAACAGCCCGCCGAGCCGATCGTAGTTGTCGCACTGCGCGTGATACGTGATCCGCGCGGCGAGCTGGTCGCCGATCATCGCCTTCTGATCGGCGGTGAGCTTCGTCAGAAACACGGTGCCGAAGCTCCACATCAGCACGCCGTCCGGCGGTGTGTAGTTCGGCTCGGTGCTCGTGTAGATCCCGAACTGCGGAATCTGATCGAAGACACGAAACGTCGCCTCGCGCGGCGGCGTATCGGGCGCAGCGTCGGGTGTGTCGCTGCCGCGTCCGCAACCGATCGCCGTTGCGACCATGAGACCAACGAGGCGCTCGCGCATGACCGAATTGCGATAACACCGCGATTCGCGAGCTCTCAATGTAAGTTTTTGGAATTATTGAGTGTTGCTTCAAACCATCAGTGCGAATGCCCTCGCATGATGGTTACAGGCAACACCGCCTGACGTTCGTCGCGCCTCATGCGCGATGTCGCGGCCAGCGTCGCTCACCCATGCCTGGGCGCACAGCCAACACGCGGCGAACACGTCCCGTCCGCAAGTTCCCGTCGGCATCGAACCTGCTGAGGCATCAGCGCATGCGCTCGCACGTAGGCAGCTTTCTGATCATCGCGGCCGCAGCTGGTTGTGCGGACGCGCCACGAGTCACATCGGTGGCGCCGGCCGAAGGTTCGGTGGCAGGCGGGACACGGCTCACGATCCAGGGCAGCGGGTTCACGGACGACGTCACCGTCACGGTCGGTGGCACGCGGTGCGACGCGATCCAGATCGAGAGCGACACCGAGCTGTCGTGCACGACGGGCGAGCATCAGTACATCGAGGGCCCGGCAGATGTCATCGTCGCGAGCTCGTCGGGAGAGTCGATGCTCGAAGGCGCGTTCGCGTATCGCTGTCCCTGGACCACGTCCGGAGGACGACGAACGTGCGGTGCCGCGCCGGCACGCGAGCCTGCAGCGCAGATCGTCGATTCCTGGGTGACGACGTTCGAGGACGGGCACGGCTTCGAGGCGGCCGGCGTCGGTCGATCGAGCGAGTCCGATACGTCGGACTTCGTGCTCGGCGCGCAATCGGCATTCGTCGAGACCGAGGGCGCTGGCGCGATTCGCTCGATCTCGCGATCGAGCATGGCTCCGATCGACTTCACCGATCGCATGCCGAAGATCTGGATCAAGGTCGACAACGTCGAGCACGTGAAGTCGCTCGACCTCGTGCTCGGCGATTCGGGGTTCGCGAACAGCTACACGTTCAAGCTGGCGTCGACGCAGGCTGACAAGTGGACGACCGACGGCGACTGGGTGTCGTTCACGATTCCGTGGTCGTCCGAGATCGTCAAGGGTACGCCGCATCGCGATGCGATCACGGATGTCATGCTGCGAATCGCCGACGACGCAACCGGCGCGCGCGTCTGCCTTCACGTCAACGGGATCGCGCTCGTGCGAGAACCGGTCGACCTCTATCCGAACGGCGTCATCAGCTTCACGTTCGACGACGGGTTCGCGAGCATGGTCGAGCCCGCTTCGACGATCCTCGCCAAGCGGAAGTTCCCTGCGACCGCCTACGTGATCGCCGACATGGTCGACACCGGCGGACGCGTGCGGCTCGACGAGCTACATGCGCTCGACGCCAACGGCTGGGACATCGCGGCCCACGCGAGATTCGATGCCAACCACGCCGCGCGCTACACCAAGCTCACCGCCGCCGAGGTCGAGGACGATATGGTCGACGTGCGGTCGTGGCTCATGCAGCAGGGCTTCTCCGGCTACGACCACTGCGCGTATCCGGGCGGCGCGTTCGCGACCGGTCCCGACATCCTGTCACTCGCGCACCGCTACTTCACGAGCTGCCGCACGATCTACCAGCGCCAGCACGAGACGCTGCCGGTCGCCGACGGATCGAAGCTACGCGTGCAGTACGTGACGAACGCGACGCCGCTCGCGACGGTCAAGGCGGCGATCGACGACGCCAAGACCAGCCGCGAGTGGGTCATCCTGGTCTTTCACGACCTCGTCGATGGCACGCCGACGAGCAGCACCGAGTGGCGTACGTCGGACTTCACCGCGGTCGTCGACCACGTCGCTGCGAGCGGCATCCCGGTCCTGACCGTCTCCGAGGTGCTCGGCCACTGACCTACCAGCGGTGGTACGCGGGATGGCCCGGCTTGACCGCGATGAACGTTCCGGTGCCGAGCGCGGTGACCTTGCCGCCGGCCGTCATCGTCGCTTCGATCGTCGCGCGATCGTCGGTCGCCGACACGACGTGAGCGTCGACGTGCACCGGGCCCATCGGCGTCGGTCGCTTGAGGACGACCTTGAACTCGGCGGTGACACACGGTGGCGCGTGGTCGAGCCCCTGCTTGCGCATGAGGTGATGGATCGTCGTCCAGTTCATGTGGCAGTCGAGCACCGTGCCGATGATGCCGCCGTTGAGCACGTCCTCGAATGCCTCGTGATAGCGCTCCGGCGTGAAGTCGCAGATGACGTGCGAATCGGCGGTGTCGTCGATCGCGAAGCTGCGAATCCGCAGACCGTGAGAGTTGGCCGGTCCACATCCGAAGCATCGGCCGGCCGGCGCGAACGTCTCCTGCAGTGACTGGGTCATCCGGGGACTAGACGAGATCGCCGCCCCGCACGCAACCGATCGGCCCTGCCCTGCCCGGGCGGCCCATTGCGCTTGACGACGCGTAACGAGTTGGTTACGTATCCGGACGTGGACGAGGTCGCGATGGCCATCACCGATCCGATTCGGAGCGACATCCTGCGCATGCTCCGCGATCGCCGGTCGACCGCGGGGGAGATCGCCGGCGCGTTCTCGGTCAGCCGGCCCGCGGTGAGCCGCCACCTGCGCGTGCTGCGCGAGGCCGGCCTCGTCCGCGACGAAGCGATCGGCCGCGAGCGGTACTACGAGCTCGAGCTCGGACCGCTCGCCGTGCTGGAGACGTTCTTCCAGGAGCTCCGCGCTCGGGCGACGTGGGAACGCAGGTTCATGGCGCTCGAGACCGAGGTGTACCGCGAGACCAAGAAGCGGCGCACCGCTGCGGCCGCCACGACGACGACACGCGACACGAAACAGAAGGAGACCGCATGACACGGAAGCCGACCGGCAAGGTCGAAGGCAACGACCTCATCATCAAGCGCACGTTCCGCGCGCCGATCGAGGACGTCTGGACGAGCGTCACGAATCCCGAGAACACCGCTCGCTGGATCGGGCCCTGGAAGGGCGAGCCGGGGGTTGGCAAGACGATCCACATCCAGCTCGTCCAAGAGCAAGGCGCGCCGTGGTCGGACTCGCGGATCGATGCGTGCGAGCCTCCGAAGCATCTCGCGCTCACGACCTACGGTGACTGGCGTCTCGAGCTGACGCTCGAGCAGCGCGGCGATACGACCGAGCTCGTGTTCGTGCATCACCTCACCGATCGCGGGCTCGCCGGCGACGCAGGACCTGGCTGGGAGTTCTATCTCGATTGCCTGGTCGCGTCGCGCGACGGAGAGCCGCTGCCGAAGTTCGACGAGTACTACCCGGCGCAGAAGCCGTACTACCAGGCGCAGTGAGCTAACGCAGCTTCGCGTCGATGTCGGCGGCGTCGTGACGCTCTGCGAGCTGCTTCGCAGGATCGCCCGAGGTCTTGTTGACGATCACGCCACGGCGCACCGCGGGACGCTCGGCGATCGCGTTCGCCCAGCGCATGACGTGCGTGTACTCGTGAACGGAGAGGAACTCCGCCGCCTTGTACACGTGGCCGAGGACCAGCCCGCCGTACCACGGCCACGCGGCGATATCGGCGATCGTGTACGCGCTGCCCGCGAGGTACTCGCTCGTCGCGAGCCGCTTGTCGAGCACGTCGAGCTGGCGCTTGGCCTCCATCGAGTAGCGATCGATCGCGTACTCGATCTTCGTCGGCGCGTAGGCGTAGAAGTGACCGAAGCCGCCGCCGAGAAACGGCGCGGCGCCCGTCTGCCAGAACAGCCACGATAGCGTCTCGGCGCGGGCGGCCGGCTCCGTCGGCAAGAACGCGCCGAACTTCTCGGCGAGGTGCATGAGGATCGCGGCGGACTCGAACACGCGGAACGGCGTCGGCCCGCTGCGATCGACGAGCGCGGGGATCTTCGAGTTCGGATTCACGCCGACGAAGCCGGAGCCGAACTGATCGCCTGCGGTGATCTTGATCAGCCACGCGTCGTACTCCGCGCCGCGGTGACCCGCCGCGAGGAGCTCCTCGAACATGATCGTGACCTTCTGGCCGTTCGGCGTCGCCAGCGAGTACAGCTGGAATGGATGCTTGCCGACCGGCAGCTCCTTGTCGTGCGTCGGTCCGGAGACCGGCCGGTTGATGCTGGCGAACTCGCCCCCGTTGGGCTTGTTCCACTCCCAGACCTTCGGCGGCACGTACTCGGTACTCATCCGGGCTCGATACCACGCCTCGTCGCACAGGCGAGCCCGGCGCCCCGCGGGGCCCCGCACAAGTGTTTTGCGCCGGCGCTAGGTATCGAGGACGGTCAGATCGAGCTGTGCGAGCCGCGCGGGATCGCCGACGATCTCGATCTCGACGATCTTCTCGTCCTTCACGGTGCAGGCCATGACCGCGACCGGTTTCCCTTCGAGCATGGCGACCGCCCCGGCGACACCGTTGACGAGCACCGGGCGCCTCTGCAGACCCGGTCGCGAGAAGGACGACGCGCCACGAGCCACCTGCTCCGCGCCGCGGACCTCGATCGGCGTCCCCGTCGCGCTGGCATCGCGGCGGAGGACGACGTCGGGGTCGAGCACGGCGACGAGCCTGTCGAAGTCGCGGTCCTGCGCGGCCGAGAGGAACGCGTCGACGACGCGGCGTTGCACGGTCATATCCGCATCCGGCGTCGCGTTTCGCCCCTGCACGCGGCGACGTCCGCGGCTCGCCAGCTGGCGGGTCGCATCCGGCGTGCGCTGGACGATCGACGCGATCTCGTCGAACGACAGGTCGAAGATGTCGTGCAGCACGAACGCGACGCGCTCGGCCGGCGTCAGCGTCTCGAGCACGACGAGCAATGCGAGGCCCACACCGTCGGCGAGCAGCGCCTGATGCTCCGGGCTCGCTCCGTCGGCGCGATCGAGGATCGGCTCGGGCACGTGCGCCTCGCTCCGCGTCTTGCGTGACCGCAGCACGTTCAGCGAGATGCGGGCGACGACCGTCGTGAGCCACGCGCCGAGGTTGTCGACGTCTTCGTGGGCCGCGCCGCTCAGGCGGAGCCACGCCTCCTGGACGGCGTCCTCGGCCTCGCTGAGCGAGCCGAGCATGCGATAGGCGACGGCGAGCAGACGGGAGCGCTGCTCCTCGAACCTCTGTGCCAGCCAGTCGCGATCAGTCTGGTTCATGAATGTATGACGCGCGAGCCGGGGCGCGTGTGACGTCGGCCGTCACGTTTCTACCTCCCCGCGGGTCTTGTGGGTGTCTTCGCCTCTAGCGGCGAGGACGGAGGAAACCATGCAACCGAGAATGAAGAGCCCGGTGTTCGTCCTGCCGGGGACCAGAGAAGCGCTTCTATCGCTCACCAAGGCCACGGAAAACTGCGGAGTCTCCCGCGCGACGTTCGAGCTCATCAACCTGCGCGCGAGCCAGATCAACGGCTGCAGCGTTTGCGTCGACATGCATTGCCGCGCGCTGCGAAAGCTCGGCGAGAAGCCCGAGCGCATCTTCACGGTCTCGGCATGGCGCGAGGCTCCTTACTTCTCTGACGCCGAACGCGCCGTGCTCGCGCTCGCGGAGACGATGTGTCGCCTCAGCGACCGCGCCGACGCGGTGCCCGACGACGTCTGGAACGAGGCCGCGCGTCACTACGACGAGACGCAGCTCGCCGCGATCGTGATGTCGATCGCGGTGATCAACGTGTGGAACCGCCTCAACGCGGCGACGCGTCAGGTCGGCGGCGAGTTTCTCGAGCAGTACATCTAGCTGCGCGCGCGTGCGCGTCGCGGGGGCGACTTGCTCCGTGGCGCGTTCGCGGTGCGAGATGCGGCGGCGGTGCGCTCGCGGAACCACTCGGCGATCCCGACCATGTGCGGCTCGAAGTCGCCCGGCACCGAGAAGTTGAGCGCGCCTGCCCGCTTGCCGGTGCGGTTCTCGAAGTCGTGCGGCGTGCCGCCGGGTGCGATCACGAGCGAGCCTTTCGGCGCGTCGATCCACTTCCCGCCGACGAAGAAGCTCATCGTCCCTTCGATCACGAAGAAGACGTCGTCCTCCTCGTGCTGATGCGCGCCGGGCCCCCGCGTGTGCGGCTCGAGCCACCATTCGGAGATCGAGTACTGCCCGCGTGTCTCGTCGCCGTCGGCCTTGAAGATGGCCTGGACCGGGCCCATCGCGTAGGTGCGGCCCGCGCCGGGTGGGCGATGAACGGGAGCACGCTGCTTCGTCCGTGGCATGCGCTAATTGTTAACCGAACGGTGAACTAATTACGAGCCTCGAAGTCCGGATCCGGCGAGCACCGGTCGGGGTCTGGTGTCACGGTTCGCCAGGTCAGGATGTCCAGCTCGCCACACGATCGGTTTCGCTTCGACGGTCCCCAGATCGCAGACCGCCTCGACGCCGAGGGCTATGCCCTCCTGCCCGGCCTCCTCACCGCCGCCGAGTGCGACGCGATCGTCGCCGGCTATGCGGACGACGCGCGCTATCGCAGCCGCATCGTCATGGCGCGCCACAACTTCGGACGCGGCGAGTACAAGTACTTCGCGTATCCACTGCCGGCGCTCGTCGAGGAGCTCCGCACCGCGCTGTATCCGCAGCTCGTGCCGATCGCGAATCGCTGGAACGAGCTGCTCGCGATCGAGACGCGCTACCCCGACGGTCACGCCGCGTTTCTCGCGCGCTGTCACGACGCCGGCCAGGTCAGGCCGACGCCGCTCGTGCTCGCGTACGGCGCCGGCGACTACAACTGCCTGCACCAGGACCTCTACGGCGAGCACGTGTTCCCGCTGCAGGTCGTCGTGCTGCTCTCGGAACCCGCGCGCGACTTCACCGGCGGCGAGCTCGTCGTGACCGAGCAGCGCCCGCGCATGCAGTCGCGCGTCGAGGTGATTCCGCTGCGCCGCGGCGACGGCGCGATCATCCCGGTACATCACCGGCCGGTCGAGGGCACGCGCGGTTACTACCGCGTGCAGATGCGCCACGGCGTGAGTCGGATCCGCAGCGGACACCGCCACACACTCGGCGTCATCTTCCACGACGCGACCTGAGACCGTCGAGGTTCCGGCGTTCGTCGCGACCCGTAGTGCGCGCAGCGACTACTGGGCGCACGAGGGTTCGCAAACGACATCCGTTCGTTGCGACGACGGGAGTCCGGAACGCTTCGCGCAGGAGCCCAGGGCATGCGTCACACCTGCATCGCGGCGGCGCTCGTCGTGCTCGCCGGCACGGCCGCGGCCGAGAACGCGCCAACATATCGGCACGGGTCGGTGACCCCGATGCTCGGCACCGACGTCGGACTCGACCTCGCGTTCGCGCTCCAGATCGAGTTGCCGATTCGCGTGCGGTTGACGGGATCCGCGGGCTGGCTCCCAGGCGGCTACGCGTGGATCCTCGACAAGTACTACACGGACGTGTTCGACGGTCGGCCTGCCGTCGGCGAGCTGATCAAGGAGTCGGTGAAGAACGCGTTCGTGGCGCGCGGCATGTTCGGCGTTCGTCCGTTCGCGCACCGCGGCGCGTTCATCGACGCGACGTACACGTTCGTGATCAGCGAAAAGGATGGTCTCGTCGCCGGCGTGATCGAGAACGCGTCCGGGCTCGGGCTACACGAGGCATTGCCGTTCAGCCGCACGTTCGAGAGCACCGTGCGCGTGCACATGCTGGGAGGCCAGGTCGGATGGCAGTGGGGCATCGGGCCGGGCTGGTCGCTGCGCGCGAGCATTGGCTTCGTGACGATCGTGCGCTCGCGCGCCACGTTCGAGCCGAACTTCGAGCCGAGCAATCCCGAGCAGACGGCGCAGATCATCCAGGCAGCCCAGAACCGCTTCAAAGGCGCCGGCGACGGCATCACCGCACCGATCGGAAGCCTGTTCCTCGGCTACACGTTCTGAGCTCACTCGGGCGGCGTACCGTCGCAGCACGCGATCGGACGCGCGTTCTCGCAGCCACCGTCATTCGTGCCGACGAAGCTGCTCGCGGTTCCGCCGAGCGGCGTCAGAACGTATCCGCGCCCGAGGTTGACGCCATCGGGCTTCACGTTCGCGGCGGACGACGTCCAACCTGCGCACGTGCCTGTATCGGAGGTCGTGTACGTCGAGCGATACCGCCGCGACGACGGCTGACTGTCACCGGCATCGATCCACGCACCGGTCGCGGGAATCGGCGCGTGGATCGCGGCCTGATCGACCTCCCAGTCGGTGCAGAAGTGACTTCCGGAGAACGCCGCATCGCACGTCGCGCGCGCACCGCTGCGGCCACCGAGGTTGCCACCGGTCGGCGCCGTGAAGCCGCGGAACCGGATCCCGGTGCCGCCGATGCAGCACGCGAGCGGTCGCACGTTCTCGCAGCCGCCATCGTTCGTGCCGACGAAGCTGCTCGCGAACCCGCCGAGCGCGGTGAAGATGTAGCCGCGGCCGAGGTTGACGCCGTCGGGCTTCACGTTGGCCGCCGACGAGGTCCAGCCCGCGCACGTGCCGGTGTCCGACGTCGTGTAGCTCGGCCGGAAGTAGCGCGTCGTCGTCTGGTTCGTGCCCGGATCGACCCACGCGCTCGTCGCGACCGGCGGTGGCTGGGCCCGATCGAGCTCCCAGTCGGTGCAGAAGTGGCTGCCTGGGAACTCGCCGTGACAGATCGCGTGCGCGCCGGCGCGACCGCCGAGGTTGCCGCCGAACGTGTTCGACGTGTAGCCGGCGAACGTGACCTGCTTGATCTCCTCGCCGTTGAGGCCGGGCGGGCCCATCGAGCCCTGCGGTCCCGCGGGTCCGGTCGCGCCCGTGGCGCCGGTCGCGCCCGTGGCGCCGGTGGGTCCCGCTGCTCCGGTGGCGCCGGTCGCGCCGGCTGGCCCCTGCGGACCGATCGCCCCCATCGGGCCCATCGGGCCCATCGGACCCATCGGACCCATCGCCCCGG
>JABFXX010000681.1 GCA_013368795.1 Kofleriaceae bacterium
AGAGGACGAGGCCAAGCTCGGCGCGAATCTCGTCCGCGACTGGAAGGCCGGCAAGCTGTCGGCGGTCGAGTACACGGCGGTCGTGCTCGACGGGACGCTCGACGATCACGCGCGCGCGCTGATCATCTCGCTGGGCGGGCGCTTCCTCCGGCCGGTGCTCGCGACGCCGACCGAGCTCGGATCCGTCGTCGCCGAGGAGGTCGCCGCCGGCACGCCCGGCGAGCGCCTGTTCGCGATGGTGCCGAACGAGGCGCTGCGGTTTCTCGCGGCGCAGCCGTGGGTCACGCGCATGGACGCGGCGACCGCGTGGTCGGGGCCGAACGCCGATGCCGTGGCGCGTGGCCGGCTCGACCCGACGCTTTGGCTGGAGATGATGACGCTCGGGAGCCGCCGCCGGTACGCGGTCTCCGGCCTCGGTCAGATGAAGGGCTGCATCACCGACGAGCAGCGCGGCCAGATGCGTGCGACCGGCGCGATCGTGCACGCGATCATCGCGGGCAAGGACTGCGACGTCACGATCTTCTCGTTCGAGGTCCCGCTCGACCAGCTCGCCGCCCTGGCGTCGCTACCGTTCATCGTCAACCTCGAGGGCGAGCACCAGCGATACCTCACGACCGGCGGTTAGCCCGCCATCTGCGTCCAGTCGCCGCCGGTGTTCACGCCGGGCATCGTCACGCCCGCGCCGAGGTCGGCGCCCGCATCGAACGGCTGGCTCGTGCCGTCGCGCCACTGGCGAAGCTCGACGAGCGGCAACACGCCCTCGCGCGGCTGGATGAGCACGTGCGTGAAGCTGCGGCGCAGGCCCGGCCGCGTCGCCGGGAGCCACGTGCCGGTGTTCACGTAGAGGCCGCCGCCGCGCAGCGGCTGCCAGCGCGGATCGTGGGTGTGACCGAACACGACGACGGGTGCGTCGACGAGGCGGCGCAGGCGAAGCGGTACCGCGCGCATCGGCAGCTGGTTCGTGACCATGTGCTTGCCGAGCCAGCGATAGGTCCACGCGGCCGCGCCGAATGCGGTGCCGGCGACGAAGAATGCCCAGAACAGCGGCAGGAGGATCAGCGAGAGCAACGCGACGATCGCGACGCCGACCCCGAGGCCCATCTTGTCGAGCATCAGCATGCGGCCCAGGCGCCGCCAGCTGATCGTCATCGGCGTCCGAGCGAGGCGATCGATCGCCGACGCGGTCTCGAGCGAGATCCCGCCCTGCTCTGCGGCCTGCGCGAGCCGCTCCTTGTGCACGCGGCGGCGCGCGTCGCGGCTGCGGTGCGAGTGATGCTTCGTGCGCGCGCGGACGAGCGACTGGCCAAAGCGCGCGTAGCCGGCCCACAGCCGCATGAACGAGCGCACGCCGATCTCCCAGCCGTACTGCATGTAGCCCCAGAAGCCCCACTCCTCGATGCCGTGCGGATCGATCTCGGGACACGTCGTCGCGAGGTAGCGGATCGCGGCGTAGTCGATGTTGTAGATGATCTTGCCGTCCTTCGGATCGGCGGGGGCGAGGTTGAACTCGAACGAGCAACCCTCGTCGTACATGTGGCCGTGCTCGATCCACGCGGTGCCCGGGATGTAGACGAACCACGGGAGCACGCGGATGCGCGCGGCTGCGACGTCGCTGGCGCCGGCTGCGCGGATCTGGCGATCGAGCTCGGCGCAGACCTCGGGCGAGAGCAGCTCGATGTCGTGATTGCCGGCGATGATGTCGATCGAGTGACCCGCCGCAGCGAAGCGCGCCATGTCGGCGATCAGCTCGCGCTGGTTCTCGCAGATGCGGCGCACGCGCAGAACGCCGCTCGCGGCGCTGCGGTCGAGTCCGAACCGACGCTCGTCGTGGGTGCGCGCGGGCAGATCTACAGAGCCCGGGATCACGACCGACATGAAGTCGAACAGATCGCCGGCGATGACCAGGCGCCAGGGCCTCCCGCCGAGCCGGCGCGACGCGTGGTAGTGCAGGAAGTCGCGGAACGCCCGCGCGCCCAGCTCGACGGCCTGTCGACGCTCGCTCGTCGCACCCGGGAGCAGCTCCTCGCCGAAGTGAAGGTCGCTAACGACGAGGATGTTCGCGCGTTCGGCCATTGAGGGTCGTTCTCACACCATGACGGGTGACGGCCCCTCGGACAATGGGTTGCTCCGCGAGGGACCTCACGGTCTCAAGATCGCGTCATGCCATGACAATTGTCGCACGCACATGGTAAGCCAGACCCGTCGTGACTCAGGTCATCTTCATCCTCCTGCTCGCGGCATCGGTCGCGTTCTTCGTCCGGACCGTCTGGCTTTTCGGACGCGCAGTCGCGACCGGCGTCGCTGATCCGCGGCCACGCGTCGACGATCTAGGCGGCCGCCTGATGGACGTCGGCATCTACTTCTTCGGTCAGAAGAAGGTTGCCGAGGAGGGACCGCAGCACCGGTCGAGCAAGCACCACCTGGTCATCTTCTGGGGCTTTCTGATCATCACGATCGCGACCGTCGACATCATCGTGTCGGGCGTGATTCCGGGACTGTCGCTGCGGCTTCTGCCCGACGTCCTCTACAAGCCGCTCTACCTGCTCATCGACGTGATGAACTTCGCCGTGCTGCTCGTGATCGCGTGGGCGTTCATTCGCCGCACGATCGTCCAGCCGCGCCTCATCCCGATGAACCTCGACGCGGGCCTGATCCTCGGCGCGATCGGCTCGCTGATGCTCTCGCACTTCATCTTCCACGGCTACGAGATGACGATGCTCGGCGACGCCGGCCCGGGCTGGTGGATGCCGGTGTCGAACGGCATCTCGAAGGCGCTCGGACCGCTGTCGGAAACCGCCGCGCATCGCGGCGCGATGTTCGGCTACTGGCTGCACGTCCTCATCCTGCTGACGTTCCTGAACTACCTGCCCTACTCCAAGCACATCCACCTGCTCGGCGCGCTGCCGAACATCTTCGCGCGCAACCGCAGCGAGCGCCGGATGGACCTGCCGAAGATCAACCTCGAGGACGACACGCAGTGGGGCGTCGGCCGCTACGAGCAGTTCTCGTGGAAGAGCCTGCTCGACACCTACGCGTGCACCGAGTGCGCGCGCTGCACGAACTACTGCCCTGCGTACAACACCGGCAAGAACCTCTCGCCGATGCAGCTCGTGCACGACATTCGCTACGAGATGCTCGACCGCGTCGGTCTGCGCGACAAGATCGCCGAGACCGAGAAGGAAGTCGCTGGCCTTAACGACTACGCGAAGGCCAACGGCTACGACGATGCGCACCCGCATCCCGATCTCGTGTTCGCCAAGGACAAGCTCGAGGGCCTGAAGAAGGACCTCGAGGCGATGCCGAAGCTGACCGGCGGCCGCGTTCAGGAAGACACGCTGTGGGCGTGCACGACCTGCGGCGCGTGCCAGGAGGTCTGCCCGGTGTTCATCGAGCACCCGCTCAAGATCCTGCAGATGCGCCAGAACCTGGTGCTCGAGCAGGAGAAGACGCCGGCCGAGCTCCAGCGCACCTATCGCAACATCGAGCGCCAGAGCAATCCGTGGGGCATCGGCAACGATCAGCGCATGGACTGGGCGAAGGACCTCGAGGTTCCGACGATCGAGGAGAACCCCGACCCCGAGTACATCCTGTGGGTCGGCTGCGCCGGCGCGTTCGACAGCCGCATCATCAAGCAGACCCGCGCGATGGTGAAGGTGCTGAACACGGCGGGCGTGAGCTACGCGGTGCTCGGTCACAGCGAGGCGTGCACGGGTGATCCGGCGCGCCGCACCGGCAACGAGATGCTGTTCCAGATGCTCGCCGAGCAGAACATCGAGACGCTCAAGGCGGCCAACGCCAAGAAGGTCGTCACGAGCTGCCCGCACTGTCTGCACACGCTGCGGCACGACTACCCGCAGTTCGGCGGCAACTTCGAGGTTGTCCACCACACGCAGCTGATCGACCACCTCTACAAGACCGAGCGGCTGCGCAGCGAGAGCGTGCCGGTCGGCAAGGTCACGTATCACGACAGCTGCTACCTCGGCCGGTGGAACCGCGAGTTCGATGCACCGCGCGACGTGATCTCGGCGGTCGGCGTGCCGAACGTCGTCGAGATGACGCGCAACAAGCGCCACGGCTTCTGCTGCGGCGCTGGCGGCGGCCGCATGTTCATGGAGGAGCACGAGGGCGAGCGCGTGAACTTCAACCGCACGGACGAGATCATCGAGACAGGTGCCGAAGCCGTCGCGGTCGCCTGCCCGTTCTGCAACATCATGCTGACCGACGGCATGAAGCAGCGGAACGTCGAGGACAAGATCCAGGTGCTCGACATCGCCGAGCTTGTCGCGGCGAGCATCCCGGACGTCCCGGTCGGTAACCTGGTTCGCAAGAAAGACCGCGCGCAGGACGCCTGAACGCAGCGCTTGCGCTTGCCGGAAGCGGTAGGCGCCACAGATCGCGCGCGGCGCGGCCAGACCTTGCTCGGGCCGCGTTATCATCGACGCGATGAGATGTTGGACTAGCCTCCTGGTCCTGGCACTCGCCGCGTGCGGTGCCGGTGACGATACGGCCGATGGGACGCGCGCCCTGTGCGCGGAAGGCGGCGCGATCAACGAGTGCGGCGACGTCGCGCACGATCCGCAGGCCGCATGCTGGCGCATGGTCGACTGCGGCGCGATCCCGCTGCACCAGGCCGAAGACTATCGCTTCGACTGGGACAACTGCGTCGCGCGGATCGAAGGCCTGGCGTCGACGCAGCAGAAGCTGGTGATGGCCTGCATCGCCGCGGCGACCTGCGATCAGCTCAAGGACGACAACGGCCCCTGCTTCGCGTTCGGAGAGAACTGATGCGCAGCCTCGTCGTGATCGCGATCCTGGCGCTCGCCGCCGGTCACGTTGCCGCGCAGCCCGCGGACGTGCCGAACATGATCAAGTTCGTCGAGAACCAGCCGAACGACATGGATCGTTCGACGTGGAAAGAGAAGCGTCGCGATACCGCGCGCAAGCTCGGCCAGAGCAAGGACAAGCGCGCCGCGCCGGTGCTGATGCATCTCGCGGAGAGCGAGACGTTCGACATCATCGGTGACATCGCGATCGAGGGGCTCGGCAACCTCGGCGATCAGCAGGCGGTGCCGGTGCTCCAGGCCATCGTCGCCGATGCGGGCAGAGACAAGAGCTCGCGCGACCTCGCGAAGAAGGCACTGCAGAAGCTCGGCGCGCCGGAGAGCGGGCCGGCCGCTGGCGCCGCGTCGGGCAGCGGTGCAACGGTGGGATCGGGCGCGGGGTCGGCGGCAACGACCACTGCGGTGAAGACCGGAACCGGAACGGGCTCGGGCTCGGGCTCGACAGGACCCAAGACCACCACCGCGAAGACCACCACGCCTACGACGACCACCACCACGGCGCAGGCCGACGAACCGACGGGACTCGAGACCGCGGAAGGAACGGTCGAGCCTGGCAGTGATATCGAGACGGGATTGTCCGGAACGCGGATCGGCACCCAGAACACGACCGAGGTCGAGGATCTGCCCGAGCTCGGCGACGACGTGATCGCGGCGAGCGAGCGGCTGACGTTCGCGCTCGGTACCGCGGGGCTGTCACTGCGCACGCTGCCGGCGGATACGATGGGCAACCGCGACAAGCGCCTCGACTTCGACGCCGACGTCGCCGCGCACTACCTGCGCAAGCTCGACACCGAGAAGACGTCGTTCGCGATCGGCGGTGACGCGCACCTCGTCGCGGGTTTCCTCAATCCGTCGGGACGCGCCCAGACCCGCGGCGCGCTGTTCGATGTCGCGCTCGCCGGCGAGGGTCGGTTCTACGCCGGTCAGCTCTACGGTGTCGGCAAGGTGTCGACCGCGCTGTCGACGCAGTACACGCGCTACGTCGACGAGACGAACCCGGATAACGACCTGAAGGACTCGACGTTCGCGGCTGACTTCCTGATCGCGCTCGGCGGCGGCTACGGCCGACTCGTCGACGTCGGCTCGGCCATCCGCGTCCGTCGCCTCGGCCGCGCGCTCGACAACATGCGCGCGCTCGGCAAGCCGATCGACGACGCGACCGCGAAGAAGCTGCAGCTGACCTGGTGGGCGCTGCGCAAGGAACGCAGTGACTTCCGCGCGCTGCTCGCGACCGTCGAGATCCTGCGCGAAGCCGGCATCCTGCTCGGCGAGCCGAACGCGGCGCTCACCTACGAGATCCTGAGCGTCTTGCGCGACACGAACGTGATCCTGCGGCCGAGCGGGCTCGACGTCCAGGTCGTCATCAGCGAGGGCTACCTCAAGCGCCCGACCGACGACATGGGCAACTGCTTCATCACGTGCGGACGTATGGAGCAGGTGATCGCGAGCGCGGGCTACGGCGCGCAGCTCGACGAGGACAAGCTCGAGCTCTCGGGCAACGCGTACGCGCGCTACCGCCTGTTCGCCGACGACCAGCAGGCGTCGCCGTGGGCCGCCGGTGCGCTCGCGCGGATGCGCCGCTTCACCTACGGCGAGCACGGCGAGCAGTTCGGCGTGTTCGACCTCAGCGGTGAGCTCGCGGTGTCGAACGACGGCGTGCCGATGGGTGACAGCGACACGTCGCTGCGCATCGCGGGCGAGCTCGGCTTCACGTACGTCATCAACCAGGTCTCGGGAATTCGCCTGGCTGCGAACATCGCCGAGGACGCCGGCGCGTTCGTCGTCGGTGCCAAGCTCGAGGCAACGTATGGATTCCTCGACGGAAGATTCGCTCGATGACGGATTGGTTGAACCATTGAACCACTCCCGGTAAAATCAGGAAGTGTCCGAGCTGAGCCGCCACCAACACGACACGCTGGTCGCCGTCGCAGAGACTGCCCTACCGGCCGGACGGTTCATTCCTGCGGCCGGCGCGGACACCGTCGAGAAGGTCGAACGGTTCGTCGCGAAGCTGCCATCGCAGCTGTCGTTCGGCCTGAAGGGCCTGCTCCGCGGGCTCGATGCCGCGTCGTGGATCGGCGAGCGCCGGCCGTTCATCAAGGTGAAGCCCGAGAAGCGGCTCGCGCTGCTCGAGAGCTGGCGCCAGGGCGATCCGTTCCGCCGGCTGATGCTGCGCGCGCTCGTCAGCCCGCTCAAGATCGCGCACTTCGACGATCCGAAGCTCTACAAGCAGCTCGGCTGCGTCTACGAGCTGCACGCGAAGTCGGAAGCCAAGCCGGCGTACATGCGCGATCGCGTGCATCACGGGCACGAGCTCGGCGGCGACCTCGCGGTCGAGTGCGATGTCGTCGTCGTCGGAACCGGCGCGGGCGGCGCGGTCGTCGGCCGCGAGCTTGCCGAGGCGGGCCTCGCGGTCGTGTTCGTCGAGGAAGGCCGGTACTTCGATCGCAAGGACTTCACCGGCCGCTCGTTCTCGATGCAGCAGAAGCTGTACCGGCGCGGCGGGTCGACGTTCTCCGTCGGCAACGTCGGGATCCCGATCCCGCTCGGCCAGACGGTCGGCGGCTCGACGACGGTCAACTCGGGCACGTGCTACCGCACGCCCGATCGCGTGCTGCGCAGGTGGCAGGACGACCTCGGCCTCGACGAGCTCGGTCCCGACGAGATGGCGACGTACTTCGATCGCGTCGAGGCCGTGCTCGGCGTCGACTACGCGAGGGCGGAGCTGCTCGGCGGCAACGGCCGCGTGATCGCGCGCGGCTGCGAATCGCTCGGCTTCACGCGCCACGGCCCGCTCAAGCGCAACGCGCCCGACTGCGATGGCCAGGGCGTGTGCTGCTTCGGCTGCCCGACGGACGCGAAGCGCTCGACGAACGTCTCGTACATCCCGCTCGCGCTGAAGGCAGGCGCCGAGGTGTTCAGCGGCGCGAAGATGACGCGGATCATCGTCGACGGTGGCCGAGCGAGCGGCGTCGTCGCGCACACGCAGGACGGCCACGTGCTGACCGTGCGCTCGCGTGCGGTCGTGATCGCGTGCGGCTCGATCATGACGCCGCTCGTGCTCGGCGCGCAGGGCCTCGGCGGCGCGTCCGGTCAGCTCGGCAAGAACCTGTCGATTCACCCGGCATGCGGCGCGCTCGCCGAGTTCGACGAGCAGATCCTGCCGTGGAAGGGCATCCCGCAGGGCTACTCGATCCACGAGCTCCACGAGGAAGGGATCCTCTTCGAGGGCGCGATGGTCCCGCTCGAGATGACGATGAGCATGACGCAGCTGATCGGCCCCGAGCTGATCCGGCTCGCCGAGAGCTTCGATCACGTCGCGAGCTTCGGCTTCCTCGTCGAGGACACGTCGCGCGGCTCGGTCCGCGAGGTGATGGGCCAGCCGGTGATCCAGTACTGGCTCGGCGACAAGGACGTCGCGCACATCAAGCGCGGCCTCGACGTGCTCGCGCAGGTGTTCTTCGCCGCCGGCGCGCGACGCGTGCACCTGCCGATCTCCGGGTTCGACATCCTCGAGTCCGAGGACGATCTCCACAAGCTGCGCCACGCGACCGTGCGCGCGTGGGACCTCGACCTCTCGGCCTACCACCCGCTCGGCACCGCGCGGATGGGCGCCGATCCCAAGTCCTCGGTCGTCGACGCCGACCACCAGATGCACGACGTCGACTCGCTCTACGTCGTCGACGGCGCCGCCGTGCCGAGCGCGATCGGCGTCAACCCGCAGATCACGATCATGGCGCTCGCGACGCGCGCCGCGGAAAAGATCGCGGCTCGCTTGAGCTAGATCTCGGAAAACCGAGACTCGCGCTCGTGGTTTCGCGGGCTTCGGCCGGCATGCAGCGTGCTGTGTGCGTGGCCATGCACCGCCTCGCGCTCGCCGGTACCGCCGCCCTCGTGCTCGCCCTGCCCTCGCTCGCCGACGCACGACCGATCACCGCTGGCGTGGGGCTCGGCCGGCTCCAGGCGAAGGCGGACGCCGACGGCGACGCGTCCGATACCGTCCAGCTCTACGGCCGCATCGGCCTGACGCGGCGGATCTCCGGCCAGCTCGAGCTGCAGAAGATCACGCTCGACGGCACGAGCGCGGTCGGTCGCACCGGCACCGCGCTGCTCGTCGTCGACCTCGGCAGCCATCCGCACCTCGTGCCGACGATGTTCGCCGGCTTCGGCATCGACCGCGGCGACAACGGCTTCGGCGGCGACCAGACCGGCCATCACATCGAGGGTGGCTTCGGCCTCGAGTATCGCGCGAGCGGCGGCCTCGTCATCTCGGCGGACCTCCGGCTCGGTGGTCGCTCGGTCGACCAGAGCGACGAGGTCTATCCGCTCGCCGGCGTCCTCCCGCTCTACTATCCCGCGCTGCCGATGCGCGAGGGCGAGTACCGCAGCGCGCGCGTCGGCGTCGGTATTCGTTTCTAGTTCGCGAGTTCGGTGATCTCGGCTGCGTCGAGCGCGCGGCTGTAGACCTGGACGTCGTCGATCGAGCCCGCGAAGCTCTGCGCGCCGTGGCAGGCGCCGATCTGCAGCTTGCCGTTGTCGAACAGGAGCGGCACCTGCTGCATCTGGCCGTTCGGCGCGCCGTCGAAGTAGAGGCGCACGGCCGAGCCATCCCAGGTCAGCGCGACGTGATGCCATACGTTCCGCGTCACGACCAGCGGACCCGTAAGTGCACCATTGGGTCCCGTGAAGCGGAGCCGCACGTTGTTGGCTCCCGTGAGCGACAGCGCGTAGCTCTCGGCGAGCATGAAGTACTCCTTGCAGACGAGCATCATCTCCTGGGTCGCGCTCGTCTCGATCTGGATCCACGCGGCGACCGTGAACCCGCCGCTCGATCGCAAGTCCGCCGCATCGTCGACCTCGACGTGATCGGCCGAGAACTGATACGCGCCGCCCACGACTCCCATCACGAGCGCGGGGCACGTCGCGTTGGCGCAGGTCGCGACGTGCATGCCTTGCGAGTCGAGCACACCGTCGGTCGGATCGTCGTCGAACCGCAGGCGCATGACGGCGCCGGTCGGCAGCGGGTCCTCGGCGGGCGCGTCGATCGTCACCTGCTCCGCGTCGAAGCCGCCCTGCATGCCCGCATCGCCCGTCTGGTCGACGCACGTCGGCACCGGCCGGCCGTGATCGCAGACCTGACCGCCGGGGCACGCGTCGTTGGCGCCGCACGGGACCTCGCTCGGTACGGCCGGCGCATAGCACCCGGTAAACGCGACGACCATGACCCACGAGCGACCCACCGCTCGAGGATAACTCCTACAGGTCGAGCTTGTCGCGGAACGTCGCCGAGGGGCCGGGCTGGAAGTGAACGTCGGCGAGGACCTCACGGACGCAACCGGCGGTCGTCGACGGCAGGTCGGTGTCGATCACGTTGAGAAAGCCCACCGCGCCGGTCTCGTCGATCGACATCTCGATCTGCACGAATGACGTGAGGCCGGACTTCGCGAGCACGCGCGTGCAGTTCGCGAGGCGCCCACGATCGATGCCGGCATGGAGCTGGCGGCGACGCGTCGCCATGCCTCCGGTCGGCGCTGCATCGGCCTGGACCGCGAGGCGCGCCGGCTTGGCCGCGGCGACGTCGATCCAGCCCGCGCGGCGGAACCGTCCCGCGGCGTCGGCGGCCTCGACGGTGTGACGACCCGGCATCACGCGTACGCGCATCGGGCCCTCGCCGAGCTCGACGCCATCGACGCGGACCGCGCGGTTACCGGCGGTCGCGACCTCGAGCGCCGACGACGTCTTCACGAGCGACGCGGCATCGGTCCACATCGGCATCGTCACCGGCGTCGCCGAGGCGAGCGCTTCGAGCTCGGCCGCCGACAGCGGCACGACGCGCTGCGGATCGAGCGACGCCTCGCCGGCGAGATCGAGCTTGCGTGCGGTCGCCACCTCGAGCTCGCCGCGCGAGTCGCGCACCGCGACGCGACCATGGCGACACGCGACGTACGTGCCGTTGTCGTCGTGGATCACGCGGAACTGCGTGCCGCGAACCTCGACGAGACGATCGCCCGCGCGGACGACGAACCGCTGCCCCGGCGCGCGCGGCGCGACCTCGACATCGACGGTGCCGGTGACGACGAGCTCGACCTGCTCGGCATCGAAGCGGCGCAGCTCGAGCGTCGAGCCGGCGCCGAGCGCGAATGCGCTGCCATCGCCGAACTGCACGTCGATGCGGCCGTCGGCGGTCGCGAGCACGGTGCCCGGGCCGAGCGTGTAGTCGAACACGTCGGTGCGGCGCACGCCGTCGACCATCACCTGGCCGGAGAGCCGGCTGACGAGGCCGGCGAGCGGGGCCGGCGGCTCGGCGGGCTTCGGCGCGGGCGTGTGCGTCGCGATCGGTGTGCGCGCGACGGTCGGCGC
>JABFXX010000183.1 GCA_013368795.1 Kofleriaceae bacterium
TGCAGGTCGCTGGCCGGCCGGCGGTGACGCTGGAGCTCGTCCGCCACTTGCTCGTCGACGGCTCGCACGAGCGCGCGCTCGCGCTGTGGCGGCCACTCGCGGCCGGGACCAGCGTGCTCGTGAGCGGGTGCATGGTCGAGGTTCGGCTCGACGACGGGGACGCGTTTCACGATGCGTCGCTCGAGCTGACGCGCGCCGCGCGCAACTTCCTGCTCGAGGTGTCGCCGGGACGACCGCCGCTCTACGAGGTCGCGCGCCTCGCCAGGGAGGCGCCGCTCGACATCGCGCAACAGGAGCAGCGCGACTCGCTGGTGGAGCTCGTCGCCGAGTACCGCGCCACGGTTGCGAGTCTCGATGGAGTGTTCGGCGCGGCGGGCAACGCCATCTACCTGCATGGCGCCGAAGGGCATGGCGTGCGCGAGCTCGCCGACGCGGTCGCGAGCGCGAAGGGCGACCACGCGGTCGTGATGGACGGCCGGATCCTGCAGACGCAGAGCACGCGACTCGGCGAGCTGCTGCGCGAGGCGTTCGATGTCGCCGCCGTTCATCAGATCCCGCTGATCCTCGACGGGTTCGGCGAGCTGACGTCGTCGCAGGGCGCGGCGCTGATGGCGCTCGTCGGGCCGAAGACGCCCCTCGTGCTGATCTGCGGCGAGACCGATCTGTCCGATCTGCTCAAGCGCTGCGTGCTGATGTCGATGAGGGTCACGCCTCCACGCGACGAGGTCACGCAGGTCCAGCTGTGGGCCGCGCGGTTGCCGCGCGAGGTCGATACCGCGGCGGTCGACGTCGACTACCTCGCGCAGGTGTACCCGTACGATCGGCGAACGATCAGCGCCGTCACGCGACTCGCGACGGTCCGCGCCGTCGGAGCCGGCAAGTCGGGGATCGACCACGACCTCGCCGTGCGTGCGGCCGCGACGTTCGCGCCGACGAGCATGAGCACGCTCGCGCGCGAGACGCCTGCTCGCGGCACGCTCGCCGACATCATTCTGCCGGCCGACGAGCTCGACGTGCTACGGCGCATCATCGAAGCCGGCCGCACGTTCGAGCGCGCGCTCGCCGAGTGGGGGCTCGGGCGGCTGTTCAGTTACGGCAAGAGCCTGACCGCGCTGTTCGTCGGCGAGCCGGGCACGGGCAAGACCCATGCGGCGAAGATCCTGGCGAGCGAAATCGGCCGCAAGCTGTTCGTGATCAACGTCGATCGGATCATGAGCAAGTGGGCGGGCGAGACCGAGAAGAACCTCCACGAGGTCTTCACGGCGGTCGGTGGCCAGGGCGGCGTGCTGCTGTTCGACGAGGCGGACTCGCTGTTCAGCAAGCGCGTCGAGGTGTCGTCGTCGAACGACAAGTACTCGAACATGCTCACCAACACGTTGCTGACGGAGATCGAGGAGTACAAGGGCATCGTCCTGCTCACCACGAACAAGCCCAAGAGCATCGACAGCGCGTTCGAGCGCCGCATCATGTACATGCTCACGTTCACCCGGCCCGACGCCGATCACCGTCGCAGGCTGTGGGAATACATGGCCTCGGCGGGCGCGCCGATCGAGCGCGACGTCGACTTCGCCCGGCTCGGTGCGCAGTTCGATCTCTCGGGCGGCGAGATCAAGAACGCGTTCTTGCGCGCGGCGTTCGAGGCGTACTCGCGAGCGCGCCCGATCACGATGGCTCACCTCACCGAGGCGTGTCGCGAGGAGTACCAGAAGAAGGGGAAGGTCTCTTAGCGGGTGAGTCGTCGGGTAGCCCTCGGGTAGCCCGCTGCAGGAGATCGCGTCGTTTCGCGTAGGATGGGCAACCGATGCCTGTCACTACACTTGGTGGAACCTGGACGGCTCTTCGCTACGCGCCCAAGGATGGCGGCGCGGAGATGGAGCTGGAGTTCCAGCCCAACAAGAGCGTCAACGCGAAGAAGATCGGCCTGATCCAGAACAACGCGCGCGTCGACAACAACGCGAGCACGGATCAGAAGCAGCTCGATAGCCTCACCAACCCGGTTTACCAGGGGAACGCGCCCGTGATCGCGAAGGGCGAACGCACGACGGGCACCTCGCACATCGATCGCTCGCTGAGCGAGAACAACCCGGTCTACGGTGCTCCCAGTCCGAGCAGCGGAAACATCAAGGACACCAAGGCCGGCACGTACACGCCCGGTTACCGCACGGACCGCGGCAACAAGCTGCAGAACTACCAGCTCGGTCATCAGTACAAGGACCTGTTCCACAAGCGCCACACGCAGAGCGCCAAGCTCTACGACGCGCCGAATGGCACGATCGGCGACGGCGGCATGCACTTCGAGGTGACGGCCGTCGGGCTCGAGGGCAAGGACAAGGGCCGGTTCTTCGGCGCCGTCAAGTGGGGCTACTCGACGGCCGGCGGCAACGTCACGCTCGACAACTTCGAGGTCGCTTCGCTGGGCACGCCGAGCCAGGAGTTCACCGACGCCGGCGCGAAATGGAACACGGCGCACGCGTCCAGGGCGAACAAGCAGGGCCAGCAGGAGCTGGTCGAGAACTTGAAGATGCCGACGACGAACCATCGCACGACGCTCCAGCCCGACGAGCTCGACGACCTCGGTGCGGTCGGTCGCAAGATCGACGACCTCGACGCGAAGATCGCGGGTCACGAGCTGACGGGCATCGATCTCGAGAACGCCAAGTGGGAGCTCCAGGCTCTCCGGACGCAGCGCCAGACGCTCTTGGCTCAGCAGCAAAACGACCACTGATCCGCCCGCTCGCGTTGTCACGCGCGGTCGGGTAACGTCGGGCCGATGTTTGCCTGGCGCGGCATCGCGCTTCGCGTCGCGGTGATCCTGGCAGTCGCGGGACCCGCACGTGCCGAGCCGGCCGATCCGCACATCGCCAAGGCGCGTGCACACATCGACGAGCTCGCGCTCGATCTCGCGCAGACCGAGCTCGATCTCGCGCTCCGCGCCGGCGACAGCGATCGCACGCGCCTCGTCGAGATCCATCGCATGCTCGGGATCGTGCACGCGGGACTCGACCGTCCCGAGCGCGCCGTCGACGAGTTCCGCATCGTGCTCGCGCTCGATCCACGCGCCGAGGTGCCTGCCGAGCTCGGGCCGAAGATCGTCGAACCGTTCGCCGATGCGCGCGCGTCGATGCAGGGTCGTGCACCGCTCGCGGTCAGGCTCGAACCTTACCGCGCGGGCAACGCCGAGCTGGTGGTCGTCGTCGAGTCGGATCCGCTCGCGATGGTGAAGCAAGCGCGCGGCCGCTTCGTCGTACAGCGTGGCGGCGAATCGATCGTCGTCGGCCCGGGTGCGTCGCGCATCGCGCTCGCGATTCCGGCGGGCGCCACGCGCGCGAGCGTCGCGGTGCTCGACGAGCACGACAACCGGCTCGCCGAGCTCGACGTCGCGCTCGCCGTACGTGATACCTCCGAGCAGCCCGGCATCTTCGGCCGCTGGACGGTGTGGGGCGGCGTCGCGATCGGCGCCGGCGCGGTCGGCCTCGGCTTCGCGCTCGCTGCACGTTCGACGCAAGCCGAGCTCGACGAGCTCGAGCAGATGGCGATGCCGCCGTTCTCGCGCGTCGACGAGCTCGACGACCGCGGCCGGCGTCGTACGTTGATCGCCAACATCGCGTTCGGCGCGGCCGGCGCCGCCGCGGTGGTGTCGACGATCCTGTTCGTGCGCCGACCGGGTGCACGCGTCGCGGTTGCGCCAGCGCCCGATGGTGCGCTCGTGCTGATCAGCGGCGGCTTCTGAAGCTCACGGCCCGCACCACGTGAAGTGATCGAACGCCACGGTCTGCGGATCGGTGGCGGCGTAGTTGCCCGCAGAGAGTCCGGCGCGCAGGCTCGAGCGCACGCCCGCGTTCGAGCCGCACGCGAACTCCTCGAACGAGACGCCATCGCGCGACGTGTAGAAGCACGCCTGGTCGGTCGTCCGCGAGATGCGCCAGAACCGGTAGCGCTGCGGATCGTAGTTGTCGGTGCGCAGGATCTTCGGCACGTCGAGGTCGGAGTCGATGACCGCGCTGAGATCCGTCGAGTCGGCCATGAACACGAGCGGCGCGGTGTCGCGAAAATCGTCGAACAGACGCATGCGGATGAAGCCCGACGACAGATCGCGTGGGGACACCACCTCGACGGTCACGGTGGCGTCGTCGTGCGCGACCCGATCGATCATGCTGACCTCGGCATCCGCGCCGTTGGCCGTGTAGTCGATCGCGAGCTGTCCGTCGACCGCATGTGCGACCGCGCCCGTGGACATCATCACGTCCCACCGGGTGGCATCGAGGTCGTCGAACTCGTCGGCAAACCGGGTCTCGCCGGTGCACGCGCCCTCCGTGCCGATCGGTTTGCACACACCGGCCCGACACGCCTGACCCTCCGGGCAGACCTGGTCGGGACACGAGTAAATGACGTCGGATCGTGTGCCATCCCACGTGCACGCGCACGCGAGTAGCAACAACCCGACGAACCGCTGCATGAGAGCAGCTTACCTCACGTGCTACTCTCGCCGCGGTTGCATGGCGAGCCATCCCGATCATCCCGGGCAAGGTACGCGGTCGACCGAGCTCCTCAGCGACCACGAGCACGAACAGCGGGTACGCGGATTTCGGCTCACCGTCGTCGACGGGCCGGACGTCGGCGCGACGCTGCATTCGCGGGGCGATGACGTCGTGATCGGCACGCACGAGAGTGCGAGCTTTCGGCTGACCGACCGTTCGGTCTCGCGTCTGCACTGCGAGATCGCGATCACGTCCAAGGGTGCGATGTTGCGCGACCTCGAGAGCACGAACGGCACGACGGTCGGCCGGGTCCCCGTCCTCGTCGCGCGCCTCGAGTCCGCCGTCGAGATCGCGGTCGGCCGCACGCGGATCCGGTTCGAGCTCGATGCCGACGACACCACACGCGCGACGCCGCGCGCCGAGAAGTTCGGTCTGCTCCATGGCCGAGCGCCCGCGATGCGCCGCGTGTTCTCGCAGCTCGGCGCCGCCGCCGCGACCGACTCGACGGTGCTGCTCCTCGGCGAGACCGGCACCGGCAAGGAGCTCGCCGCCGAATCGCTGCACCGCGAGAGCTCGCGCGCGCAGGGGCCGTTCGTGATCGTCGATTGCGGCGCGGTGCCGTCGATGCTGCTCGACAGCCAGCTGTTCGGTCACGTGCGCGGCTCGTTCACCGGCGCGGTCGCGAGTCGCGTCGGCGCGTTCGAAGAGGCCTCGGGGGGCACGTTGTTCCTCGACGAGATCGGCGAGCTCGCGCCCGAGCTGCAGCCAAAGCTCCTGCGCGTGCTCGAGCGCAAGGTGGTGAAGCCGATCGGCTCGAACCAGTGGATTCCCGTCGACGTGCGCGTCGTCGCCGCGACCAATCGCGACCTGCGCCCGCAGGTCAACCAGCAGAGCTTTCGCGCGGACCTCTACTACCGGCTCGCCGTCGTCGTCGTGACGCTGCCGCCGCTGCGCGAGCGTGCCGAGGACGTGCCGCTGTTGATCGAGGCGCTGCTCGCGTCGATGGGGCAGGCGAGCCGTCCGCAGGCGGAGCTGTTGCGCTCGCCCCAGCTCCTCGAGGAGCTGCGCAACCACAAGTGGTCGGGCAACGTGCGCGAGCTGCGCAATTACGTCGAGCGTTGCCTCGCGCTCGACGCGGCGCCCTCGCTGCCCGCGCATGCCGCTTCGCCGCCGGCCGATGTCGATCTGTCCGCGCCGTTCCTCGAGGCGCGCGAGCGCTGGCTCGACCGCTTCGAGCTGCCGTACCTGACCGCGCTGCTCCGCCAGCACAACAACAACGTCTCGGCCGCCGCGCGTGCGGCCGGCGTCGATCGCACGTACCTCCACAAGCTGCTGTCGCGTCATGGTCTCCGCTAACCGCGAGAGCCCGACGATGCTGCTCAAGCTCGCCGAAGGCGGGATGGCGGAGGTGTTCGTCGCGCTACGCGAGGACAAGAGCCTCGTCGTGGTCAAGCGCATTCCCTCGGCGCGGTCGGTCTCGCCGGGGCTCGCCGAGTGTCTGCGCGAGGAAGCGCGGCTCGCGGCGCGCCTGAACCATCCGAACGTGTGCCGCGTGCTCGCGGCGACCGAGGACGAGCGCGGCGAGGTCATGCTCGAGATGGAGTACCTCGAGGGCGTACAGCTGCGCCGGCTCGCGTCGGTGAGCTCGGACCTGGGGCTCGTCGCGGGTCTCCTCGTACAAGCCGCCGCAGGGCTCGATCACGTCCACGACGCCACCGAGCCCGGCGGGCGTCACGCCGGCATCGTCCATCGCGACGTCAACCCGCAGAACCTGATGGTGACCACGAGCGGCGAGGTCAAGCTGCTCGATTTCGGCATCGCCAAGGCGCGCGATACCGAGCTGCGCACGCGGACGGGGTCGGTGAAAGGCACGCCGGCGTACCTGTCGCCCGAACAGGTTCGCGGCGAGCCGGTCGATCGGCGCGCCGACGTGTTCGCGCTCGGCTCGACCGTGGTGAAGTTGCTCGTCGGCGAGGCACCATTCGCGCGCGAGAACTTCTTCGCAACGATGCAGGCGATCACCAGCGCGCCCTTGCCCGTCCTGCGCGCGCAGAGACCGGACCTGCCGCCGCTGATCATCGACATGGTCGCGCGCGCACTCGAACGCGATCGCGACCTGCGCTTCGAGACGGCCGGTACGTTCGCGCGCGCGTTCGTCACGGCGTTGCCCGCGAACGTTCAGCCGCTCGAGCCGGCGGCGATCGCCGAGCGGATCAACGCGCAGTTCGCGCTCGAGCTCGCGGATCGTCGACGGCGCATCGAGTTCGCGATCGAGCAGCTCGATAGCGGCAACTTCCCGCTCGAGCCGGCGCCGCAGCGTGCGATGACCGCGCAGACGCAGCTGCTCGACGACGACGGCACGACGACACTCGCGTCGCCGACGTTGTCGCGGCCGCGGCGCGCGCGCTGGATCGCGCCCGTTGCCCTCGTCGGCATCGCGGCGGCTGCCGCCGTCGTGCTCGGCATGCGGGCCGATCGACCTGCGAAGCCTCAGGTCGCAGCGATCACGCCGGATGCCGCACCTCCGCGCGACGCGGCCGCGGTCGCCGAACCCGCACCGCTCGACGCTGTCGCCGCGACTCGATCGCCCGCACCACCACCGCTCGACCCTGTCGCCGAGACTCGATCGACCGAGCCACCGCGACGGTCCTCGACGCGTCGTCCACCTCGCACATCCCACCCGGTCGCCGAGGCCGCGAAGGACGCGCCGGGATTTCTCACCGTCGGCTCGTCTCCGTACGCGACGATCCATGTCGACGGCGTGAAGCTCGGCGTCACGCCGCTGTTTCGCAAGCCGCTTGCCGCCGGCCGCAGGCGGTTGCGCGCGGAGTGCTCGTGCGGCAAGACCCGCGAGCTGTGGGTCACGATCGAGCCCGGGGTCGCCGCTCCACCGGTAAAGCTCACCTGGTAGGTGGGGGAAGGCTTGTCGTCGATCGACAACAGTCGAGCACCGACGATCTGAACTAACGCAATCATCTCGCGTGGTTGATGCTGGCGCCCGCCTTGCTCTTGGGGTGGGGTGTGGGGAGATCAAGCTACATCTTCGTGCTGCTTGCCGTTGCCGCATGCGGCAGCGACAAACGCGAACAACCCAACGACGGGCGCGAGGTCCGCTACCACTGCGACCCGGCCGCCGCGCCCGCCGACGAGGCGCCGCTGCGCCGGCTGACGCGCGTGCAGCTGGTCAACACGGTCGATCGGCTGGTCGAGGAGTTCGCGCCGAGCTCGGCGACCGCGATCGAGTCCGCGCTCGCGGAGCCGATCGATCGCATGCCGAACGATACGCTCATCGGCACGCGCCACGGCGGGCTGTCGCGGCTCGATCAAGCGCTGCAACAACAGCTCAACGACGCCACGTACTTCCTCGCGGTCGCGGTCGGCAAGGAGCTCACCTCGAGCCGCGCGCGGATCACCGAGGTGGTTGGCGCGTGCGCGACCGACAGCTCGACGACGAACGATGCCACGTGTCTCGCCGACTTCATCAAGCGGTTCGGCGCGAAGGCATTCCGCCAGCCGCTGAACGACGACGAGGTCGCGAGCTTCACGGCGGCCGCCGAGGATGGTCCGGTCGCCGCGACGTCGCTCGCGCGCGTGATCGGGCTCGTGCTCGCGTCGCCGCAGTTCTTCTATCACATGGAGTACGGGCAACCGGACGGGCCCGAGAGCGGGCTCGTGCCGCTGTCGGCGTACGAGCTCGCAGCGCGCCTGTCCTATCACTTCTGGGACCAGCCGCCCGATGACGAGCTGTGGGAGGCCGCGGCGAACGGCTCGCTGCTCGACGACGCGGTCTACGCCGCGCAGGTCAATCGCGTGGTGCTCGATCCGCGTACCGCGAGCGCGCTCGGCCAGTTCTTCCGCGAGTGGCTCGAGCTCGATCTCGTGCCGACGCTCGACGGCCGTATCGGTGAACCGCTGTTCGACGCGTTCGCCGGCGATGACGTGCCCGACGCCGAGCTCCGCGACGCGATCATCGCCGACGTCGTCGCGGCGACGCAGTACGAGCTCAGCCACGGCGGCAGCTTCACGAGCCTGCTCCGCAACACGAAATCGTTCGCGCAGCACGACGGCCTCGCCAAGCTGTACGGCGTGCCGCGCTGGGACGGCACGAGCGAACCGCCGCAGATGCCCGAGGGCCGCACGGGTCTGCTCACGCGCGCGGCGTTCCTCGTGACCGGCTCGGCGAACACGCGCCCGGTGCGCAAGGGCATCTTCATTCGCTCCGCACTGATGTGCGACACCGTTCCGTCACCGCCCGCCGACGCGGATCTCACGCCGCCGGTGGCGACCGCGGACTCGACCGTGCGCGAGTCGCTCGAGGAGCGAACCGAAGCGCCGGGCACGGTGTGCGCGGGCTGCCATACGCCGTTCATCAACCACCTCGGCTACGCGACCGAGAGCTTCGACGCGCTCGGCCGCATGCGTGCGCACGAGACGCTGTTCGACGACAACGCGATGCCGATCCGCGAGGTCGCGGTCAACACGGTCTCGATCCCGCAGGTCATCCCGGGAGACACGACCGAGTCTCGCGGCGCCGGCGACCTGACCGACCTGATCGACAAGTCGGGCAAGGCGCACAGCTGCATCGCGCGCGACTACTTCCGCTTCGCATTCGAGCGGCTCGAGGACGAGACCCGCGATGGCTGCACGCTCGCCGCGCTCGAAGAGCAAGCGCAGCTCGATCGTCCGCTCATCGATGTGTTCTCCAGCGTCGCGCTCCAGAGCAACTTCCGCATGAAGAGGTTCCAATGAGTCACCCGAGCAAGATGAGTCGTCGCTTGTTCCTGCGTGGTGTCGGCAACGCCGCGCTCGCGCTGCCGTTCTTGCCGTCGCTGTTCTCGTCGCGCGAGGCGCAGGCGCATGCCACGACGAACGAACGCCTGTTCGTCGGCTTCCGCTCGTCGCACGGCACGCGGCGTCAGGACATGTTCCCGGCGGCGAGCACGCTGACGCAAACCGCGACTGCGGGTGGACACACCGTGCGGCGCGGTGCGCTCGTCCCGACGACGAGCGGCGGCACGACGAGCGTGTCACCGGTGCTGAGCGCGCCCTCGACCGATCTCACGGCGGCGCTCGTCGGCAAGATGAACGTGTTGCAGGGCCTCGACATGACCTGGAACATGGACCACCACTACGGCCGCGCCGCGTTCGGCAACCAGGCCGCCGGCAACATCTCCTTCCCCGACGACCCGATCGCGACGACCGCGTCGAACCAGCGGCGTTCGATCGACCAGGTGATGGCGTGGTCGCCGTCGTTCTACACGAGCCTCGTCGGCGTGCAGGAGCGCTCCATCACGCTCGGCTACAACGAGACGATCTCGTTCGGCTACAGCAACCCGCAGGCCGGGACCGGATCGATCCAGGAGGTGCACCAGGACTGGAACTCGAAGTCGCTGTTCCAGGCCTTGTTCCCGGTGCCGCAGGGCACGCCGACCGGGACGCCGCTCGTCGACCTCGTGCTCGAGAACTACAACCGCGTGCGCCAGACCAACCGCCGGCTGTCGAGCGCTGATCGCCAGCGCATCGACGAGCACATGCAACGGATGTCGGAGCTCCAGCGCCGGCTCAACACGGCGACCTCTTGCAGCGCGGTCCCGTCGACGTTCGGCAACAACGACGCGATCTACAACTACCAGAGCGGCGACTGGTACACGAACCCGACCAAGCAGGTCGCGCACGCCCAGATGATGAACGAGGTGATCGCGCTCGGCATGGCCTGCGGCGCGACGCGCATCGCGGTCCTGAACCAGCAGTGGCCGACCTCGTTCTCGACGAGGGAGTGGAACGACTTCCACGACAACGGCCCGGGCCACGGGCTGAACAGCACCGAAGCGATGGGGCAGGAGATGGCCGCGATGAAGCGGCTGTATTTCTCGAGCGTGGTGCTCGACATGGCGCGCCGCCTCGAATCGCTGGTCGAAGGGACAGGCACCGCGCTCGATCGCGCGCTGGTCTGCTGGCACGACGAGCACGGGCACATCTCGCACTCGGCGATCTCGGTCCCGGCGATCACGTTTGGCTCGGCGGGCGGCTTCCTCAAGACCGGCAACTACTGCGACTACCGCAATCAAAACGGCGCGTCGGTCGAGAGCGACAAGCCGGGCCTCACCTATCCGCAGTTCTGGGGAACCGTGCTGCAAGCGATGGGCGTGCCGCGCAGCGAGTACCAGGAGCCGGATCACAACGGCTACGGCAAGCGCCTCAACGGTGGCAACGGCTACAGCGCATCGCTGTGGCCCGATTCGGTGTGGGGCATCGCGGGCGACGTGCTCCCGTTCCTCGCGGCGTGAGGATGAGGTTCACGACCCTCTTCATCGCGCTCGCGATGGCCTCATGCATCGCGAACGAGTCCTCCGAGTGCGAGCCGCTCGATGTCGAGTCACCGAGCGGTCACCACAACGAGGGCCGCAGCTGTATCGAAGGCGGATGTCATGACGGCGGCACGCCGCAGGCGCCGCAGTGGACCGCGGCCGGGACCCTGTTCCGCGATCGCGCCGGTAGTAGCCCGCTGGCCGGCGGCACGATCGAGCTCGTCGATGCGCAGGGCGTCACCGTGACGCTCGTGTCGGCGCAGAACGGGAACTTCTGGACCGCTCAGCCGCTCGTGTTCCCGCTGACATCGAAGGCTTCCGGTTGCTCCGAGAGCCGGACGATGCCGACGCCGACGCCGCTCGGCAGCTGCAACGGGGCCGGCTGCCACGCGACCAAGCGCATCCACCTGCC
>JABFXX010000704.1 GCA_013368795.1 Kofleriaceae bacterium
AGGAGCAGCAACCCGAGACGCTTCATGCCTGGAGACTGTCCCACCAACCATCGCGCGTCGGTGGCGCGCGTCACACGCCATGCTCGCTCGCTCGACCTTCGCCTGCGCCACCGCGAGCGACGTGCACCAAGCGGTCGATGGTCTCACAGCCGAAGGGCCCGGCACGCGTCGAGAGCCGGGCCGCTACGCTACTGCGCGACGGTGCCGATGCACTTGCCGAGCGCCGCGTCCTTCGTGACGTTCGCGCGGTAGTACGCGGGATCCTGCTTCGCGATCCGCTGTGCGATCACCTTCGCCGCAGCGCAGTCATTGCGCGAGGCCGCCGTCCGCGCCTGCGCGTGAAGTTGCGCCGCACCGACCACCTGCTGCTGGGCCTTGCCTGCCGAGCTGTCGGAAGTCGCGAGTGCTTCGCTCGCGGGTGCAGCCGTCGTCTCGCGCGGCGGCGGTGGAGAAGCTCCGCCGACCCGGACCTGCGGATCCTCGGGTGGTGCCGTGGGCTCCGCGATCAGGAGCTTCTCGCCGCTCGAGTCCGTCTTTCGGCGCGCCGTCTTCTTCGCCTCGGGACGTGTGTCTTCGCCCTTCGCAAAGCCGTCCGTCGACACGGCACCTCTGCCTTCGTCGAGCAGCATCTCCTCGCCGCCGGCCTTCTCGGCCTTCGCCTTCCGCGCCGGCGCCGGCGCTGCCTTGTTCGCGTGCTTCTCGATCGCGACGCGTTCCTTCGCGCGCGGAGGAGAGACACCTTCTTGCTCGTTGGCGAGCGCGGCGGGGTCCGGCGAGCCGGTCGCCTCGACGGCGGTCGAACCCGTGCCCGGCGCGGCCGGAGCTTGCATGGGCGCGGGCGTCGCGGCGGCGGCAGGCTCCGGCTTCATCTCGGTGCCCTCGGGCGCCACGATCGTCTGGTCCGCGACCGGCGCGACGTCGTCGAACTTGTCCTTGCGATTGCCGACGAGCACGGCGCCCGCGACGAGCACGACGACGGTCGCGAGCGCGAGCACCGGCGGCCGTCGCATCATCGCGACGATGCGCTGCCACAGCGATGGCTGCGCCATCTCCTCGGCCTTCACACGCGCCGCGGCCATCAGCTCGGCGAGACCGCGCGAGGGCGGATCCTCGTCGGGCATCGACAGCCACATCGCGCGCAACCCGCCGAGCTGCGGGTCGTCGTCGCCGTCGTCACCGTGATCGGTCACGGCGCTGCCTTCGCCAGATCCTTGTACTCGTCGAGCTCGAGCCGGAGCTTCTCGAGCGCGTATCGCATGCGGCTCTTCACCGTGTTCTCGGGCACGCCGACGACATCCGCGATCTGCTTGAACGGCATGTCGAGGAACTCGCGCATCAAGAACACTTCGCGCTGCTCCTCGGAGAGCCCCGCGATCGCACGCTGCATCTGCTCGTGCAGCTGCTTGTTGACGCTCTTGCGATCGCTGGCCATCTCGGTGCCGGGGATCACATCCATCAACGTGCCGCTCTCTTCGCTGGTGTCCATCGGGGCATCCAGCGACGCGTGCTTGCGATGTTTGCGTCTCCTAGTCTGGTCAACGCACAAGTTCCTCGCGATGGTGTAAAGCCACGTCGTGAACTTGGCCTGCCGCTTGTAAGCCTCTGCGCCCTTGATGACGCGCATGAAGGCTTCCTGCAGGAGATCCTCGGCGGTCTCGCGGTCGCCGACGAACCGCAAGATGAAGTTGAACACCGGCTTGCGATGGCGCGACAGCAGGACCTCGAAGGCGCGAACCTCGCCCTTCTGGTACATGACCATCAGGTCTTCGTCGGCAGTATCGTTGAACATTGTCGGCCGGAAACCTACGCGCTCGCCGAAGTCACACTAACACGACCCCAACGAGCCAAGGTTTAGACCATTACGGGGTCTGACACGTTGGACAGAAATACGTCACCCGTCCTTGGTGGACCGCGCGCCGGATCTTCGTCTTGCAGCGAAGGCACGGCTCGCCGGCGCGCCCGTAGACCCATAGATAGTCGACGTTGTAGCCCTCGGCGCCGTCGGCGGCGATGAAGTCGGAGAACGTCGTGCCGCCGTTGTCGAGCGCGTTGCGGAGCGTCTCGTCGACGGCCGCTGCGAGCCGCGCGGCGGAGGCCGCCGTCAGCTTGTACGCGCGGGTGGTCGGCTTGAGCTTCGCGCGCCACAGCGCCTCGCTCGCGTAGATGTTGCCGACGCCGGCGAGCACCGTCTGATCGAGGAGGAACGCCTTCAGCGTCGCCTTCTTTCCCTTCGCGCGCGCGGCGAACGCATCGACATCGATGCCGTGGACGAGCGGATCGGGACCCAGGTCGGCGAGCGCGACGTGCTTGCGCTCCTTCGCGCGGTCGAGGACGTCGAACTGGCCGAAGCGGCGCGCGTCGGCAAACCGCAGCTCGCGCGTCCCGAGGTCGAGCACGACGTGGGTGTGCTTCGGAGGCGGCGCTGCCTTCTGCTGGATCAGCAGGCGGCCGGTCATCCCGAGGTGGACGAGCAGCGTCTGCGGCGTGTCGGTGTCGATCAGCAGGTACTTGCCGTGGCGACGAACCTCCGTGATCGTCGCGCCGACGAGCTTCTTCAGCTTCGCGCGCGGCGGCTTGCGCTGCATGTGCAGGCCCTTGCCGCTGTCCCAG
>JABFXX010000439.1 GCA_013368795.1 Kofleriaceae bacterium
CACCCGGCGCAAGCCCGGCGACGTCGCCGGCGTCGTCGCGTCCTACGCGTCGCCGCACGTCCGCGGCGTCGCGCTCGACCTCGCGCGCCCCGAGACACTTCACGGCGCGATCCCCGACGGCGCGGTCGTCGTCTGCGCAGCGCCGCCGGGCGACGATCCCGCCGCCGAGATCGAGGCGCTGGCGGCGGCCGCGGCCAATGCGCGACGGTTCATCTACGTGTCGTCGACCGGCGTCTACGGGCCGGGACACGGTGCGTGGGTCGACGAGTCGGCGCCGGTCGCGCCGTTCACCTCGTCGGGCCGCGCGAGGGCCGCCGCCGAGGCCGCGCTGCCGGAGACGGCGATCGCGCTGCGCGTCGCCGGCATTCATGGCCCCGGTCGAGGGCTCGTCGATCGCATCCGCGCCGGCACCTACCGGATCATCGGCGACGGCAGCTCGCACGTCAGCCGCATTCACGTCGTCGATCTCGTCGAGGCGATCGTGTGCGCGGCGGTGAAGAGCATCGCCGGGCCGGTCAACATCGCCGACGACGATCCGGCGCCGATCGGCGAGGTCGCGGACGAGGTCGCCATCGCGTTCGGCAAGGCCAGGCCGCCGCGCGTCGATCCCGCGAAGGTCGATCCGGAGGTCGCCGGCATGCTGCTCGCCGATCGCCGGATCGCGAACACCCGGATGAAGCAAGTGCTCGGCGTCGCGCTGCGCTATCCGAGCTGGCGCGTCGCGCTCGCCGAGGAGCTAGCGGCGACGCCGCCGAAGCAGTAGCGCGCCGACGACGAGCGCCCACGTCGCAGACAGCGGCCCGCTCGCGCCGGCATCGCAGCAGCCAGCGTCGGGCTTCTTCGGCGGCACGACCGGGTCGCCGGCGACGCCGCACGAGGGCCCCTTCGCGCCGAACTGCCGCTTGAGGTCGGTGCCGCACGACGGGCAGTCCCACAGCGAGACGTCGCACGTGTCGTGCTGCACGGTGCCCTCGGCACACTTGAGCGCGCCCGCGATCTCGACGAAGCGCCAGACCTTGTCCCAGGTTGCGCCGCCGTCGGTCGAGCGGCCGACCGCCTTGAAGTCGGGATCCCAGTTCGCGCCACAGCCGAGCAGCGTGCCATCGGGCTTGCGGACGAGGCACGCGAGCTGCGGCATGCCCGTCGTCGGCTCGAACGACGTGCCGCCGGTCGTCGACTGATACGACGGGCCGCCCATGATCGACTGGGGCGTGACGAGCTGCGTGGTGACGATGACCTTCTGCGCGTCGACGATCACGACATCGTGGATGCTCGCGCTCGTCGCGAGGACCTCCGTCCACGTCTCGCCACCGTCGGTCGAGCGATAGAGCCGATCGCCCGACGGTGGGTTCGCACCGACGGACGCCATGTAGACGATCGCCGCGTTCGCCGGATCGACGGTCTTCGCGAGCAGGACCGGCGTCGACGCGACCTGCACGTTGGCGAGCGGCGAGGGCGTCCACGTGCCGCCGGCGTTCTCGCTGCGATAGAAGTACGCGGTCGGCGTGCCGGCGATCTGATAGCCGGTGATGTAGACGCGCTGCGCGTCGGTCGGCGCGACCTTGACGCTCTTCCACCAGATCTCGGGCGAGAGCATGCCCTTCGCGGTGAACGTCGCGCCGTTGTCGGTCGAGACGAAGACGTCGTTGGTGTGCCCGGTCTCGGCCGTGCCGACCCAGACGTGACCGTCGGGGCCGATGTCGAGCGCGTCGATCCAGATGTCGGCGATGCGATTGGGATCGCCCGGCTTGAGCTCCGAGGTCGCGGTGACAAACGTGCAGCCGCCGTCGTGGCTGACTCGCAGGCCCTCGAACGTCGTCGCGAAGATCGAGCCGTCGGCGGCGATCGCGTACTTCGGATCCCAGATGCCGCCGTAGCCGAGGTTCTGCTCGCAGATCCAGTTGAACGTGCAGCCCTCGTCGTGGCTGACGAGGAAGCCAAACGTCGTCTGCAGGTAGATCGACGACGGATCGCCGGGCCGCAGGTAGAGGCCGTTCGTGACCGGGCTGCGGCCGTTGGCGTGAGCCGACGACGACGCGAGCAGCACCGCCACGGCGGCGACGGCGGGACCCTGCCAACGCATGGCGCGACTATAGACCCGCGAGGTACGCGAATGCGCCGAAACGGTCGAACGCGACCATCAGCGCCATGCCGATCACACCCGCCGCGACGTCGTCGAGCACGACGCCCCAGCCGCCGGGCAGGTTCTCGTCGAGCCAGCGCACCGGCGGTGGCTTGATGATGTCGAGCGCGCGGAACACGACGAAGCCGACGACGAGTGGCGCCCACGTCGCGCGCGAAACCAGCGTCATCGTCGCGAGGTAACCGGCGACCTCGTCGATGACGATGCGCCCGCTGTCGTGGGTGCCCCACGCGCGATCGGCGACCGCCGCGGCCCACACCGCGACCAGGGTGATCGCGACCGTGACGGCCACGAACTGCCATACGGTGAATCCCCTAAGTGCCCATGCCAGGGGGACCGCGACGAGGGTGCCGCAGGTTCCGGGAGCGATGGGTGAGTAACCGGCGCCTAACGCGGTCGCGAGGGCCTTGGCGATCGCGTTCAAGGTTCGAAACATACTCTGGTTCGCAGTTTTTTCGACGTGTTGGGAGATCGATGCCACCCTTTGTCGCTCGCCGACTAAGGGATTGCGTGATAACTCAGCCGTATAGGCTGCTGAGTCGGCATTTCCCTTAAGGCAAACGTGGATAGGTTTTATCTCCTCGCGCCCGCGCTCACGCTCGCGGCGGCCTTTTTCCTCGCATTCACCGTGTATTGCGCCCTTCACCTGGCCGGCCGCCCGCCCCAGGTCGTCGGGGTCAAGCACAATCAGTTCTTCGGCCCGTTCATGGCCGGGTTCATCGTTTGGCTGATCGGGCCGTTCGAGCGCGTGCTCCTCGGCCGGGTGTCACCGAACTTCATTACCGGCGTCTCCCTGCTGCTCTGCATCGGGGCAGGCGTCGCGGCCGGCACTCAGCACCTCGCGGTCGCGGTCTGGCTCTACGTCTTCGGCGGGATCCTCGACATCCTCGATGGTCGCCTCGCGCGGCTCGCCGGGCAGCAGACCAAGTCGGGCGCGCTGTTCGACTCGGTCAGCGACCGCTGGGGCGAGCTGTTCGTGTTCGGCGGCTACACCTGGTACCTCCACGATTCGCCGTGGATGCTCGCGGTGATCGCCGCGATCGGTGCGTCGCAGATGGTCAGCTACACGCGTGCGCGCGCCGAGGGCCTCGGCATCCAGCTCTCGGGCGGGATGATGCAGCGCGCGGAGCGCATCGTGCTCGTCAGCGGCGGCGCGCTACTCGCCGCCTGGTACGCGGCGGACCCGGACAGCGCGTCGGCGGCGACGCCGATCCTCGGCGGCACGATGGTGCTGTGCGCGGTGACCTCGGGAGCGACGGCGATCTCGCGCTGGCTGTCCGCCTACCGCAAGCTCGCCGAGCGCGAGGCCGCGGAGGCACAGCCCGTCACCGAGCCGGCGCAGATGCCGGTGCGCCTGCCCGCCGCTGCGATGACGACGTCGGATCTCCACAAGATCCGCCCGCTCGAGCAGCACTGATCAGCTACGCGAACGTGGCGATGACCGGCGCGTGATCCGACGCGTCCTGGCCCTTGCGCGCGTTGCGATCGATCACGCACGCGACGCACGACTCGGCGACGATCGGCGTCGCGAGGATGTAGTCGATGCGCAGGCCCTGGTTCTTGAAGAAGCTGACGCCGCGGTAGTCCCACCACGAGTACACGCCGCCGTCGGGGTGGTGCTTGCGAAACAGGTCGACAAAGCCAAACCCGACGACGTTCGCGAACGCCTCGCGTTCCTTGGGGCTGCAATGAATCTTGCCGGCCCATGCCTCGGGTGACCACACGTCGCGATCGTCGGCGGTGACGTTGGTGTCGCCGCACACGACGAGCCGGTCGTCGACCTTCGCGGTGCGATCGAGGTAGCCGCGCAGGCGCTGGTACCAGCCGAGCTTGTAGGGATACTTGTCCGAGTCGAGGTCCTGGCCGTTCGGGACGTAGATCGACACGACGCGAAGATCTCCGACGCGGGCGGAGATCAGGCGCGCCTCGTCGTCGGGCTGGCCGTCGCCGAAGCCGCGCGATACGTCGGTGAGCGGCGTCTTCGACGCGATCGCGACGCCGTTGTAGCTGCGCTGGCCGTAGATCGCGACCTCGTAGCCGGCAGACTTCAGCGCGTCGATCGGGAAGCCGCTGTCCTCGACCTTCGTTTCCTGCAGGCAGAGGACGTCGGGAGCCTCCGCACGCAGCCAGGCGAGCAGGCGGCCTTCGCGCGCGCGAATCGAGTTGATGTTCCAGGTCGCGAGCTTCACGAGGCCGAACCTACATCGTCCCACCCACGTGGAACCTCCCCGTGCAACCCTGGAACGCCGGAACTGTCCAAAGGAATGAGGGACGCGTCAGTCCTGTTAGACCAACATCCACCCCTCGTACGTGAGGATTCACATGAAGGCACAGAACGACCTCTCCGTGTGGAGCATCATCGAACGCCTCCAGCGCCGTCTCGAGCGCCAAGGCATGACGCCGAAGGCCGCTGACCGCGCTGTTGCGATCGCGCTCCGCTCGCTCGCGATGGCTCGCTGATCTCGATTCGCTCGCTGAATCTCGATTCGCTGCGATGCCCGCAAAGCATCGCGTGACTGCGCTGGCGTCAACTCGTCGGTAGCGTCGATGCCTCGGCCGTTGGGTCGAGGTACTTCGCGAGCTTTCCCTGAATATAGTCCTTGGCGCGGCTACGCCAGAGGAACCCGGGATCCTCGCCCCTGAACTGGGCGCGCCCGTTGCCGAGTGTGAGCTCTCCGTCGATCTTGACGACGAGATACTTGCCCGAGAACTTCGCGCGCTGACCGTCCACCCACGTCACCTTGATGCCGTGACGATTGCCGAGATACGTGCCGAGAATCTCGAGTCGCGACTTCGCGTCGTTATCGGAGAGCGAATACGGAAAGTCGATCTCCATCGCTTTGGTCAAACTATGTAGCACGGTCAACGCGACGTCGTCTCGCCGCGAGCGGCAAGGTCGAGCATCCGGCGCTGCTCGTCGGTGAGTTGCTGCTGGCAAGTCTGCAACGCCACGTGATCCGCGGCGTTGACCATGCAATTACGCACCTGCGTAGACCATTTCCCATCCGTGCAGATCTGCGTGAGCGAATCGCGCATGGCGGGCAGCTGGTCGGCCACGGCCCGCCGGGTGACGGGATCGACCGTCGCCGTCGCCAGGTCCTCGCGGGCCAGCGTGAACAGTCGGCTAGCGACCGCACCGCAGGGGGCATCAGATTTGGCCTTGCGGCAACCTGACGCGCCGAGCGCAGCCAGCGCGAGCACGATCAGGGCGCGGCGCATCCCGAGGTTTTCGTCCCGCCAGGCACCCCTGTCAAGATCGCGACCTTCTATAGTCGCCGCGTGCAGCGCCCGCTGCTGCTGATCGTACTGGTGCTCGCGACGGTCGTGCTCGTGACGAACGCGCGCGTCGTGCTCGGCGGCAAGACGTGGGACGACACGCGCTATCACACCGAGATCGCGCCGAGCCGGCTCGCCACGGCGGACGCGGTGCTCGCCGGCGAGCTGCCGGCGTGGTGGGACGGCACCGGATTTGGCGTGCCGCTCGTCGCCGAGCCGAGCCACGGCGCGGCGTACCCGCTCGTCTGGCTCGCAGCGTCGCCGCACGCACTCGACCTCGTGTGGATCCTCCACGTGCTGTGGCTCGCGATCGGCGTTGCCCTCTGGGCGAGGGCGCGAGGCGCGAGCGAGATCGCCGCGGTGAGTGCAGCCGTGCTCGTCGCGACGAGCGGGATCGTCGCGGGCGCGGCGCTCCGAGGCGCGCTGCCTGCGCTCGCGCACGTGCCGTGGATCGCGTGGGCGGCGTCGCAGCGGCGATATGCGCTCGCGGGGTTGTTCGTCGGGTTGTGCGCGCTCGCCGGCGAGCTCGGCGTGCTCGTCGACGCCAGTGCCCTTGCTTTGATAGTCGCCGGGCAGGGGCACGGGGAAGGGCACGGATCGAGGCGGTGGATCCTCGTCGCGATCGTGATGGGGCTCGCGATCGGTGCGCTGCAGTGGGTGCCCGCCGTGTTCTCGATTCCGGAATCGGCGGGGACGACGATGCACGGACTCTCGTTCTCGCGCTGGCTCGAGCTCCTCGTTCCCGCACAGCTCGGATCGATCCACCCGCTCGGGGGATCGCATGCGTGGTTTCCCGGGCTCTACGTCGGGGCTCCGCTACTCGCGCTCGCCGTCGTCGGACGGCCGAGCAGGGCGACGATCGGGTATGTCGTCGCGCTCGTCGTGCTCGCGTTCGTCGCGGGCCGAGGAGGCTGGCCGTGGTGGCTCGGCGCGCCCGACCTCCATCTCGCGGTGCTCGCGATCGTCCTTGCCCCGCATGCGGCGAGCGGGCTCGATGCGCTGCTCGCCCAGCGCCGCGAGCTCGACGATCCCGTGCCGCCCGAGCAGCGCCGCGCGTTGATCGCGCTCGGCGCCGGTGCCGTGCTCACCGCGGTCGCGCTCGGTGCACTCGGCGCGCTGCGCTCGCGTGTCGACCTCGATGCCGAGAGCGATGTGCTCGGCCGCGCGCTGCTCGACGGTGGCATCGCGGTCGCCTGCATGGCCGGCGCGGTGATCGCCGCGTGGCGCGCGAAAGATCCGCTGCGCACACTGCTGGTCGTCGTGCTCCTCGTCGCGCCCGCCGTCGGTGCGCAGAGCGGGATCGCACCGATGACGAGCCGTGGCGTCGTCGACGAGATGCCCGCGTGGGCGCGCAATGCGCTCGCGCGGCCGCCACCTGCTCGCGCCGACGAGATCGCCGCGTGGGTGAACGATAGGGTCGCGCCGCGCGCGCCAGTTCGGGTGTATCGCCCGCTGAAGCTGTTCGGCGACGTTCGCGATCCCGAGCCGGCGGGCCCCGTCGAGCTCGAGGACGCGATGGGCACGCTCGCCGGCACGTCGGCGGCGCGCTGGGGCATCGCGGCTGCGCGCAGCGAGGATCCCGCGCGCCCGCCGGATCACGATCGTGCGTGGCTCGCGTCCGCCGGAGCCGGCGCGCAGCTGCTGTCGCGCTTCGGGATCTCTCGCGCGATCCTGCCGCGCGCGATCGTCGACGGTCAGCGCGGGTTCACCGAGCTCGGTCGGCGCGGCACGTGGTCGCTCGTGTCCTACGCGGCCTCGCCGCCGGCGAGCGTCGTCAACGAGTGGCTGTGGATGCCCGACGACGCGAGCACGCTCGCACGGCTGTTCCCGCCGGGCGCGCGCAAGGGCCTCGACGACGGCGTCGTCATCGTGCGCGGCACCGGCCGCGCGAACCAGGACGAGCCGAGCCCGCCGAGCCCGTGCGCGATCGAGCGCTGGGACAGCGGCACGATCGATCTGTCGTGCACCGCGGGCGGCGATGCGTACGCCGTCGTGACGTCGACGCCGAAGACCGGCTGGTCGGTGACCCTCGATGATCGCGACGTGGAGTGGAACACGGTCGATGTCCTCCGGCGAGGCGTCGCGATCTCGGCGGGCACGCATCGCATCGCATGGCGTTACGCGATTCCGGGCCTGCGCTACGCGCTCATCATCGCGGCCCTGGGCGTCGCCGGCTTGTTCGCGCTCTGGCTCGTGACCCGCAAGCCGACGCCGGCGAGCTGAGCTTGCTCGCGTGCTGACATTGCTCGCGCGCGCCGGCATGCTCTGCTCACGCGCATGTTTCCCTCGCTCGACACCGAACGGCTGACGCTGCGGGCCCCGACGCTCGATGACTACGTCGACTCCGCGGCGATGTGGTCCGATCCCGCGGTCACTCGCCACATCGGCGGCGTGCCGTTCACCGACGAGGATGTCTGGGCGCGGCTGCATCGCTACGTCGGTCACTGGGCGCTGCTCGGCTTCGGCCTGTGGGTCGTGCGCGACAAGGCCGGCACGTTCGTCGGCGAGGTCGGCTTCCTCGACTACCGGCGCGCGATCGTGCCGAAGCTCGACGCACCGGAGATGGGCTGGGTGCTCGCGCCGAGCGCACACGGCAAGGGCTACGCGACCGAGGCGGTGCGCGCGGCGATCGCGTGGGGCGAGGCGCATTTCGGCCACGGCAGGTTCGTCGCGATCATCGATCCCGACAACACCGCCTCGTTCCGCGTCGCCGAGAAGGTCGGCTTTCGCGAGGAGACGCGGACGACCTACAAGGGCGTGCCGACCGTCGTCTTCCGCCGCGGTTAGCTACTCGCCGGCGCAGACCTTGTCGAGCGTGTCGCGCGAGGACTTCACCTCGCCCTTGGCGATCTTCCACACGGTGTCGACGATGCGCGCATTCACCGGCGTCGCGATGCCGTGCTTGGCGCCACGCGACACGACCTCGCCGTTCAAGAAATCGATCGCCGGCGTCCGGCCGCGCTCGATCGCCGCGAGCATCGAGCTGCGCATGCGGCGGTAGCGCAGGCCGACCGCGAGCAGCAGCGCGTGCTTCGCGGTGAGGCTCACCGAGCCGGCCGCGACGCGATCGGCCTCCGACAGCGCGATCCACTCGAGGTCGAGCGTGCCCGCGACCTTCTCGAGCTGCACGCCCTCGGCCTTCGCGACCGCCACGCACTCGGTCATCGCCTCGAGCGCGAGCCGGCGATACTTGCGCACGCGCACGATTGGACCGAGGCGCTCGCCCGCGATCGTGCCGAGCGACGACACCGCGCAGTTGAGCGCGAGCTTGCTCCAGCGTGCGCCGCGCAGGTTCTGTGTCAGCGTCACGGGGCCGATCGCCTCGAGCAGCTCGCCGACGCGGCGAAGCTCTGGATCGATCTGGCCGGACAGCCGACCGATCTGAAAGCCGCCGGCCGCTGTGCGTTCGTAGACGCCGGGCTGCGGCATCGACGCGCCCCACGCGACGATCGCGCCGATCACGCGCGACTCGCCCACGATGGCGGCGATGCGCTCCTCACATAAGCCGTTCTGTAAGACGACGACCTCGGCGTCATCGGCGAGGTGCGGCAGCGCGGTACGCGCGGCGTCCTCGACGTTCGGCGGCTGCGTCGCGAGGATGCAGAGGTCGTACTTGCCTTCGGGCGCTGGCGAGACCCAACCGCGCACCGTTCGCTCTTCGCCTTCGTCGACGACGCGGAAGCCTGCCTTGTCGACGGCGGCGCGGATCTCGCCGTTCGTCGAGACCGCGGTGACGGCGGCTCCGATCTCGGTCAGGGTCGCTGAAACGAGGCCTCCGATGCCTCCCGCGCCCATCACCAGGATCCTCGGCTGGGGGTTCATGTCCTCGCGGTTATACGAAAAGTGCTGGAACTTTGGGGAATCACACTCTCGGCGGTAGAATTTCCGCAGCACATGCAGATCACCTTCTGGGGGGTCCGGGGAAGTTACCCGGTGCCCGGCGCAGCCACCGTTCGATACGGGGGCCAGACGTCGTGCGTCGAAGCGCGCACCTCATCGGGCGAATGCGTGATCGTCGATGCCGGCACCGGTATGCGCCAGCTCGGCAACAAGCTCGCGCGCGAGGCGGCGGGCAAGCCGAGGCACTACCACGTGCTGCTCTCGCACGTGCACTGGGACCACATCCAGGGCCTGCCGTTCTTCTCGCCCGCGTACATCCCGGGCACCAAGATCTCGGTCTACGCGCTGCTCACCGCCGCCGACGAGCTCAACCAGGTCATCGGCGGCATCACGCGCCACGAGTTCTTCCCGATGCCGCTCGAGGCGGTGCCGGCGTCGTTCGACTTCCATCAGGTCGAGCCCGGTGTCGACTTCGTGATCGACGGCTTTCGCGTCCAGCCGATCGCGCTCAACCATCCGTTCGGCTCGGTCGGCTATCGCATCGATGGCGATGGCTCGTCGTGGGCGTACGTCAGCGACACCGCGCCGTTTGACAAGGTGCTCCACAAGCAGCACTTCCTCTCCGGCCCCGAGCCGCTGTCGGCCGAAGATCTCACCGCGCTGGGCGCGATGCGCGAGGCGCTCGTCAAGCGGCTGCAGGGCGTCGACACCGTCGTCTACGACACCCACTTCCTCCCCGAGGAGTACGAGCGCTTCCCGCACTACGGCCACTCGACGCCCGATCAGGCGCTCGAGATCTGCAAGGAAGCGGGCGTCCGCCGGCTCGTGCTCTATCACCACGCGCCGTCGCACTCCGACGATCAGATGGACAAGATCGCTGCGGACTACCTCGCGAAGGGCGCGGCGATCGGCATCGAGGTGCTCACCTCGTTCGAGGGCATGACGCTGCCGATCGGTCCCGACGAGCCCGCCCAGGAGCCCCGGAAGTGAAGCTGCGCTTCTGGGGCGTTCGTGGCTCGTTCGCGATGTCCGGACGCGAGTACCTGCGCTACGGCGGCAACACGACGTCGATCGAGCTCGTCACGAACGCCGGCAAGCGCCTCCTCGTCGACCTCGGCACCGGCGCGACCGAGCTCGCGAAGACGCTGATGGGCAGCGAGTTCGGCAAAGGGCAGGGCACGCTGCCGATCCTGCTCACGCACACGCACCTCGATCACATCCAGGGCCTGCCGTTCTTCACGCCGTTCTTCATCAAGGGCAACGAGATCCAGATCAAGGGCGCGAACCCGTCGTCGGGCCTCTCGCTCGAGGCGACGCTGCAGAACCAGCTCGCGCCGCACTACAGCCCGCTCAACGGCCTCGAGAACCTCGCGGCCGGCGTGTCGATCGAGAGCTTCACCGCCGGCGACACGATCGCGGTGCCCGGCTACGAGGTCGTCACCGCTGCCCTCCCGCACGGCAGCATGTGGACGACCGGCCTGCGCATCAAGGCCGACAACAAGATCGTGACGATCCTGTCCGACGTCGAGTATCCGACGCCCGACGAGCCGCTGCCGCAGGCGATCGAGCTCGCGCGCGGTGCCGACCTGCTCGTCCACGACGCGATGCACGCCGACCACGACTACGAGCAGCGCCGCGGCTGGGGCCACTCACCCGCGCGTGCGGGCGTGACAGTCGCCGAGCTTGCGGGCGCAAAGAAGCTCGCGCTGTTTCATCACAGCCCCGACGCGACCGACGAGATGATCGACGAGCTCGTCGAGCGCACCGCTGCGCGCGCGAGCGTGCCGGTGTTCGCGGCCGCCGAAGGCAAGTACCTCGACGTGTAGCGTCAGCGAGGCGGGCTTCTCGCTCGTGCTCG
>JABFXX010000418.1 GCA_013368795.1 Kofleriaceae bacterium
GACGACTCCACCACCGGTGTCTTCGAGGCTGTCCGCTGGGCCGCCGAGATCCAGAAGACGGGCGGCGGCACCGGGTTCTCGTTTTCTCGCCTGCGTCCCGCCGGCGACCTCGTCGCGTCGACGGGCGGCAACGCGTCCGGCCCCGTCTCGCTCATGCAGGTGTTCGACGTCGCCACCGAGGCCATCAAGCAGGGTGGCACGCGGCGCGGCGCCAACATGGGAATGCTGCGCGTCGATCATCCCGACATCCTCGAGTTCATCGCGCTGAAGCTCGACCCCGCGCGGATGCGCAACTTCAATCTCTCGGTCGCGGCCACCGACGCGTTCATGGCTGCGGTCGCGGCGGGGACGACGTACGACCTCGTCAATCCACGGTCGAATGTCGTCACCGGCCAGCTCGATGCGCGCCGTGTCTTCGACGCGATCGCGAACGCGGCATGGGCCGTCGGCGATCCCGGCCTCGTCTTCATCGATCGCATCAACCAGCTCCACCCGACTCCATCGCTCGGTCCTATCGAGGCGACAAACCCCTGCGTCACCGGTGACACCCTGCTGTGGGTCGAGGACCGCGGACTCGTGATGATTCGCGACCTCGTCGGTGACCAGCCCCGGATCGCAACGTTCGATGGGGAGCGTCTCGCATTCCGGATCGCGACCTCCGTGGTGTGCACCGGCACGCGTCCGACCTTCCGGCTCACGACCTGCGAGGGACGTGTCCTGCGACTGACGGCTGACCACCGCGTCGCGACCGAGCATGGCGACGTTCCCGCCGCCGAGCTTCAGCCGGGCACGAGAATCCGTGCGGTTCTCGGTCCGCTCGACATGCCACGCGATCGCCTTGCCGAGCACGTCGGCTGGGCGACGGTCGAGGCGCTCGTTCCGACCGGCGAGGAGCCCGTCTTCGACCTCACCGAGCCGGCGACGAGCCACTTCTTCGCCAACGGTCTGCTCGTGCACAACTGCGGTGAGCAGCCGCTTCTCCCGTTCGAGTCGTGCACGCTCGGTTCGATCGATGTCGGACGATTCGTCGCGCACGGCGATCTCGATTGGGAGCGCCTGCGCGAGTGCATCCACGACGCCGTCCGGTTCCTCGACGATGTCATCGATGCCAACCGCTACCCGCTGCTCGAGATCGAGCGCGCGACGAAGGCGACCCGGAAGATCGGGCTCGGCATCATGGGCTGGGCGGACGCGCTCGTCGCGCTCGACATCCCGTACGACAGTGATGCGGCCATCGAGCTCGCAGATCGGCTGGCTGCCTTCCTCGAAGACGAGTCGCTCGAAGCCAGCGCTGAGCTCGCAGCTCGGCGCGGTCCATTCCCCGCGTGGCACGGCTCGCGCTGGCAGCTCGACGGCAGCCGGCCGCTCCGCAACGCGACGACGACGACCATCGCGCCGACCGGCACCATCAGCATCATCGCGGGCTGTGCGAGCGGGATCGAACCGATCTACGCGCTCGCGTTCCGGCGCAACGTCCTCGACGGCGCCGAGCTCATGGAGGTCAATCCCGCGTTCCAGCGCGTCGCGGCCGAGCGCGGGTTCGCGTCGCCCGAGCTGTTCGCGACCGTCGCCGAGCATGGCGGCGTGCGCGGCAATGCTGCCGTGCCCGAGGACGTCCAGCGCCGGTTCCCGACCGCGCACGACGTCGACGTCTCGATGCACGTCAGGATGCAGGCCGCCTTCCAGCGGCACGTCCACGCTGCCGTCAGCAAGACCATCAACCTCCCCCGCGAGGCCAGCGCGGGAGATGTGAAAGCTGCGTACCAGCTCGCGTACGAGCTGGGTTGCAAGGGAATCACGGTGTACCGGGACGGCAGCCGCGAGGGCCAGGTGCTCGTCACCGGGAACCGGACCACGGTCGTCAATGCCTCGCCGAGCTGCCCGGAGTGCGGCTCGGTGCTGGTCGTTCAAGCTCATTGCCGGCTGTGCCGGCACTGCGGTTGGTCCGTCTGCGGCTGACATCGTGCGCCGCGCATCAGCAAGCGCGGAGCCAATGGATCCTCGACGGAGTTTCGGCGAGTTGGGCCGGGCCGCAAACGCGTGACGGACAGCGCGTCCGGTTCGCGTCGGACGGCGGACGAGACGCCGCTCGGCTCCCACCCGAGACCGAACTGCAGCGACGAGGTCAGCTCGCGAACCGGCGCTCGAGCTCGCGCGGATCGCGGAGGTAGGTCGCGAGCACGTCCTTCGACGTCGGATCGGGCGCGATGTCGTCGGTGCCGGCGCTGACGCCGTCGAGGATCGCGCGCGCGACGTCCTCTGGGCTCGTCTTGGGCATATCCATGCCGCGGACCATGTCGGTATCGATCGGCCCGGGAAACGCGGCGTGGACGCGCACGCCCTGCTTGCCGAGCTCGCCGCGCAACGCTTGCGTCAGCGACCACGCGGCGGCCTTCGATGCGGCGTAGCCGCCGAGCGCGGGCATGCTCGCCAGCGAAGCGATCGAGAGCACGTTGACGATCGCGGCGTCCTTCTGCGCGACGAGCTGGGGCGCGAACGCGCGGACGACATGGAGAACGCCGAAGTAGTTGACGTCGAGGTCGTCGCGCAGCTTGGCCGGATCGCTGTCGATGGTCGAGTACGAGGCCAGCGAGCCGGCGTTGTTGATGAGCAGGCGGACATCGCGTGCCTCCGCCGCTATGGCGCGTGTACGGTCCGCATCCCGGACGTCGAGCTGGAGCGGGACGACGCGAGGATCGCCGTGAGGCGTCTTGCCATCACGACTCGTGGCGTAGACGCGCGCGGCACCGCGGGCGAGCAGGAGGTCGACGAGCGAGCGGCCGAGGCCGCGGTTGGCGCCGGTGACGAGAGCGACTGTGTTGTCGATGTTCATGGCAGCCACGTTGCGCCTCGCGATGCGATCGCAGAAGGCACGACCGGGCGGACACACCCTTGCGTGGTACGCAATAGTCGAGCGCCATGGACGTCGTCGACCAGATGCGAACGTTTGTCAGGATCGTCGATGCGGGCAGCCTGTCGGCGGCGGCGAGGGCAGGGCGGCTGTCGCTCGCGGCGGTCAGCCGTCAGCTGTCGGCGCTCGAAGAGGACCTCGGGACCTCGCTCGTCGTGCGGACAACGCGGCGGCTCCAGGTCACGCCTGGCGGACGGCGCTGGTACGAGCACTGCGTCCGGATGCTGCGCGAGCTGGAGCAGGCGCGCGCGGACGTCCGAGATTCGGGCGATGTCCGGGGCACCGTGGTGATCAGCGCACCGGTGACGCTCGGCACCTACCGCGTCGTACCGCGGCTCCACGCGCTCGTCCGCGAGCATCCGGGGCTCGACCTCGAGATCCGGCTCGAGGACCGCTTCGTCGACCTTGTTGGCGACAACGTCGACATCGCGGTTCGCGCAGGTATCGCGCCGCCCGACTCGTCATCGGTCATTGCGCACCCGCTCGAAACGTCCCGGAGGGTGGTGGTCGGCTCGCCCGAATATCTCGCACGCGCAGGTACCCCCGTACACCCGAGCGAGCTTGCCGGGCATGATGCGATCGTGCAGCCGCTCGCGCGCTGGCGCTTCGGACGGCGACCGGATACCGGACGTGGTCGACGTCGCGCCGCGCGCGCCACGGGCTCGCCTGAGGCCTCTGGCGAGGCGTTCCCCGGTGTCACCGGGCCGCGTCCGGACTCGCCGTCGATGGAGGTCGTCGAAGTCGCGCCGCGGGTCCGGGTGCGGAGCACCACGCCGGACGTTGCGCGCGACCTCGCGGTCGCCGGGCTCGGCATCGCGATGCTGCCCGAATGGCTGGTGCCGCGGACTCTCCGTCGTGTTCTCCCGGAGTGGCAGACGACACCGGTGACCCAGACCTGGGCGCTCCATCGGATCGAGCTGCGCGGCGCGCCGCGGATCCGCGCCGTGATCGCTGCGCTGACCGGCGAGCTTCGATAAGCGGCGACGCCGAAACGAAAAAAGCCCGGCCGAACGGCCAGGCTCTTCGCAGTTACAGATGAATGTTAGCGGCGGCGACGGCGACGCGCGGGGCGCGGGGCGACGGCGGCGGCTTCGAGCTCCTCGAGGTGCTCGAGCATGCTGATCATCGTGTTGCGCGTGGCGGCGTGAGGCTCGTTGGTGATCGCACGGCCGAGGCTGATGCGAAGCTCCGCGCGGAGCTCCGACTCGATCAGGCGGTAGGTGCGAAGAGCCTCTTCGGGATCGTAATGATTGAGATCTGCCTCACAACCCGTGGCTGCAATCCACACGGCTGCGAGGGCTGCTGCTCGACGGCCCGGCTGAGACGTGGCGAACTCCTTGACCGACACGCGGAGCCGCTGGCGAACCAGCGGAACGGGCGGCAAAGCAACGAGGCCATCGTTGTCGTCATCGGGCCGACGGAGGACAGGGCGTGTCATTGACTTGTCGGTTTCCATGGCTTCTTTGTCCTGGTCTCGCATCGTGTGCCTTTACTTTTCCCCCGTAAGGTCGCGGTGCGATGGACCGCGACCTTGCCTGATCGCTTTTTCAAAAGCGATGAAATTCCGAACGGAACCCCTCGAAAAAAACGGTCGTAACAAGGTGACTATCGATTCATGTTCAGAACTAACCGGGGCCTAACCGTTCGAGGGATCGACTGACCCCAGGAGGTCGATGCAGCTGCATCTCACTCCCGGTGCATAGCGTCAGCCGAATCGATTCTCCTTGCCACAAAATCGCGAATCGTCGAGTCGACCAGATGGGGCCGCTCGATCGGAGCGGTGTGAGAGCCATTGGGGATCTCGAGCAGCTGAGCACCCGGGATGGCCTCGGCCATCGCACGAGAACGCTCAGGAGGTGTGAAGCCGTCTCGTTCGCCTGCGACGACGAGCGTCGGGACGGCGATCGACGGAAGCAGGTCGTCGGCGGAGTGCTGACCTGCGGATGACAACATCGCGACGAACAACCGCGCGTCGATTCGAGCCATTCCCTCGAGGTAGGGCATGAAGTCGTTTGGCTCGACCAGCTCGCGCCGGATCTCGAGCCGACTCGCGACCTCGTACGCGAGGCGCGTCGGCAAGAGCGTGCGGGTGACGCGGTTGACCACCCGAGGCACGCGATGGATCCACTTCTGGAACATCGGCAGGAGCTCTTCGAGTGTGGCCGACCCGCGGAACGTCCGCAGCGGATGCGACGATGCACCGCAGATCAGAACGAGCCCAGCGACGCGTTCGGCGTGGCGGCGATACGTCTCGAGTGCGACCTGCACCCCCATCGAATGACCGATGAGAATTGCCCGATCGACCTGGGCATCATCGAGCACGCACGCGACGTCATCAGCCAGATCCTCGATCGTCACGCGAGCGGGGTCGCGCGGCGCCGCGGTTCGGCCGTGGCCACGATAATGCGGATGAAGCCCGACCCGGTCGGTCAGGTCCTGACGGAGGTAGCGCCAGACGTAGCCGTCGCAGCCGATCCCGTCACACAAGAGCATCGGCGTGTTCGCTCGATGCTCAACCTCGCTACGTGGGAGATGCTGTTGATCTCCCCAGAGCTCGTAAAAAAGTGGGCTGCCATCCCTGCCGATGGCGTAGGCCCAGCGAGTGCTCAGGCGATCTCTTTCTCGTCTTCTTCGCCGGGGAACTCATTCACCGACGGGTACTTCATGATCTCTTTCCGAGCGATCTTCCATGCTTTCTGGACGATCCAGGAGAGTGACCGGTCTTGCCGGGTCGCTTCGTCTTGGATTTCCTTCAGCATGTCTTCGGGAAAGTAGAGAGACTGCTTGCGCTTGTCCGACCCTGCCATAGCCGCGTTAGTTTCGATGGATACAGGAGTTCCTGTCAAGGGACCCCCCTGGGTATCCTGGTGGATCTCGCCGGAAAGGCATTGCCACGGTAGGAGGTCGTCACTATCCTGTCGCGCCTTTTGAGGGCCCCATGAGCACCACAGCAGCAACGTCATCGAAGACGCTCACCAAGAAGGAGCTGAAGAAGTTTCAGGAGCTCCTCGAGGAGAAGCGCAAGGCTGTACTCGAACGCGCCCGCGAGATGCTGGCGGTCGAGAACATGGCTCTCGACACCAACGACCTGCCGGACGAGATGGACCTCGCGTCGAGCGAGTACCTCCAGTCGTTCGAGTTCCGCCTTCGCGGCCGCGAGAAGAGCCTCCTATCGAAGCTCGATCTCGCGCTGAAGAAGATCGACGATGGAACGTTCGGCGTGTGCGAGGTGTGCGAAGAGCCGATCGGCAAGAAGCGCCTCGAAGCGCGTCCCGAAACCACCCTGTGCATCAAGTGTAAAGAGGATCAGGAGCGCGAAGAGCGCACGATGGGCTGAGCGATCGCTGCGCAGCCATTCTCTGCAACATTGTTTCGCCTTCGGTCGCGCGGGCTGAAACGTGAAGCGGCCGGTCTCGCTCTGTTACCGTTACAGTGATGAGCGACGACGGTCCCGACCGCCGGAAGTTCCTGAAGCTCGCTACGTGCGGGATCGGCGGCGCGGTCGGCGCGGCGATCGCGCTGCCCGCGTTGTCGCTCGTCGTGCACCCATCGCGGACGCAGACGGTGACGACGCCACGGGATCCGCTCGATGTCGGGCCGGCCGGCGGTGTCAGTCAGGGCTGGACGAAGATCGATGTCGTCGCACCGGAGGTCCGCGATGCGTGGACGACCGCGCGCGACGTCGTGCTCGGCGCGGCCTATGTCCGCATGAAGGCCGGCAAGCCCGAGGCGCTCTCCGCGGTCTGTCCGCACCTCGGTTGTCCGGTCGGCTACGACGGCAAGACGTTCCTCTGTCCGTGCCACGACTCGCGGTTCGGCGACGGCGGCGAGACCGTCGGTGCCGGTCCGGCCAAGCGCGGGCTCGATCCGTTGCCGATCGAGGTCGTCGATGGCCGGCTGCGCCTCACCTGGGTGCGCTACAAGCTCGATATCCCGACGCGGGAGCCCGCGTGAAGGCGTGGCTCGCGGAGCGGCTCGGCGGTGGGCAGCGCGCTCCGTCGACGGTGCCGGGTGTCTCGTTCGCGTACGTCCTCGGCTGGTCGCTCGTCATGCTGCTCGCCGTCGAGGCGGTCACCGGTGCGGCGCTCGCCGCGTTCTACGCGCCGTCGACGACCGACGCGTGGGCGTCCGTCGCATACGTGCAGGATCGGATGCCGGGCGGCTGGTTCGTCCGCGGCCTCCATGTCCACGGCGCGTCCGCGCTCGTGATCGTGTGCGGCCTCCACCTCGTGCAGACCGCGCTCTATGGCGCGTACAAGAAGCCGCGCGAGCTGACGTGGTGGCTCGGCATCCTCCTGCTCCTGCTCGTGCTCGGCTTCACGATCACCGGCTACGTGCTGCGCTGGGATCAGGCGGGTTACTGGGCGAACCAGGTCGAGATCGGCATCGCCGCGGGCACGCCGATCGTCGGCGGCATGATCAAGAAGCTCGCGATCGGGGGCAACGAGTACGGCAACCTGACGCTGACCCGCTTCTACGCGCTCCACGTCATCGTGCTGCCCGGTGTGTTCCTGCTCGCCGCGATCGGCCACGTCGTGCTCGCGAAGCGTCATGGCCTGACGCCGCGCTGGGATCGTCGCGGCGCGCGCGACAGCAAGGCGAGCGGCGTCGCGCGCTGGCCGCGGCAGTCGCTGCGCGATGTCACCGCGATGGCGATCATCCTCTCGCTGCTGCTCGCGTACGTCGTGTCGAGTCACGGCGCCGAGCTCGCAGCGCCCGCCGATCCGGCCGCCGCGTACGACGCGCGTCCGCTCTGGTACTTCCGCTGGCTGTTCGCGCTGCGCGCGATCGCAGGCTCGGCCGAGCAAATCGTTGCGATGATCGCGCCGGCGATCGTCGCGGGCTTCCTCATCGCACTGCCGCTCGTCGATCGAGGCCCGATCGTCGATCCGCGCAAGCGGCTGCCCTGGCTCGGCGCGCTCGCTGGCGTGCTCGTCGTGATCGTCGCGCTGACCGCGACGTCGTTTCTCGCGGACGCGGGCGACGAGGCACTCGCCAGGCGCCAGCACCAGGAAGACATGCACGCGAGCCGCGCCCGCGCATTCGCCGCGGCGAACGGCGTGCCCGCGACCGGACCGCAGGATCTCTTCACGACCGCGCCGATGTACCGCGCGCGCACGCTCTACGCACAGCGCTGCGCTGGCTGTCACGATGCCTCGAGCACGGATCGCAAGGGACCGATCATCGCGCCGGGCTTTCACACGCGCGCGTGGATCAAGGGTTTCCTCAAAGCACCGAGCGGCGACGCGTACTGGGGCAAGACGAAGCTCGCGAAGACCGACGACGCGATGAAGCCCGTCGACATGAGCGACACCGAGGTCGACGAGCTCACCGAGATCCTCTACGCGCAGACCGGCGCGACCGATGTCGATGCCGCAAAGCGCGATCGCGGCAAGACGATCTTCGACAAGGCGTGCACCGACTGCCACAGCCTCGACGAAGGCATCGCGGGTGGCTCGGGCCCAGGTCTCGCGAGCCTCGGCAGCCGCGATTGGTTCACGAGCTTCGTCGGCAATCCGAAGGCAGCGATCCACCTGGGACCCGATCACAGCGAGATGCCGCGCTTCGACAAGGATCTCTCGATCGTCGATCGCGATCTGCTCGCCGAGTATCTGGTCTGGCTGCGCACCGCCACGCAGCGCGACGTCGACGCGCTCGGCCCGTTGTAGCGCTCCCCTACGTCGGCTGTGGCAAAAACTTCCCACTGCCCGAGCGGTGGAAGCTCGCGATGCGCCTCGCGAATCAGAAATAAATACTCCGCGCTTTTGATCCGTTTGTAAGAGCAGGATGAGAAACGGAGCAGTTCTCGACGGACGCTACCGCATCGAGCAAAAGCTCGCTGAAGGTGGGTTCGGCGCGATTTATCGCGCAACGGATCTCGTCATGGGCCGCGAGGTCGCGCTCAAAGTCCTACATTCCGAGATCGCCGACGACGCGTCGGTCGTCGAGCGCTTTCGCCGCGAGGCCGGCGCCCTCGCGCGCCTTCGCGATCCACACACGATCACCATGTACGACGTCGGCCACTCCGCCGATGGCACGCGCTACATCGTCATGGAGCTCCTGCGCGGCGAGAGCCTCTATACGCTCTTCACGCGTCACGGTCGCCTGCCGTGGCAGCGCGTCGCCGCGATCGCGCGCGGCGTCTGCAGCTCCCTGCGCGAAGCGCACGCGTTCCAGATCATCCACCGCGATCTCAAGCCCGCCAACATCCACCTCGAACGCCACGCGCTCGAAGCCGACTACGTCAAGGTCCTCGATTTCGGCATCGCGAAGATGCTCGACGCGAGCGACGTCATGAATCCGGCGCTCACGATCGCCGGCCAGCTCGTCGGCACGTACGACTACATGTCCCCCGAGCAGATGCTCGGCGGCTCCTGTAACGGCCGCTCGGATGTCTTCGCGCTCGGCGTGATCATCTACGAGATGATCACCGGCGTTCGCCCGTACGGCGCCGACGCGAACGGCCCGGCATCGATGCTGATGGCGCTGCTCGGCACCGAGCCCGCGCTCATGTCGTCCCACGTCGATGTCCCGCCCGCACTCGATCGCGTCGTCATGAAGGCGCTCGCGCAGGATCCGAAGGATCGCCTCGATGTCGACGACCTCGACGAGGCGCTCGCCTTCATCCTCGATGCCGCGCGCGGCCTCGCGCTCGGCACGATGGATGTGCCGGCGTCGGGCAGCATCGACGTACCCGCCGCATCGAGCTCGTCGCTCGACGTCGCGCGCGGCTCGGCGCTCGATCTCGAGGAGTCGCAGCTCGATTACGGCGACGATGCGACGTGGATCGATCAGGCGCCGCCGCGCATCGCGTCGGCAACCCCGCACGACACGCCCACGACGTTCGGCCCGCCGCCGCAGCGCGATCCGATGTTCGGCCCGCGCGATACGCCGACGACATTCAGCGCGATCCCGTCGCGGACGACGCCGACCGGCGAGACGTCGGCGCGGACCACGCCAACGACGGTGCCGACGCTGATCGGTACGCCCGCGGAGACTCCGTCGCGCACCACGCCAACAACGGCGCCGACGCTGATCGGTACGCCCGCGACCCTGCGCACGCCACCGCACGGCGTCCCGCTCACCGCCGCTGCATCGATCGCACCGCTGCGACAGGTGCAGCGCAAGACCCCGCTGCGTGGGACGCCGCCGCCGGAGTTGCAGCGCAAGGTCTCGTCGGGGCCCGGGCGCGCGAAGCCCGCGAACGCGACGGCCGACGCGCACGCGAAGGTCGAGGCAAACGCGACGGCCGACGGGCGCGCGAAGTCCGCGACGAACGCGACGGCCGACGCGCACGCCAAGACCCAAGCGCATGACACGCAGACCGAGGAGCGGTCGCGCGATCACGATGACAACATCTCGCGCGATCCCACACCCGCGGGGTTACCGGCGCGCCGCACGCCGCCGCGTGGCACCCCGCCGATGCCGACGGGTAAGCCTCCGCGCGGTGGCATGAAGACGAGCGCATCGAGCGACGACTTCACGCGCATCGAGACGCCGCGCGGCCTCGCGACTGGTACGACGCGTCCGCCGTCGAAGGCTGGCGACTCGTTCGGACTTCCGGGCATGCCGTTGCCAGCGAGCGGTCCGTCATCGAAGACGCCGGTGTCGCCTGTCGGTCCGACGGCTTCGATCGAGCAGGCGATCGCCGAGGAGATCGAGCACGCGGTCGATGCGATGGTCATCGCGCCGCCGAAGGCAGAGGTCTCGCTTCCGCGTCCGGGCTCGCCGGCGCAGGTTGGCATCTGGCCAGCGCCCGAACGGATTCGACCGCTGACTGTCCGGTTCGCGGTCGGCTCGGGCACCGAGCTGCCATCGCTCGAGACCGCCGCTGCAAAGGTTCCGCTCGCGGTCCCCGTGCGCGAATCCGTGCAGCCGGCGGCGCCGGTGACCGAATCTGTCGCCGAGCCCCGTCGCTCGTCGGCGGTTCGCTACGTGGTGTGGGCGCTTGCGCTGTTCGGCGTCGGCTTCGCAGCAGCGCTCGGCATCAGCGCACTCTGATGCGCGCCAACGAGCGTTCGGCACACGCTGGGGCGCCGGCTCGGTGCTTCACCGTCGCCGCTCGACCGCTCATGGTTCGCGGAACCCACGTGGGCACGCTCTTTGTCTTCAGCGTCGCCGTTCGCTCGCTCCTGCGTTCGCGGAACCCACGTGGGCACGCTCGATGTCGTCAGCGTCGCCGTTCGATC
>JABFXX010000471.1 GCA_013368795.1 Kofleriaceae bacterium
TCCGATCTGTCTTGCGCGATGCACGCGGCTTGCGCAGCTCGCTCACCGCGGGTGCGTGGATCTTCGCGGCGAGCGCGGGCGGCGCGGGCGCGCGCTTGGCAGCGACCTTCGGCTTCGCGGTGAAGTCGCGCTGGATCGTCGGGCCGTCCTCGCCGCCGCCGAGCGTGTCGGCGTCCTCGTCGTCTTCGTCGTCGTCGAGCGCTTCGTCCGAGGTATCCGGCTCGAGATCCGGCGCGGGCGCGCTCGGCGGTCCCGACGACACGACGGTCGCGTCGACGCCATCCTCGGTCGCGACGTCCATCATGAAGCCGCCGCCGCCGAACGCCGCACGGCCCGACGCCGACGTGATCATCGTGCTCTCGCCGACATTCTCGACGCCCGGATGCGTCGACTCCGAATCGTGGCGCGCCCACGTCGGTCCCGCGGGCGGTGGCGGCGTCTTGATGCCGAGCAGGCCGCTGTCCTCGGTCAGAGGATTCGGCGGCACCGGCTCGACCTGGCGCGTCGACTCGTTTGGATCGCGCGGCTTCGGCGTCACGCGCGCGGGTGCCGGCTGCTTCGCAGGCGTCCGCGCCGCACCCGTCGGTGGGGTCGGCTGGCGCGGCGCGATCTGGTTCAGATCGGCCTGACGCGTGACGCGACCCTCGGGCGAGCCGGTCGGCCGCTTCGGCGGCGGCGTCGCCTGCTTCGGCTTGAGGTCGTCGACGCGGAAGATGACGCTGTTCTCGTCGTGGAGCTCTTCCTTGTCGAGGATGAGGTCCTTCGAGTCGAGCGTGTGCGTCGCGATCGGGCCGTCGCGCACCTCGACGTCGTAGTCGCCGCCATCGGGGATCTCGATCGGACCGCCGATGATGTTCTTGATGAGGCCGGCGACCTTCGCCGCGGTGAACACGGGCGAGTACGTGTGGAGGAATCGCTCGAGGTCGGCCGCGAAGTCGCTCGCGCTCTGATAGCGATCGCCGCGCTCCTTCTGCAGCGCGTGCATCACGATCTTCTCGAGCTGCGGCGGGACGCCCTTGCGCAGCGTCGACGGCGGCGCGATGTCAGCCCTGCGCGCCATGTCGAGGAGCTTGTGCAGATCCTCCTCGAGATAGAGCATCTGCCCCGTGATCATCTCGTAGAGCACGATGCCCGCCGAGAAGATGTCGGAGCGGTAGTCGATCTGATCGCCCCACGCCTGCTCGGGGCTCATGTAGTAGTACTTGCCCTTGATCACGCCGACCGCGGTCTGGCGTGCCTTCATCGTCGCCTTCGCGATGCCGAAGTCGACGAGCTTCACCTCGCCGGCGAAGCTGACGAGCACGTTCTGCGGCGACACGTCGCGATGGACGATGCCGAGCGCCTTGCCCGTGTGATCTCGCTTGCGATGCGCGTGATCGAGCGCGCTCGCGATCTCCTTCGCGATGAACGCGCACACGTCGAGCGGCATCTCGGCGTCGATCTCCGAGCTCTTGCGCAGGATCTTGTAGAGATCCGCGCCGTCGACGTACTCCATCGTGATGTAGTACGTGTCGCCGACGCGGCCGAGGTCGAACGTCTGCGCGATGTTGCCGTGATTGAGCTGCACGGCGATCTTCGCCTCGTCGACGAGCATCTGGATGAACTGCTCGTCCTCGGCGAAGTTGGGATGGATCATCTTGAGGGCGACGTACTTCTCGAAGCCCGCGATGCCTTTTGTCTTGGCGAGATGGATCTCTGCCATTCCGCCGACGGCGATCTGCCTGACCAGTCGGTACGGACCGAACTGGCGTTCAGCCACGCGATAGATCCTGGTCTACCGACTCGGGTGTCGGCCCCTGCTTCAGCATCTCGGCGCCACCCGGGTGAACGAACACGCCGACGAGCCGAAGCGGAGTCTTCGCGCCGCGATCGAACGTGCACACGACCTCGGTCGCGATGCCGTAGGCGACATTGACGACGTACGTCGCCGCGGCGTTCGCGACGAGATAGAGCCCGAGGCCGGCGCCGTACGTCTTGCGGTCGATCTGGTTCGGCGAGGTGATGCACTTGTCGATGTACGCGAGGATCGTGTTCTTCGCGAGCCGGCCGAATCGATCGCGGACGGCGACCGCGAACATGTCGTCGGTCGCGGCGTAGCGGATCGACACCGGACGCGGCGAGCGCGTCTTCGTGCGGTCGTGAGGATCGATCTCGGCGAACACCTGGCGTCCATCTGCATCGACGGGCGCGTCGTACAGTGCGTTCATCAGGAGCTCTTCGCAGACCTGACCGATCGCGCTGCGCACCTGGCGGCGCATCTTCGACTCCTCGGCGAAGTCGAGCACCGTCTGGATCGCCTTGCCGCGGCCCTCGAAGTCGCGGAGCCGTGCGTAGTGCACGGGCGTGTTCGGCGGCAGGTACTTCTCGATGCCGAAGATGTCGCCCGTCAGCAGCTTCTGCGCGGTGACGAACACACCGTTCTCGAGATCCTCGCCGACGATGACGTGGTTGATCCGATCGTCGCGCAGGTACTTCGTGAGATCCGACAGCGCGGCCTTCGGCGTCACGATCGCGACGTGCGCCCGCTCGCGCAGCTTCGGCACGAGCTGTGCGAGCGCCTCCAGGTTCGCGTCCGTCATCGCGTAGAACACGTAGCGATGCGGGATCACGTCTGCGGCAATGGCGGACGGACTCCGAACTGCGTCCACCTCGGCACCGGCGCGCTCGAGTGTCGCGACGATACGGCGGAGCTGGTCGAGGTCGGAAGAGATCGCGAGAACGCGCCGTTTCGACAAGCCCCCGAATCATATCAGGGAACAGCGTCCCCCGACGATTTGAGTGCCGAACAATCAGTACTGGTAGAGGGCCGAAAGATACGCGCGAAAGCCCTCATACGGATTCGGCAGATACTCCAGGTGCGGCTCGTAGTCGAAGTACACGTCCGGCTGGTAGCTGTGCGACATGAACGCGTTGTAGACGGTCGCCCGGATCGACAGCTTGTCGACGGGCGTGAGCGTCAGGCCGGCCGAAACCTCGGCGCTCGGCGGGAGCCGGTCGAGGACGAGGTCGGTCGGGAGCACGTCGACGACGCCCATCGGGTTACCCGTCGCGTCGTAGGTCGCGCCGCGGTACTCGACCAGGCGGTTCGGGTCTTCGGCCGCGCCGATGACCCTGAGGTTCGTCGTCGCCGAGAGCTTGTTGGTCACCAGGTTGAACACCGTCGACAGGTTGAACCAGTGCTCGGGCAGCGACTTGAGCAGACCGCGGTCGGCGGTCGCCGCGCGCATCCAGGTGTAGGCGAGCTCGATGCGGTGGCCGCCCTGGACGTAGAGCTTGCCGAGGAACTCGACCGAGGAGATGCCGCGATCACCGGAGTTCTTGTACGAGCCGGTCGTCACCTGGATCAGGTTGTTGATGCGCGTGTAGCTCCCGTCGACGCGGAACGAGAGCTCGCGGATCCGCCGGTCGCCCTTGAAGATACGGGCGTTGACTTCGACCTGCGTCGCGTCGGACTTCTCGACGAGCAGGTTCGGGTCACCGGTGATGACGACGCCTTCACCGTTCGACGAGGTGTTGTTGAACACCGGCGGGCGGAAGCCCTGCGTGTAGTTGACCTTGATGTGCCAGTTCGGAATGAAGTTGTAGACGATGGCTCCGCCCAGCGTGTAGTTGACCGGATAACCGACGGAGCCGCCGGCCTCGGGCGCGACCTGGACACGCGCACCGGCGTCGAGGATCAGCTTCTTGCTCGGCCGGACCTGCGGGTTGATATACGCGCCGACGACGGTGCGGCTCGCGTCGTACGCGAACGTCAGCGGGCAGCCGGGGACCGGCACGCGCGTCATCGTCGTCGTGTCGAACTGACGCGGACACGGAATCGGTAGGCGCGTCAGGTCGGCCGGCGCGAGGAAGTTGGCCTGCGAGCCCTCGCCCTGGAGCGAGCTCGTCGTCGTGATCGGCTTCCACTCGTGGAACGCCTCGGCGCCGTACAGGATGCGCGCGGGCTTCAGGTCGACGTCGCCGTCGAACGCCGCACCCGCGCGGTAGCTCTTGAGGTCCGTGTTGAATGCGAGGCCGCCGATGAGGAGCGACTGCGGCGCGAGCACCTGCAGTGCCTCGAAGCTGCGGAGGAACTCCTGCATGTAGCCGCGCATCGTGATGCCGGCCTTGCCGTTCGCGAGCCGGTCCTGGTACTCGAGGACCGCGTAGCGATCGAACGTGTTGAACGCGTTCTTCCGCCCGGTCCCGTCGGGATCGTACATGTCGCTGAACGTGACGCCGTCCCACCGCGGGTCGGTCGACGCGTCGCGCACCGGTTGGCCGGAGAGGCCCATCGGCTTGTACGTCTTGCCGACCTGGTACTGGGCGCGCAGCTTCAGCTTGCCCCACGTCACCTTGCCGTCGAGGTTGACCGCGAGCGACTGCGCCTCCTGCGTCGTCGTCAGCGGGCCGTACTTGTTGAGCGAGTTCGGCTGCGGCAGCGGCTCGTGGAACACGAGCAGCGGATTCTCGAGGTTCGCGCCCTGATAGGTCTCGACGCTGCCGTGGGCGAACACCTTGAGCTTGCCGTCGAGGACATCGGACTTGCCGGCCATCACGTAGGCGCGCGCCATCATGCGATCGCCCTTGCCGTCGCCCGCCGAGCCGCCGACCTCGACACCCTCGACGTCCTCGGCATCCTTCGTGATGACGTTCAAGATACCGAGCAGCGAGTTCGAGCCCCAGAGCACGCCGCCCGGACCCGTGATCATTTCGACTCGCTTGATCGTCTCCATCGGCTGGACACGATTGGCGACCGGAATGTTCACGAACGGGTCGAACAGCGACACGCCATCGTGGAGGAACTGGACTGCTTGGACCTGCCCGCGAACGATCGGCACGATCATGTTCGAGTGCGCGAGACCGATGCGCTGCCAGCCGGGCACGCCGTCGTAGAGGTCGGCGAGGTTCTGGTACTGACGCTCCTTGATCTCGTCGGCCGTGATGACCGTGACGATCGCGGGCGCCTCCTGCACCGTCGTCACGCCCTTGGCGGCTGACTGCACGATGTTGGCGAGATCGAGTGCCTCGTCGCCGCCTTCATCCGTCGTCTCGCCCGCCTCGATGACGCTCGTCGGGACGATCGTCGGGACCTCGACGTCGCTGACCTGCGCGACCGCCGTGCCGGTGAGGCTCGTGACGCCAAGGAGTGCGGCCGTCCAGACGGACTTCTTGATCACGGGTTACCCCCCGACTGCTGCGCCTTGATCAGGTCGACGCGTTCGTTGATCGGATCGGTCGGTGCTGCCGTGCCGAGCGGACGATCGGAGCCGATGCCGACGGCCTGCACCTGCGACGGCGCGACGCCCTGCGAGACCAGGTACTCGAGGATCGCCTGCGCGCGCTTCTGCGTCGCCTGCTTGTCCTTCGCCTTCTGGTTGCGAATCGCGACCGCGGCGTTGGACTTCGTGCCGAGCTCGACGTGGACCTCGACGCGGATCGTCAGCTTGCGGTTCTTGATGATCGCCGCGGCCTGGCCGAGCAGCGCCTTGGCCGCCGGCGTCAGCCGGTTCTGTCGGTCGAACGAGACCTGCTGGCCCTTGAGGTCGATGCGATCGGCACGCTCCTCGGGACCGGTCGTCGCCTGGGCGTCGGGGCAGCCGTCGTCATCCTCGAAGCCGTTGACCCTCTCGGGGTCGTTCGGGCACTTGTCCTTGGCATCGGGGAACCCGTCGCCGTCGTTGTCCTGATCGGGGCAGCCGTCGTCGTCCTCGAAGCCGTCCATGTCCTCGGCCTCGTTGGGACACTTGTCTGCCGCGTCGGGAACGCCGTCGGAGTCGTTGTCGCGCTCGGGGCAACCGTCGCCGTCCTGATAGCCGTCCTTGTCCTCCGGCTCGTTCGGGCAATCGTCCTGACCGTCCGGGATGCCATCGCCGTCGTTGTCGGCGTCGGCGCAGCCGTCCTCGTCCTGGAAGCCGTCCTTGTCCTCGGCCTCGTCGACACACGCGTCGACGGCGTCGGGGATGCCGTCGCCATCGTGATCGTTGCGACCGGGCGCAGCGACGCCAGCGGGCTGCGGCGACCACACGAGGCCCGTCGTGATGCGGTAGTCGTCACCGCGATCGCCGACCGGGCCGGCGCTCAGCATGAGGTTCGCGGTGATGTCCGCGTTGATGCGCAGGTTGAGGCCCGCCGAGGCGAGCACGGCGAGGTCGCCGGCCTTCGCGCCCGAGAAGTAGTCGTCGTCGTCGATCGTCTTGCACGACAGGCCGTTCGCGCGCGTGCACTTGCCGTATCCGATCGCGTTCGGCAGCGGGATGAACGCCTGTGCCTCGGCGGCGACGAGCGCGCGCGGCGACAGCTCGTACATGCCGCCGACACCGGCGATGATCTCAGAGCCGACGTCGAGGAAGACCTTGGCGTCGTCGGCCGTCTGCATCGAGTCCTGCGTGTCGTAGCCCTCGAGCACCGTGCGATTGCGGATGCGAGCGCCGAGGTTCGCGACGAGCTTCGTCGCGTGAATGCGATCCTGCCGGAGCTCGAGCGCGAGCTTCGGTTCGTAGACGAGGTTGCGATCGCCGAGCAGCATGTAGTCGTCGCCGAACGGCAGCACGACGGTGCCGATCAGCGCGATCGCCAGCTTCGTGTCCTGGACGAGACCGATCTTGAGTCCCGCGCGCGTGTCGAGCGGTCCCGAGAGACCGTCGCCGAGATAGGCGCTGGGGTCATCGGGGCTCGCCGAGGGATCGATGTTCGACAGCGGCCGCAGCGCCTGGAGACCGGTCGACGGTGTCGCGATGACACCGCCGGCGCCGTAGCGGCCGCGCTTGCCGTAACCCAGGCCCGTCGCCGTGCGATACGCGCCGACGTCGAAGCCGATCGCGACGCGATCGGTGATCGACATGCCGAACGTCAGATCGAGCGTGATGAGGTAATCGAGGATCGAGTCCTTCGTCGAGTCGCCGATCCCCGAGCCGATGCCGGGAACGGCCGCATCGATCGGCGACTTCGCGTAGCCGGCGAGGAACTTGAACGAGATGTCCCGCTTCGGCATGAGGCGCGCACCCTCGACGCCGAAGATGCCGTTCGTGTCGTACGACGGCCGGAACATCACGGAATCGACGCCGCTCGTCGGATCGGCGAAGGCCGACGACGAAACAACCAGCGCGGCGAGGACGAGCGTGGAGCTCAGTCGTTGCATGGTCCTCCGACGACCGCGTCGATCTTGCGGAACACCTGGATGAACACGATGCCGGGCAGCGATGCGCCCGCGTGCGGCTCCCAGCGGCAACCCGCGCCGAGCCCGCCGGTGCCGCTGTAGGCGAGGCTTTCGTCGATGGTGGCGGCGGTCACGAGGACGGTACCATTGGCGCCGGTCGCGCTCGCGGCCGTGTCGATCATGTTCCTGCCGGTATCGGCCGTCGGGAAGTAGTAGTCGTTCGTCGTGTCCGGGTTGCCCATCCGCGTGAACGACACGCCGCTCTGATTCGCGTACTGATCGCCGAAGCCCTTGCGGTGCTGCCGGAACACGGGCGCGTAGATGCCACCCGACAGCGGCGGACCGCCGCTCGTCTGCCATGCACCGATCGTCGTCTGATTGACGATCCAGGCCTCGAAGTCCTTGAGGTAGCGCGCGGGCGGCTTCGCCGTCGCGACACCGACGGTGACCGTGACGCCATTGGGGCCGAGCGTCATGCCCGCATCGTCGAACCCGAGCCCGATGTACGGGCTGGTGCCGCTCGTCTCGATGTCGGTGAGGCGATAGCGGCCGCAATCGTCGATGTAGACGTCACCGACCGACAGCGGCGGCGCGGTCGTCGGCGTCCGCGCGAACTTGTCGGCGTCGAACGCCAGGATCTGGAGCGCGCACGGTCCGCTCGTCGCCGGCGCCGCCGGATCACACCTCATGCCTTCCGCACCCGCCGCCGCGAATTTCGAGTTGTCCTTGAAGTCGTAGATCTGACCGCAGATGGTCAGCTTGGTCGCGCTCGTGCCTGCAGGACATGCGAGCGAACCGCCACAACCGGGCGCGGGCCCGGTTCCCTTGCACGTCGTCACGCCGGTCTCCGGGTCGACCTCCGGAAGCGTGCTGCCGTCCTCGCACACCGTCGGCGGGAACGTCGGCACGCACTTGTCGCCCTGCAGCTCCGTGAACGGTCCGCACATCGTCGGATCGAAGTTGTCCGACGCCGCGACGCACTTGCCGTCACGTTCGATGGTTCCGTCGGCACACTCGACCTGGTTGCAGGAGGTCTGTGCCACTCCGAGGGACGCAGACAACAACGTTAGGAGGATGGTTGGCTTGCGCATCTGACTCCTTAGAAGTGGACGTCGTCCTCGTTGAGGTTCGTGAAGATCGCGAGCTCCGCCGTGATGAACGGGTCGGTCAGGTTCGTCATGTGCGCGTGGATCACGCCGCGCGTAGGCTTGTCGGGGCGACCGAACAGGAACTGCACGCCGAGCTTGTTGCGATCGGCCATGGGCACGTTCGCCGGGTAGTCGGGCATGCCGTCGTGGTTCGCGTCGTCGTACTGCCAGTAGATCGCGAACCCGTCGAAGTCGTCGAGCTCCTCGTCGACGAAGAACTGCGCGCCGCCGATGTCGCCGAGGTTGACCGGGTTCATGCCGGTGACGAACCCGGCGACGCTGCCATTGAGCGGCAGCGTCAGCACGCGGTCCGTTCCTTCGTAGTAGCTCTTGTCACCACTCCACGCGGCCTGACACGCGGCGAGCCGGCGCGCGTTCGCGTCGTCGTCGATGCACATCGGCGGGGGGATGCCGTTGGTGTCCGTGCAGCTCGCGGCGACCGCCGGATAGCCGCCGTCGGAGACCGTCGTCAGTGCCTTCGGTCCGCCGTCGGCGGCGAGCTTGTTGACGTTCTCGCCGCGTTCGATCGCGGTCGCGAGCTCGATCTTCTGGCGCTCGGTCGCCGACGCCGGCGGATTCGCGATGTCGTCGATGCCGGTCGCCTCTTTCATCTTGTCGACGAACTTGCTGACGTGCACGCCCGGGAACGGAACGTGCTCGCCGACGTCGATGTAGCAAGGCGATGCGAGATCGACGGCGTGGTGGATCTCGAACTGCTGGAGCTCGAACAGCGAGCCGACCGGCTTGCCCTGCTCGTCTACGTATTCGCGGAACGCGTAGAGCGTGAAGTGAATGTTGCCGGGAAGCTCGTCGGCGAGTGGAGCGAGTCCAAGCGGCGCCTGCGCAGGCGTAGGTGCCGCGAGGTCGAGCTGGACGTTCGACCCGTTGAACTCGTCAATACAACCGGCGAGCGAGAGCAGAGCTAGCGCTATGGTTCTCACAACCCCCCAACTGCACATCTTAACCAGCCAGCAGGGGCTAAGTCTAGGAGATGTCGTTTGTTCAGAATTGACGCGCTGCCGCCAACTCGAACGTGATCAACGTGCCGCGGTGGTCGCCGGGCGCCTTGTTGACCAGCGGAGTGAAGTTCATCACCTCGGCGGCGTTGTTCTCGACGGTACGCGTCGACGGGACGATGCCGTCGACCGCCATGTCGAACCGCCACTGCGATGCATGAAAGCTCGCACCCGCGGACACGCCGACCTTGTTCGAGTCGAGGTACTGCCGCTCGAGTGACTGATCGGGTACTGCGTACTGGTCGAAGTAGGCACCGGCACGCAGCGCGGCGAGCGGCGATATCGCGTATTCGCCGCCGGCGCGCACTGTCCACGAATCGCGCCAGTACTCTGGATAGATCTGGTCGGGCAGCGCGCCGGCCGGGAACACGACGGTGATCTCGTCGGTGTTCGACCACTGCGTCCAGTCGACCTGGGCCGCCAGACGCAAATCCTGCGTCGCCTGATAGCCGACGCCGAGCGACGCCCACTGCGGCCAGTGCTGCTCGTGCTCGATCGTGTCGGTCGTCGGGACGCCGCTGAAGTCGAACTCGCCCGTGCCCTTCGTCGTGACGTTCAGCGGCGAGTGCCAGGCAAGGCCGATGCGCAGGCGGTCCGTCGGCCGGACGAGCGCCGAGAGCGACATCCCGGCGCCGACGCCGTTGGCCGACAGCGTCGCGTCGAACGGCAGCATCGTCGACTCGACATGGAACAGGCCGAGGCCGAGCCGGATGCCGGCGCCGACGCTGAAGCGATCGCTGACGTGCAGCGCGACCGAGCCGTCGAGCTCGATCACGATGTCGCGCGTCGCGTCGAGCGCGGGATTGCCCGTCTTGTCGTACGTCACATCGCCGCCGAACGTGTTGAACACGCCGAGGCCGAACGTCAGGCGCGACGGCCGATCGGAATCACCGAGGCGGCCGACAAGACCGATGCTCGGCACCGGCGCCACGATCGTCGTGCTCTGGTCGGGACCGCCGATCGGCGTGTACGTGCGAGGCCCATAGACGAGCTCGCCGCCGACCATGATCTCCGGCGCCATCGCGTCGAGCGCCGCGGGGTTGAAGTAGATCGCGGTCGCATCGTCGGCGAACGCGACGAACGCGCCACCCATGCCGACGCCACGCGCCGAGATGCCGTTGGGGCGCTGCAGGCCACCGGCGTGAGCTGTACCGGCGACCGCGAGGACGAGCGTCGTGGTGACGAGCTTCATGGCGCGTCGACTCCTGCGTCGGATCGCACCTCGCACTCGTGCGTCATCTGGTTGCAGACCTCGCCCTGCGCACGGAAGCAGTCGGTATCCACCTCGCACGAGTCATCGGGCGGATCCTCGTCGAACAGTGTGCACGACGCGACGCCGAGGCCGAGCACGAGCGAGATCGCGAGCGCGAGCTTCACCATGCGATCTCCTTCGCGACGAACACACCGCCGCGCGTCGGCGCGACCGCGAACGGAGGCGGCACGTCGGTGCGCTCGCGCGCGCCCTTGTAGAGGAAGTACGCGCCGACGCCGGCCGTGACGAGGCCGGCCGCGTACGCGACGTCGGAGATGATGGCGAACCGCGAGGCCTTGTCGCGCGCGTCCTCGAAGTCAGCGCGCGTGCGCACCGGCGCGATCGCACCCGTCTCCGACAGCGGTCGCAACGGATCGCGCGCGCGTTCGACGCGGTTGATATCGCGCGCCTCGTCGGCGGCGTCGCGCGAGATCGTCGACGTGATGTAGCCGCCGAGCAGCAGCACGGCGCTCGCCCCGAGCACGTAGAAGCCGCGCTTCTCGGTCGCCTCGCGCGGTGCGGTCTCGGTGAACGACGCGCTG
>JABFXX010000415.1 GCA_013368795.1 Kofleriaceae bacterium
CGCCGCCCTGACCTGGGCCCACGGTACCTGGATTCGGCTCCGGATCCGCCGCCCTGACTGACCCCGACTCGGCTGTTACTTGCGGCGCACGAACGTCGTGCACGGACAACGCCGCGGCGTCGCCGTCAAGGCGTAGGACGGGCCGGCCATCACGAGCGACGTCGCGCCATCCGCATCCGTGGTCCGCTTCAGCATGCGGTAGAAGCCGGCTTCCTTGTCGTCGTCGCTGATCATCTCGATGATGTGGCGCTCGAGGATCGACCATCGTCCTGTCCGCGTTCGGCCGTCCGGCAAGGTCACCGAGTAGCGGCCATCGCGGCCGAGCTTGTAGACGTAGTTGTCCGTGACCCACGTTCCGGCGAGCTCACTGCGCTTCGCTGGCAACCGCTCGCCGAAGCTCGTTGCAGAGATGCACGCGACGATCGCCAACGCCAAGACGCTCCGCATGCCCCAGCCTGACACGGGAACCGGACGCTTCGAGTCGGAGCTGCTTATAGAACCATCGGCGAGCAGGCGGCCGCCGGACGCTAGCGATGAAACTGCTGCTGGCGCGCAGCCAGCGCGTTGATCTCGTCCTGCGTCAGGCCGCTCGAAGCCTCGATCGTGACGGTCGAAGCCCGGCCGGTGCCGACCTCGACCGCGGAGACCTCGAGGATGCCGTCGGCATCGAGCGTGAAGCTGACCTCGACCTTGGTCCGGCCACGCGGCGCGACCGCGAGATCGCCGAGCACGAAGCGGCCCAGGCGACGGTTCCTCGAGGCCAGCTCGTGCTCGCCCTGATAGATCTCGATCGCGACGAACGTCTGGTTGTCCTCGGTCGTCGCGAAGACCTTCTTCGCGCGCGTCGGGATGCTCGTGTTGGACTGGATCACGACCGACATGCGGTCGCCCGCGACCTTGACGCCCATGTTGTGCGGCGTGACGTCCAGGAGCACGACCTCCTGGAGCTCACCGCCCATGATGCCCGAGTGCACGGCGGCGCCCATCGCGACGATCTCGTCGGGATTGACGCCCTTGCTGCCGGGCCGGCCGAAGATGCGCTCGGCCCTCTCCTGCACGGCCGGCATGCGCGTCATGCCACCGACGAGCAGGACCTGATCGATGTCGGCCGGCGTGCAGTGCGCCTCGGCGAGCGCGCGCTGACATGGCGCCTCGAGCCGCTCGAATAGCTGCTTGCAGGCGCGCTCGAGCTGGCCGCGTTCGAGCTCGCGCATGAGGTGCAGCGGCCCTTCTGGACCGGCCGCGATGAACGGCAGGTTCACGTCGGTCGTCATCGCCGACGACAGCTCGATCTTGGCGCGCTCGGCGGCCTCCTTGAGGCGCTGCAGCGCGACCGAGTCGCCGCGCAGGTCGATCGCGTACTGCTTATAGAACTCGTCGGCGAGCAGGTCGATGATGACGCGGTCGAAGTCGTCGCCGCCGAGCGACGTGTCGCCGTACGTCGAGAGGACCTCGAACACGCCGTTCTCGATCGCGAGGATCGAGATGTCGAACGTGCCACCGCCGAGATCGAACACGGCGATGCGCTGGTTGTTCTGGTGATGGAGGCCGTACGCGAGCGCGGCCGCGGTCGGCTCGTTGAGGATCTGGCGGACCGTGAGCCCGGCGATCTTGCCGGCGTCCTTGGTGGCCTGGCGCTGGGCGTCGTCGAAGTACGCGGGCACCGTGACGACGGCCTCGGTGACGGACTGGCCGAGGTAGTCCTCGGCGACGCGCTTCATCTTCGCGAGTACGTGAGCCGAGATCTCCTGCGGCGAGCGCGGCGTGCCCGCGATGTCGACCCACGCATCGCCGTTGCGTACGGAGACGACCTTGTACGGGAGCCGGCGCGCGAGCGCCGCGACGTCGCCATCGTTGGCCTTGCGACCGATCAGGCGCTTGACGCCGAACACCGTGCGCTGCGGATTCGTGACCATCTGCCGCTTGCTCGCGGCACCGACGACGACTTCACCGTCGGCATTCCACGACACCATCGATGGCGTCGTGCGGCCACCTTCCTGGTTGTGGATGACCACGGGTTCGCCGCCTTCGAGCACGGCCACACACGAGTTCGTGGTGCCGAGATCGATCCCGATGACACGCCCCATGCTTCGGCGCGACTATAACACCGCGGACTAGCGGCGGCGCGTCAGCTCGGCCATCGCCTGCTTCGCGAGCTCGAGCTGGGGATCGAGCTCGAGTGCACGCTGGTACTCGAGCAGCGCCTCGTCGCCGTGACCGGCGGCGTCGGCCTCGCGACCGCGCGCGTAGCACAGAAGTGATCGGTACTGCTTCGAGTGCGGGACCTTCACCGCGAGCGTGCTGAGGGCGGTCTTGGCCGCGCTCCAGTTCTTCTCGTGGAGGCTCATGAGTGCCTCGCGGAGCGCGAGCCGCTCGTCGAATGCCGGCGACGCCTTGGGCAGCGGCTGGGTCGGCAGCGTCGGGATCCTCGTCGACGACTCGCGCACGGGCGGCGGTTGGGACGGCGGCGTCGAGCGCTGCGACGGCGTGCTCGGGCGCTGCGGCGGCGTGCCGGGACGCTGGATCGGCAGCGCGCCCGACGAGCCTGGAGTTGGCGGGCGAAGCGGCGTCGAGCCGCTCGCGCCTGGCGTGTGCGCACGAG
>JABFXX010000257.1 GCA_013368795.1 Kofleriaceae bacterium
GCGGTCGAGCGACATCGGCGGCCGCCGGCGCGATCGATTTCGGCGAGAACTGCGCGCAGGAGCTCGCGACAAAACGGACCGAATGCGCGGGCGCAGCGCCGGCGATCCGTTCCGATCGTGGCGCAGCAATCGCGAGCCCTCGAGCGACATCGAGCGATCGCGGCCAGGCGGCCGCGAACCGTCCATCAGACGAGGATGCCAGGCGCCGGGAACTTCGCGCAGAGCTCGCGAACCTCGCCCGCGATCTTCGCGTGCAGCGCGGCGTCCGACGGCGCGCTGACGACCTGATCCATCCACGCCGCGATCTGGCGCATCTCCGCTTCCTTCATGCCGCGGCTCGTGACGGCCGGCGTGCCGATGCGGATGCCCGACGGGTCGAACGGCTTGCGCGTGTCGAACGGCACCGAGTTGTAGTTGAGCTCGATGCCGCTCGCGTCGAGAGCCTTCGCGGCGATCTTGCCGGAGACGTTCTTGCTCGTCAGGTCGACGAGGATGAGGTGGTTGTCGGTGCCGCCGGTGATCAGCGTGAAGCCACGCTCGACGAGCGCGGCCGCGAGCGCCTTCGCGTTGGCGACGATCTGATGGGCGTACGTCTTGAAGTCGGCCGTCGCCGCCTCGCGCAGCGCGACCGCGATGCCCGCCGTCGTGTGGTTGTGCGGACCGCCCTGGAGGCCAGGGAACACGGCGCGATCGATCGCCTTCGCGTGATCGGCCTTGCACATCAGCATGCCGCCGCGCGGACCGCGCAGCGTCTTGTGCGTCGTCGTCGACACGACGTCGGCGACCGACACCGGCGACGGATGCGCGCCCGCGGCGACGAGGCCGGCGATGTGCGCGATGTCGGCGCAGAGCATGGCGCCGACTTCCTTTGCGATCTCGCCGAATGCGGCGAAGTCGATCGTGCGCGGGATCGCGGTGCCGCCGCAGTACATGAGCTTGGGGCGCTCCTTGCGGGCGAGCTCGCGCACCTCGTCCATGTCGACGCGATGGGTGTCGCGGCGCACGCCGTACTGCACGCTCTTGAAGTAGGAGCCCGTGATCGAGACGTTCCAGCCGTGGGTGAGGTGACCGCCTGCGGGAAGCGCCATGCCCATCACGGTGTCGCCCGGCTTGAGGAACGCGAAGTAGACGGCGAGGTTCGCCGGCGAGCCGGAGTACGGCTGCGGGTTCGCGTGGTCGACGCCGAACAGCGACTTCGCGCGGTCGACGCAGAGCTGCTCGACCTTGTCGATGTACTGCTGGCCCTCGTAGTAGCGCTTGCCCGGATAGCCCTCGCTGTACTTGTTCGTGAGCACGGAGCCGGTCGCGGCGAGGACGGCTCCCGACACGTAGTTCTCCGACGCGATCAGGCGAATCGAGTCGCGCTGGCGCTTCTCTTCGCTGGTGATCAGCTCAGCGATTTCGGGGTCGACGTCGGCGATCGTCTTCGCGAGGGCGGGGTGCATGCGCGAAGTCTTACACCGAACCCGTGCCCGGTGTGGACGTGCTGTCCCGCTCCGCGAGCGAGATACCTGCGCGCGCGAGCGCCGCGCTCACTTTCGCGACCAATCCCGCGCCGATCGGGGTTGCCAGCAGAGGGACCATCGGCACGAGCATGTCGAGCGCGTCATCCACGAGCCCATGCGTACGCTTCTGGGCCGGGCTCGCATCGTTGATGTAGACGAGCATGATCCCGAGCTGAAACAGCCACAGCGCGTGCGCCGCCACGCCGACGCTCTCGGCCGGCAGCCCCGCCTCGCGAAGTGGCTTCGCGAACACCTCGATCGAGCGCTCGCGGATCGCCCGGCTCTGCGCGGAGAACACCGACAGCGGATCGCCGGGATCGATCAGGCGCTGGACGATCGTGCCCAGCATGTGGCGCTGGTCGTGGATGGAGCGCAGCTTCGTGTGGAGCAGGGCGCCGAGCTGGTCACGCAGGCTGCCGCGCAGCTCGAGTCGTTCGCCGGCAGCCTGGTTGTCCTCGTAGAACGCGAAGACGAGCGCTTCCTTCGACGGGAAGTAGTAGTACGCCGCGCCGAGCGACATGCCCGCGGCCTTCGCGATGTCGCGCATGGTCGTGCCTTCGACGCCGCGCTCCTGGAACAGCGCGAGCGCGCGCTCGACGAGGTGGCGGCGGGTCGCGTCGCGCTTCTTCTCGTCCGGCAGCCGCTTCGACGCGCGGCCAGCCCTCGCGGGCTTGGCGACGCGGGCGGCCTTCGCGGCGCTCGCGGGTTTCGCGGCGCTCGCGGGTTTCGCCGCGCTCACGGGTTTCGCGGCGCTCGCGGCCTTGGCCGGCTTCCTCGGAGCACGTGCTGTCATCACGCCACCCGTGCGACGGCGGTCGGCAACGCGATGCGCGGCTCGCGATCGCGCTCGGCGACTCCCTCCATCCAGTACAGGAGGGGCAGCATCGGGAGACCGGTCAACGCGACGACAAACGGCGGCACCACGACCAGGATGCCCGGAACGCACGCTGCGATCACCGTCGCCAAGTAGATCGTCTTCACCGTGACCGGGATCGCGCCCTTCGCGAGCCTGTTCGCGCGCACGCCGACGAGCGCCGCGAACGTGACGTGGGCAGGACCGGTGAGCGCGAGGGACGCCACGGCCCAGCCGTCGAACTGCTCGAGCGCGTGGCGGAGGAGGCTCCACGTCGCCACGTGGTCGAGGTTCACGAGGAGGACCACGATCGCATGCACGGTGAGCGGTGCGATCAGGGCGATGCCGATCGCCGGCAGCACGAGCGCAGCGACGCGCTGGCGCTCGTCGGCGAGCTCGCCCGCGGCGACACGCTCGTGGTCGTCGGTAAGCTCGCCCGCTGGGACCCACGGGTGATCGTCGGCAAGATCGCTCGCGGCGATACAGTCGGTCACCGTCCGCACGACGGCCGCGGTCGCGAACGCCGTGAGCCACGTACCGAGCAGGATCTGCCAGGCGTGGACCGGCATCTCGCGAAACCCGTAGTGGATCGCGAACACCGCGAGCACCAGCATGCCGAGGAAGAGCACCACGCCGAACGCGATGCGACCGGCGCGGCGGGCGAGGGAGGAAGGGCTTGCGTTCATGACGAGCTCCTGCGCCGACCGGCGGCGCTGGCTCTAATTTGAACACGTTCAAATGTTAGTCAATCGAGAAAATGAACGTGTTCAAAACGCGGCTCGGATCGCGAGCGGTGACGCCAACTTAGTGCCGCGATCGGCGGCACCGCGTGGAAGCCGGAGGCGCATGTCATGCGCTATAACGAGATCCGGATGCGCGCAGTCAGCTGCGAGGACAGGCGACAGGATGTCGGGACGAGCCGCGAGGTCGAACAATGACGTCAGGCCCGGACAAACCGAGCCGCACGGCGAATGCGTCGCGGCCGGAGGTCGGACGATGACGTCCGGCCCGGACAAGCCGCGCCACGGCGAATGCGTCGCGGCCGGAGGACGGACGATGACGTCCGGCCCGGACAAGCCGCGCCGCACGGCGACACGTTCGCCGTCGGAGGTCGGTCGATGACCGCGAGCCCGTACACGCCCAGCCGCGAGGAGTTCGTCGCGGCCGCCGCGCGCGGCAACCTCATCCCCGTCTACCGCGAGCTACTCGCCGATGGCGACACGCCGGTCTCCGCCTACGCGGCACTCGGCGCAGGCGAGCACAGCTTCCTGCTCGAGTCGGTCGTCGGTGGCGCGACGTGGGCCGCGTACTCGTTCGTCGGCGTCGCGCCGCGCGCCGTCGTGAAGTGGGCCGCCGGCACCGCTCAGGTGACCTGGTACGACGTCGACGGCGGCGGTCCGCCGCGCAACGCCGAGTGGGCGACGCCCGATCCGACCGCGGCACTCGCGGAGGTGCTCGGCGAGATGCGTCCGGTCGACGTGCCCGGCCTGCCGCGATTCTGGGGCGGCGCCGTCGGCTGGATCGCGTACGACTGCGTGCGCGCGTTCGAGGATCTGCCGGCGCGTGCGCGGCCCGGGCTCGAGCTGCCGCCGCTCGCGATGGTCATCACGGACACGCTGCTGATCTTCGACAACCTGCGCCAGACGCTGAAGGTCGTCGCGACGCCGTACGTCGCACGGCCCGAGCGCGCCGAGGTCGCGTACGAGCGAGCGTGCGCGCGGATCGATGCGATCGTCGCGAAGCTGCGCGCGCCGCGCCGGCCGCTGCCCGAGCTCGAGACGCCGCGCGTCGGCGAGCGGCCGTCGATCGCGACGCCGCCGTCGTCGTTCACGCAGGAGGACTTCATCACCGCCGTCGACCGCGTGAAGGAGTACATCCTCGCCGGCGACGCGTTCCAGGTCGTGCTGTCGCAGCGGTTCTCCGAGCCCGCCGCGGGGGCGCGCGCGCTCGACGTCTACCGGGCGCTGCGCGTGATCAACCCGTCGCCGTACATGTTCCACCTGCATTTCCCCGAGGCGTCGGTGACCGGCGCGTCGCCGGAGACGCTCGTGAGGCTGTCGGAGGGACGCGTCGAGGTGCGGCCGATCGCCGGCACGCGGCCGCGCGGGCACAACACGGCGCACGACGAGGAGCTCGCCGCCGAGCTGCTCGCCGATCCGAAGGAGCGCGCCGAGCACTTGATGCTGATCGATCTGGGCCGCAACGATGTCGGCCGCGTCGCCGAGGTCGGCTCGGTGCACGTTGCCGAGCAGATGGTGATCGAGCGCTACTCGCACGTCATGCACATGACGTCGCACGTCGTCGGCACGATCGCGCCGGGCAAGACCTGGCTCGACGTGCTGCGTGCGGCGTTCCCGGCGGGCACGCTGTCGGGCGCGCCGAAGATTCGCGCGATGGAGATCATCGACGAGCTCGAGCCACATCAGCGCGGCATCTACGGCGGTGCCGTCGGCTACGTCAGCTACACCGGCAATCTGGACCTCGCGATCGCGATCCGCACGCTTGTCAGCCACGGCGACACGATCTACGTGCAGGCGGGCGCGGGGCTCGTCGCTGATTCGGTGCCCGAGCTCGAGTACCAGGAGACGGTGAACAAGGCGCGCGCCGTGCTGCGCGCCGTCGCGATGGCCCGCACGGCCAAAGAGGTCGCGTCGTGAAGGTCCTGCTGATCGATAACTACGACTCGTTCACGTACAACCTCGCCCAGTACCTGGGCGAGCTCGGCGCCGAGGTCGCGGTCGAGCGCAACGACGCGCTCTCCGTCGAGGCCGTCGGCCAGCGCGAGCCCGACGCGGTCGTCATCTCGCCCGGACCGTGCACGCCGAACGAGGCCGGCATCTCGATGGACGTGATCCGCACGTACGCCGGGCAGATTCCGCTCCTCGGCGTCTGCCTCGGTCATCAGTGCATCGGCCAGGTGTTCGGCGGCCGCATCGTGCGCGCGCCGCGGATCATGCACGGCAAGACGTCGAAGATCTTCCACGACGAGAAGGGCCTGTTCGCCGGGGCGGAGAACCCGTTCGTCGCGACGCGCTACCACTCGCTCGTGATCGCGCCGGACTCGCTGCCCGACGTGCTCGAGGTGACCGCGAAGACCTGGGAGGACGAGATCATGGGCGTGCGCCACAAGCAGCACCTCGTCGAGGGCGTGCAGTTCCATCCCGAGTCGATCATGACGACGGCGGGCAAGAAGCTGCTCGCGAACTTCCTGGAGCGCGCACGGTCGTGACGGTGCCCATCGTCAAGGCGATCGGTCGCGCGCTCGAGCGCAAGGACCTGTCGCGCGCCGAGATGGCCGAGGTCGTCGGCATGATCATGGACGGTCAGGCGACGAACGCGCAGATCGGCGGCCTCCTGATCGCGCTGCGCGCAAAAGGGGAGGCGGTCGACGAGCTCGTCGGTGCCGCCGCCGCGATGCGCAGCCGCGCGACGCCGCTCGCGTGTCCCGACGAGGCACGCGGCATCGACACGTGCGGCACCGGCGGCGACGGCGCAGGCACGATCAATATCTCGACACTCGCCGCGATCCTCATCGCCGCATGCGGTGGCGTCGTCGCCAAGCACGGCAACCGCGCGCTGTCGTCGAAGTGCGGCTCGGCCGACGTGCTCGAGGCACTCGGCATCGTCGCCGACACCGAAGCGCCCGTCGTCGAGCGCTGCCTGTCGCGCGCGGGCATCGGCTTCGCGTTCGCGCCTCGGTTCCACGCGGCGACGCGTCACGTCGGCGGGCCCCGCAAGGAGCTCGGCACGCGCACGATCTTCAACCTGCTCGGCCCGCTGACGAACCCCGCCAACGTGCGCCATCAGGTCGTCGGCGTGTTCGATCGCAAGTGGTGCGAGCACGTCGCCGCCGCACTCGGCGCACTCGGCCTTCGCCGCGCCGCGGTCGTCCACGGTGCCGGCAACATCGACGAGATCGCCGTCCGCGGCGAGACCCACGTCGCACTGTGGGACGCGGAGCCCTCCGAGGTGCGCGTCCTCTCGCTGTCGCCCGCGTCGTTCGGCGTGCGCGAGGTCGATCCCGCAGGCCTCGCCGGCGGAGACGCGCCACACAACGCGGCGATCATGCGCCGCATCCTCGCCGGTCGCGAGATCGGCGCTGGCGAGCGGCTCGAGGCCGGCCTTCGCGCCTCCGCGATGACCGCCGCACTCGGCCTCGAGCTCCTCGAGCCCGGCATGTTCCAGCTCGATCGGCTGCCCGATCAGTACATGCGCGCCGTCGGCGCCGTCACGTCCGGTGCCGCGCGTCTCGTGCTGCACAAGTGGCGCGAGGTCAGCATGGCGACGGCCGAGACCGACCTCGGCGCGCTCGACGCCCTGTCGCCGCACGACTTCATCGGGGTCGAATGATGCGCGCCGCACGATCGCCGTGCGCGTGCACGATCCTCGACGGGTACCTCGCGCTAACCTCGAGGTGTTCGTGAGCACGATCCTCGACAAGATCCTCGCGACCAAGCGCGACGAGGTCGCCGCTGCGAAGGCCGCGCGCTCGTTCTCCGCCGTCGATGCCGCTGCCCGCACCGCCGGTCCGCTGCGCTCGTTTGCCGGCGCGCTTCGCCGTCCCGCAGGTGCGCCCGTCCGCGTGCTCGCCGAGATCAAGCGCGCCTCGCCGTCGGCCGGCCCGATCCGTCCCGATGCCGACCCCGCCGAGATCGCGGCCGACTACGCCGCCGGTGGTGCCGCGGCGCTCTCGGTCCTCACCGACAAGCAGTACTTCGCCGGCGACCTCGCGTTCCTCGCGCGGGTCCGCGAGCGCGTGTCGCTACCGCTGCTTCGCAAGGACTTCACGATCGACCCCTACCAGATCGCGGAAGCACGCGCCGCAGGTGCCGATGCCGTGCTCCTGATCGTCGCCGCGCTCTCCGAGGCACAGCTGGGCGAGCTCGCCGCCGCAGCCGCGGACTACGGCCTCGCCGCGCTCGTCGAGGTCCACGATCTCGCGGAGGCCGACGTCGCGCTCGCTGCAGGCGCATCGATCCTCGGCGTGAACCATCGCGACCTCAAGACGTTCACGATGGACATGACGCTCACCGCGAAGATCGCGCCGCGCGTCCCCGTCGATACGATCCTCGTCGGCGAGAGCGGCATCCGCAGCAGCGCCGATGTCCGTGCGCTCGGCGAGGCCGGCGCCCATGCGGTCCTCGTCGGAGAGCATCTGATGCGCCAGCCATCGCCGGGCCAGGCCCTTCGCGAGCTCCTGGCGTAACGGGGTCCGACCCCATTTCTGCGCATCGCGTGCAGTCGGCCGGACTCTTGCGAGGGGGCCGACCCGCGCATCGCGTACTGCCGGCGCGTTTTGACCGTGCTCGCGCTAGAGTCTGACGATGGCACGCAGCGCTGATCGAGGCTCGCGATGACGCGCGTGAAGATCTGCGGCGTCACGTTGCCCGACGATGCAGCGCGCGTCTCTGCGGCAGGCGCTGACTTCATCGGGCTGAACTTCTGGCCACGCTCCAAGCGCTACGTCGACCCAGAACGCGCACCGATGCTCGCGAGCGTCGCACGCGGCGCCGGCACGTCGAAGCTCGTCGGCGTGTTCGTCGATCCCGACGTCGACGAGGTGCTCGCCGTCACCGCGCAGGTCGACCTCGACATCATCCAGCTCCACGGCGACGAGGATCCCGATCAGGTCCAGCGCATCTCGCGCGCGGTCTATCGCCCGGTGTGGAAGGCCGTGCCGGTCGGCTCCCGGCGCGATATCGAGCGCCTCGATGTCTGGCCGGTCGAGGCAATCTTGCTCGATGCGCCGACTCCCGGCCGCGGCGGCGCCGGCGCGAAGTTCGACTGGAACCTCGCACGCGAGGCCCGCGAGCGGTTTCCGCGCATGCAGGTCGTGCTCGCCGGGGGCCTTCGGCCCGACAACGTCGCCGATGCGATCGCGACCGTCGATCCGTGGGCCGTCGACGTCGCGTCGGGCGTCGAGGCCGGCCCGGGCATCAAGGACGCAGCAAAGCTCGACGCGTTTCTCGCCGCGACCCGCGCGCCGCGCTGACATCGCTGCCGCGCGCTTGCCTCCTATGACGGGCGGCTCAGTCGAGCGGCATGCCGGGCACTGCGTTCTCGCGCAGCACCTCGGCGATGCTCGCAAACTCCGCGCGCAGCTCGGCGCGGGTCGCGCGGCGTGCGAGCAGCTCGGCGATCGCGATGCCGGCCGGGTCGCCGACGGCCTCGCAGCGCAGGCTCGCACCATGCGATGGCAGCGGCGTCGCGCCCGCATCGAGCATCGCCTCGACACACGCGACGTGGAGGTCGGTGGTCACCCACGCGCAAATCGTGCGATCGATCGGCGTGATTCCATCGCGGTCGGGCGCCGCTGGATCGACGCCGGCCGCGAGCATCGTGCGCACGACATCGATGCGGCCGAGCCAGCCTGCGGTGCCGAGCAGCGTCGGCTGCAAGAGGTCGACGAGCACGGAGTGCTCGACATCGACGCGCCAGGACACCACGTGCAGCGGGTTCAGGAGGTCGATCGCGATGGCGCCGTCGATGATGCGCGAACGGCGCTCGTCGAAACGAGGATCGCGCACGATGGCCAGCTCGCACGCGACCTCCGACACCCGCCGTGCAAACGCGCGCAGCTTGTCTCGCGAGTCCACGCTGGGCATGGTACCGAAGGATCGATGTCGACCGCCGACGAAATCGCCCGGCTCATCGAGCCCGTCAACGGACGGTTCGGCGAGTTCGGCGGCCAGTATGTCGCCGAGACGCTGATGCCCGCGATCAACGAGCTCGATGCGGCGTGGCGCGCCGCGCGCACCGATGCGTCGTTCTGGGCCGAGGTCGACGCGCTGCTCGCGGACTACGTCGGTCGGCCGTCGCGCCTCTATCACGCGAGGCGTCTGTCGGCGGAGGTTGGCGCGCAGGTCTATTTGAAGCGCGAGGACCTCAATCACACGGGCGCACACAAGATCAACAACTGCATCGGCCAGGCGGTGCTCGCGCGCCGCATGGGCAAGCGCCGGCTGATCGCCGAGACCGGCGCGGGACAGCACGGCGTCGCGACCGCGACGGTCGCCGCACTGTTCGGCCTGCCGTGCGAGATCTACATGGGCGCCGAGGACGTCGTGCGTCAGGCACTCAACGTCGAGCGCATGAAGCTGCTCGGCGCGAAGGTCCACGGCGTCACGAGCGGCACGCGCACGCTCAAGGACGCGATGAACGAGGCGCTGCGCGACTGGGTGACCAACGTCGGCGACACGTTCTATCTGATCGGCTCGGTCGCGGGCCCGCATCCGTATCCGTGGCTCGTGCGCGACCTGCAGAGCGTGATCGGCCGCGAGGCGCGGTCGCAGATCCTCGACCAGGCGAAGGTGCTGCCCGACGCGCTGATCGCGTGCGTCGGTGGCGGCAGCAACGCGGCGGGCCTGTTCGCGCCGTTCGTCGGCGACAAGACGGTGAAGCTGTTCGGCGTCGAGGCGGCAGGCGAGGGCGTCGAGAGCGGCCGTCACGCGGCGACGCTCGGCGCGGGACGCGTCGGCGTGCTCCACGGCAGCAAGAGCTACGTGCTGACGCACACCGAGGAGGCCAAGCTCGGCCAGATCGCGCACGCGCACTCGATCAGCGCAGGGCTCGACTATCCCGGCGTCGGCCCAGAGCACTCGCACTGGAAGGACTCCGGCGCGGTCACGTACATCTCGCGCACCGACGACGAGGCGCTGCACGCGCTCGAGCGGCTCGCGCGCACCGAGGGCATCATCTGCGCGCTCGAGACGGCGCACGCGATCGCGGCGCTCGACGAGGCCGTGAAGGCGACCGGCAAGCGCGACCCGATCGTCATCGTCGGCCTGTCGGGCCGCGGCGACAAGGACATGGTCACGATCGCTCAAAGGAGGCAGTCGTGAGGTCGAACGCGAAGCACATCGCTCCAAGGAGGCAGTCGTGAGATCGAGCGCGAAGCCAGACGACGTGCTCGCCGGCGACGAGTGCCGGCCGGCGATCGTACGCCCTTCGACCAAGCCCGAGGAGACCGACGACAGCCGGCCGATCCCGGCGGACGATCGCGGTGCGGCGACCAACCTCGACGGTGCGATTCGTGCCGATGATCGAGAGGTGCTCGCATCGGAATCGTTGCAGGGGAGCTCGGCGCGCACGTCGTTCGGTCGCGCCGTCATGCCGCGCGATGGCCGCCGGCTGATCGCGCTCGTCACGCGCATGCACGGTCCACGTCGCGTCACGCTCGTCGCACGGCGCGCGATCGTGACCGCGGGACAGCTGCGCGTCGCGATCGTCGCGCGAGGTCAGTCGTGATCCGCGCGGGAGCTGCATCGTGAGTCGCCTGCGCGCTGCGTTCGAGAACGCGGCCTCGCAGAAGCGCGCCGCGCTCGTCGCGTACCTGACGTTCGCCGACCCGGATCCGCAGACGTCGATCGCGGTCGTCGAGGCGGCCTGCCGTGCCGGCGCCGACGTGATCGAGCTCGGTGTGCCGTTCTCCGATCCATCGGCGGACGGTCCGTCGATCCAGCGTGCGATGGAGCGCGCACTCGAGGCGGGCGGCAGCTTGCCGGGCGCGCTCGATGCGGTCGCCGAGCTGCGCCGCCGCGGCATCGACACGCCGATCGTGCTGTTCGGCTACTACAACCCGATCTTCGTGATGGGCCCTGCGGCGTTCGCGGCGCGCGCCGCCGCGGCAGGCGTCGACGCGGGGCTGACGGTCGACTTGCCGATCGACGAGCTTGCCGAGCTCGCCCAGCCAC